>JAJTGL010000124.1 GCA_021297795.1 Planctomycetaceae bacterium
TTCGGGTGCCCGCTCTCGCTCGCTTTGGCGTGGATCGCGCCAGAGGGAGCCGCCGCAGCGGCGACCGCGTTCATGTTGAGCGCTCGCGACCGGCGGGCTGCCGAAGCTTCGCTTCGGGTGCCCGCTCTCGCCCGCTGTGGCGCGGATCGGGCCGGCACGAGGAGGAGTCCCGACGTCATCCGTTCCGGGGTGAAACCCCGGGAATGTTGGATGTCCGTCGTCGGTCCGGCGAAGTCCGGCGCCGCCGAGGATCGATCCATCGCGGCTTGGCCGCGTCGTACTGGACGAATCCCGCGTTTCGAATCCAGTTCGGGGCACTTTCCGAACCCTGCTCGTCAGGTCGGGGTATCCTCGACCCACCGCTCCGGAGCGCCCACCGTGTCGACCACGCCCTCAGCCTCCCGTACCGATCTCGCGCGTCGCGCGCGAGTCGTCGGCGCGGTCGGGATCGCGATCGCCACTGGCTTGACCGCTGTCCTCGTGACCGCCTGCTCGTCGGTCGCGCCCGCGCCGGGCGCCGTGCACACCGAGGTCGCGCCGGCTGCGGTGACCACCGAGCTGCGTCGCGCCGAGCCGATCGTCGAGCCGTGGACCTACGCGGGCAAGACCGGCGACTGCATCGACCTTGGCACGCATCGCATGCACTCGCTCCTGCGCGACCCGGTCATCCGCGAGCGCATGCAGATCTTCCTGCCGACGGCGCTCGACCACTACCGCAGCGCGATCATCCCGCTGCCCGCGCCCGACGGCCCGATCGACGTCTTCCTCTTCGGTTCGCGCACGGAGTGGCTCGACTACACCCGCGAGCGCCTGCCGCAGGAAGCCTCGATGTACGAGCAGATCGGCCGAGGCGGCTACACCGTCGAGGGCGACGCCGTCCTGTACGACATCGGTCGCTGGGACACCTTCACGATCGCCGCGCACGAGGGTTGGCACGCGTACACGCAGCGCGTCTTCCGCCACTCGCTTCCGGTGTGGCTCGAGGAAGGCATCGCCTGCTACATGGAGGGCGTGCGCGCCGGCGTCGATGGCGGCCCGCCGAAGTTCATCCCGTGGCGCAACTTCGAGCGCTTCGGCGAACTGCGCGAGGTCGTGTCGCGCGGTCGGCTGATTCCGCTCGACGAACTGGTCGAGGGCACGCCGCAGGACGCGCTCGCGGGCGGGCGCACCACGCTCCTCGGCTACTACGCGCAGGTCTGGGCGCTCGTCCACTTCCTCAACGAAGGCGAGGGTGGCCGCTACCGGAAGGGTCTCGAGCGTCTTCTCGGTGACGCGGTCGACGGCCGCATCGCGAGCACGCTGTGGGAATCGCGCCGCGCGGGCACGCGCAACGAGCGCCGCATGGCGATCGGACGTCAGGTCGGTCCGGCGGTGCTGCGCGAGTACTTCGCCGAGGATCTCGAGCGGATCTCCGTCGAGTATGAGGCATTCGTGCGCGCGGTCGTGCAGCGCGGAAACGGCGAGAAGATCTGGCGCGGTGAGACGCCGATCCTGACGCCGCCGGTTCCGGTGAGCGCGACGTCGCCCGCGGTGTCCGGGGCAGCTCCGGCGGCGTCTCCCTCTGCAGGTTCGGCCGCGCCCGTCGCACCGCGCTGAGCGTTACACTCGACGCGTGGTCAAGATCATCTCCGGCGAGTACCGATCGCGCACGCTGCTTTCCCCCGAAGGCGAGGATGTCACGCGTCCGATGACCGCGCGCGTGAAGGAGTCGGTCTTCGCGATGCTGCAGGGTTGGTTCAAGGACGCGCGCGTCCTCGACCTCTTCGCGGGAATCGGCACCGTCGGGCTCGAGTGCGCGAGCCGCGGCGCCGCCGAGGTGGTGATGGTCGAGCGCGATCGCGATGTCTTCCGCTACCTCGAGCACAACGTGAAGACGCTCGGCTGCGGCGACCGGGTGACCGCGCTCCAGGCCGATGCGCTCGGACCGACCGCGCTTGCGCGCAGTCCGAAGCCGGTCGACCTCGTCTTCATGGACCCGCCGTACGCGCTGATGGTCGAGCCGGCCACGCGCAAGCTCGTGCTCGCGCAGGCTGCGCGCACGCGGGCGCTCTTCGCGCCGAAGGGCTTCCTGATCCTCCGGACGCCGGTCGATCTCGACCCGCCCGAGAAGGCGCTCCCGGGCTTCCGCGGCCCCGAGGTGCACCAGTACAAGGACGACATGTTCGTCTACCTCTACATGCCCGACGCGCTCGACGCCGCAGCAGGTTTGGAAGCCGGAGCAGCGGATCATGCCTGACATGTCGGGCGCGCTGCCCGCGAGCGTGCGCGAGAAGTCGCGCATCGTCGAGTTCGCCGGAGTGCCTGCGCTCGTCGTGCATCCGGCCTTCGCTGCCGACGGCGCGATGCACGGAGGCCCGGCGCCCGTCCTTCTGTGGATGCACGGCCGCACGGCGAACAAGGAGCTCGACCCCGGCCGCTATCTGCGGCTCGTGCGCGCGGGCATCGCAAGCGTGGCGCTCGATCTGCCGGGGCATGGCGCGCGGTTCGACGAGGCGCTCCAGCAGCCCGAACGCACGCTCGAGTTCGTCGAGCGGATGGCGGGGGAGATCGACGGCGTCGTGGTCGCGATGGCGGCGACGGGTTGGTTCGCGATGGATCGCGTTGCGATCGGTGGGATGAGCGCGGGTGGCATGGCGACCCTGATCCGGCTGTGCGCGCCGCACGCCTTCCGCGCGGCGTGCGTCGAGTGCACGACGGGCTCGTTCGCCTGGCAGCGGCACCGCGCGATGTTCGAGCCCCAGCGCGCCGCACGGCTCGACCCGATCCAGCATCTCGAGTCGTGGCGGGCGATCCCGCTTCTCATCCTGCACAACACGCTCGACGCGTGGGTCGCGGTCGAGGGGCAGCGCGAGTTCGTGGAGGCGCTGAAGGCCCGCGGGGTTGCGAAGGACGTGTCGATGCACGAGTACGGCGAGACGGGCGCGCCGCACGAACACTCGGGTTTCGGGCGATTCGCAGGGGATGCGAAGGACCGGCAGACGAACTTCCTCGTCGAGCATCTGAGGGATAGCCGCTGATCGTCCGCAGTCCCGCGTGCGGTTCCGCACTCGGGGACATCGACGGCATCGTCGCGTGCGGAGATCCGATCGAACGGCATTGGAACCTCGTTTCCTGCAGCGATCACGCGCGACGGGAGTGGGCGGACGCCCGGCGAGGTCATCGAGCCGGATCGCTTCGAGGCGGTCGTGCCGGCTCGATCGGCACCTCGCAGAATGTGAGCGCCGCGATGCCGTTCTCGCCGCGGAGGATCGTCTTCTGGCTCCAGCGGTCGCCGTCGATGTAGCTGATGGTGCGCGCGTCGGTGGGCGCCGTGAGTCGAAGCGTGACCGTCGCGCCGAGCGCATCCGACGACGTGAAGTCCACCTTCGCGCCGTCGAGGAAGAACTGCGACGCGAGCGCGGCATCCCAACGCACGGGTTGGTCGAACTCGAGCACGACCGCATCGCGCGCCGCGCCCTCGAACCGCGCGCGCACCAGGTCCGGCGGCGTGATCGAGCCCGTCGGCATGACTCCATAGTTGAACTGCTCGACGAGCGGCGCGATCAGTCGCGCCATCTGCGCATAGCCCTCGGCCGGATAGTGGCAGCCGCCTTCAGGCTCGATCCCGAGCGACGACATGATGCTCATGTGCGCGAACGCTCGCGGCAGCGTGCGCTGCACCTCGCGCAGGCGGTCGTCGGATCCGTCGCGGCCCATCGCGCACGCCTTCGGCCAGATCTGGAACATGTATGCGTGCTGGATGTTGGGGTAGTCCTCGCGCCACGCGCCGGCCATCTGCAGGAAGAGCTCGCGGTAGGTCTCGTATCCGTATCCGCCTGCCGGGCCGTCGGCGCCCTGGTCGTTCTCGCCCTGATGCCAGAAGATGCCGCGTATGCCGTCCTCGAGTCGGGCCTGCCGCACGCGCCACAGGAGACGTCCGTAGATCGTGCCGCGGTCCTCGGGATTCGCGTGGTCGCGCTGGTGCTGGTCGACGCGCGTACCACCGACGGCGCCGTTGATGATGCAGATCGGAACCTTCTGCCCCTCGACGAGCCGCGCAGCGAGTTCGTAGGCCCAGAAGCCGATCGCGAGCTCGCCGTCGCGGCCCCGGCGCACGGCGTTGCCCCAGCGCACGCTGCCCGGGTTGCCACCGGTCGAGCCGAAGGTGCGGATCCACTCGCTCGATTCGTTGAAGTCGCCCTTGCCCCAGTCGGTGGCGACGGCGTTCGACTGCCCGTCGATCACGAACGCGTCGCCGCACACGAGGTTCGCGACGGTGCGCACGAGGGTGTCCGTGCCCTTGGTCGTGGTGCCGAACTCCGCGCTGTAGCGGACGAGCCCCGGCTTCAGCGTCGCCGAGAGGGCGTAGCGGCCTTCGGCGTCCGGCTTCGCGCGTGATTCGGCGAAAGGCCTGCCGTCGGCGAGGACGCGCAGGAAGACGCCGTCGGACGACGCGTCCAGGCGCCCGTTCCAGACGAGGATCGCCTCGTCGCGATCGTCGCGGGCATAGAACTGGCCGTCCTCGGGCTGCTCGTCGGCGCCGGGCGTGCGGTGCACCCACGCGTCCCGCTCGGGCTCGCGCACCGCGATCGATCTGCGGCGCGTCACGGGAGTACCGCCGTTGTCGATGGTGGCGGTGACGGTCGCGGTGCCGCTCCTCTCGGCGCGCGTCAGGCGCAGCGCGCCAGGATCGCCGCCCGACGCAGGCACGGCGGCGTGCGTGACGGCGAAGTCGCCGACCGACCACCGCACCCGCAGCGCGCCCTCCGCGTGACCGGTCAGCCTCGGTGTCACCGTGAGCGGGCTGCGGCCGTCCCACTGCGTGGGGGCCTCGAGGGTGAAGTCGGGATCGGCGATCGCCTCCCGGATCGCGATCGCGACCGACTTGGTGGCGACCCCGTCGGCACGGACCACCTTGCACTCGAGCGAGGCCTGCGCATCGCCTGAGACGCGACCTGCGTCGACGGAGCAGGCGAGGGTGTCGGTGGAAACGACGCGCCGCGCGCCGTCCTTCACGAGCGTCCAGACGATCTTCTGCGCGCCGCCGATCCGCGCGCGCACGGTGACGCGCGCGCCCTCGTCGAGCGTGATGGCGTCGTCGGACAGCGTGAACTCGGTCCCGTCGCGCACGATCGGACCGACCGCGGTCTGCATCGGCTTCTGGTTCTCGTATTCGAGCCTGACCCAGTCGGCCGAGCGCGCGACGCTCGCGATGCGCACCTCGTCGACGTCTCCGACGAAGTTGTAGTTTCCGTACCAGCCGCCGATCCACAGCGCGGATGTCCCGGGGATGTCGAGCTCGGGTCTCGACGTGCCCTCGAGCACGCCGTTGATGTAGACGCGCGAGTCCTTCGGCGCGTAGGTGTGCACCACCTGATACCACTCGCCGGTCGCGAGCGTGCGCTTCGCGTCCACATCGGCGAAGTAGCACTGGATCGCGATGCGCGGCGGACTGAGGAAGTTCATCATCACCTTGGCGGGGCGCTTCTCCTTGCCCCACGCGACGACGGTGCCGTTCACGCGCTCGGCGCGGAACCACGCGCTCGTCGTCATCGGCCCCATGCCCTTCGGGTAGGTCGCGATGTCGTCGCCGGCGAACACGCCCTGTCCGCCCGCGAGGTGCCGCGCGTCTCCCACGATGCCACGCGTCGGACTCGTGCCTTCGTCCTTCGACTCGACGCGGCCCACGTCGTCGGTGACGGGCTCGTTCATGTGCCACACGCTGCAGAAGCCGTTGCTTTCGTTGAACACCGCCTTGCCGTCCGACGCGGGCGCGGCGGTCGCGTTGCCCCAGTGGATGCGCAGCGGCTGCCGCGCGTTGCCCGCGATGTGCGGGATGCGCACCCACACGGTCGCGCTTCCGCCCGCGGGGTTCCACTCCTCGACGCGGAACGCGAGCGGCGTACCGTCGTCGGCCGAGAATCGGATGTCGGCTCCATCCGGCCGGCACTGCGTGAAGTCGAGGAAGTCGCCGTTGAGGCGCACGAGCAGCGGGAACCCGTCGATCGACGCCGAGGCGGGGAGGTCCGCGCCGTCGGGCGTGGTGAGGATGTACATCGCGCCGTGGTGACGCCATGCGGCGAAGTCGTCCGCTCTCGCAGGGTCCGGAAGCGTGAGCAGGGCGGCGGCGATTGCGAGTCCGAGGGTGCGCATGGCGCGCAGCGTCCGCGATTTCCGCGCCGCCGTGGTGTGGAATGGGCGATGGCCTGGGTACATTGCCCCGATGCTCGCCCCGCTGGCCGCCTTCCTCCTTTCCGCCACCCTCCTTTCCGGCACCCATCCCACCGACGCGGAGGCAATTTCGACTGGCGTCGCCAAGATCGTCGCCATGCAGGAGAAGGGCCCGGGCGCGGATGTCGCCGCCGAGTGGCCCTACGAGGGCGTCTACCGCGTGGGCGGCAAGATTCCGTACGGGTATCGCGTGGGTGGCACGTCGATCGCGTCGCTGGCGCTGATGGCGGCCCCTGGCTTCGCCGACGACGCGTCGCGCAAGGAAGCGGTGTCGCGCGCGATCGACTTCGTCGCCAAGAGCAAGGACGAGCCGCTGTTGTCGCCCGACTACACGGGCAACTACGACGTGCGCGGCTGGGCGCACTGCTACGGACTGCGCTTCCTCGTCGCGGCGAAGAAGGCGAATGCGGTGAGCGAGGCGCAGAAGCCGGCGGTCGATGCCGCGATCGTGTTCTACCTCGACGCCCTTAAGAAGACCGAGATCCCGCAGGTCGGTGGATGGCAGTACGCGCGCGGACCCGGCATCGACAAGCCGTGCGCCACGTCGCCCTTCATGACCGCGCCGTGCCTCTTCGCCCTGATCGAGGCGAAGGAGTCGGGACTTGATGTGGCCGACGACTTGATCGCGCGCACCGTGAAGGCGCTCGAGATCACGCGCGGCGAGTCGGGGTACGTCGCCTACAACCGACGACGCGGGGCAGATTCCGGGCGCGATCGGTCGCATGTGCGCCGTCGAGACGGCGCTCGCGCGGGCGGGCAAGGGCGACGAGAAGCGCATCCGCTTCGCGGTCGAGAAGTTCTTCGAGTTCTGGCCCGAGCTCGAGAAGCGCCGCAAGAAGACCGGCACGCACGTGGCGCCGTACGGCGTCGCTCCGTACTACTTCTTCTACGCGTTCACGCACGCCGCCGCGGCGATCGAGCTCCTGCCCGAGGCGGAGCGCGCCGCCAACCGCACCAAGTTCCGCGAGCTCCTCTTCAAGGTGCGCGACGCGGACGGCACGTGGAACGACCGCGTCTTCCCGCGCAGCGCGAGCTTCGGCACCGCGATGAGCGTGCTGGCGCTCGTCGAGGCGGATGGGGCGGCGTCTGCGAAGCCGGAAGGCGCATCGCCAAAGACGCAGTGACGGGTTTCGCCGGCGGCCTCGTGGTGATCGCGGCGCCGCGGGTCACATGTGGTCGAGCGCGATGGTCTCACGCGGAGACGGGCTACGTTGCCGGGCCTCGTAAGGGCTCCGTGCGTTCTCGAACGCCATGCGGCGTTCATGGCGGGTCGCGTACTGCGTATAGAACCCTCGCTTGGTGCCAAGCGCTCGCGGGTTAGACTCTGCGGGGTCGTGATGGCGTACATGGATGGCCTGTGCGCACGGGGCTCTTCGCCGATGGCGGCGATCGCCCAGTTGTCCTCGACCTCCCTCAACCTCCCCAATCTCCTTCAGCCTCCCCCGACATCCTTCAACTCCGCCGTGAGCGTTTCCTCCGTCATCCTCGCCTCCATGCTCGTCGTGCCGATGGGCATTTCGCCGGAGTGGCTGTCGTCGACCGGCTCAACCGGCGCGCCCCCCGCGCCCCGTGCGCCGATTGCTGCGGGTGCGCCGGGTCCGCAGGAGGTGCGGGATTTCACTCCGATGTCCTCGCAGGAATGCGATGAGCCCTCACGGAAGAAGTGGTCGCAGCCGCGCATGCCCGCGCGCCCCGAGGCGGTGCGGCCCGATCCGGCGCTCATCGATCGCGTGGTGCGTCGTGCGGTCGCGCGGATCCTCGAGCTTCAGGAAGTCCCGGTCGAGGAAGCAGGGCAGCCTGAGGCAGTGCGCTGCGAGTGGCCATACGAGTGCGCCTACCAGGACGGGAAAGGGTCGCCGATCGCCTTCCGAGTTGGTGGCACATCCATCGTTGGCCTTGCGCTCCTCGTAGCGCCGGGATTGGCAGGCGACGTCGATCGGAGAGCCGCGCTTGCTCGCGCCGCCGACATGGTCGCGCGGGCGTCGGTGCACGAACAGATCAACCATGAGAACGACGCGGCCGTCTTCGATTGCCGCAACTGGGCGCATTGCTTCGGGCTGCGCTTCCTCCTCGCGGCCGACAAGGCGGGCGTGATCTCCGAGGATCATGCGCCCCGCATCCGTGCGGCGATCGCGAAGTACACGTCGTCGCTCCTCCATACCGCACACCCGGCGCGCGGCGGCTGGAACTACGTGCGTCGCGACGATGCCGACCTGCGGCAGCACACGTGCACCTTCCTCACCGCGCACTGCGTCATCGCACTTGTCGAGGCGCGTGACGCGGGCGTCGAGCCCGTGCGATGGGAAACCCCGGAAGGAGTCGTCGAGGTGCCGCCGTACGACGCCACGATCATGCGGGCACTCGAGGCCATCGGGAGCGCGCGCCTGCCCGACGGGTTCCTCGGCTACGACACGCGCCGCACAGGCGCGATGGGCGCGCCGTACAGCAGGGATCATATGCCTGATTGCGTGGGGCGCCGGCTGATCGCCGATGTCGCCGCCGCGCGCGCGGGGAGGCTCGACATCGATCGGCTTCGATCGTCGCTCGCGCTCTTCGAGACGACATGGCGCGATCTCGACGCCGAGCGCGGTCGAGGCGGCATTCACCGCGCGCCGTTCGGCATCGCGCCGTACTACTTCTTCTTCGCGTGCACCGCGGCTGCCGAGGCCGCGCAGTTCCTCCCGCCCGACGAGCGCGAGCAGCACCTCGCCTTCAATCGCGCGCTTGTCCTCTCGATCTGCGCGCCCGACGGCACGTGGAACGACCAGCACTATCTCCGGAGCGTCGCCTACGGGACGGCCTCGGCGATCCTCGTCCTCGTCGACCCCGCGAAGCAGGAATCCGTGCCGATTCCGGGCGATTCCGGGGAAGCGGCCCGGCCCGTGAAGGGCCTCGACCGGGGAGAGCGGTAGGCGTTCCGCGACTGTCGTCACTGGGTCGAGCGTGTGGGAATCGCTGCAAGTTCCGCAACGATGGCGCTCTGAAGAACGTACTCGAGCCTCGCCAGCGCGAACGCGACCTTCGCGCCATCGAGCACGCGGTGATCTGCGAGGATCGTGGTGAGGCACCTGCCCTCAGCATCAAGCGGGCCGTAGGAGAGACTGGTCGTGCAGATCGTCGGGTGCAGGCGATTCGTTGCTGCAAATCCTGCGAGCGATGACACGCTGAAGGTGCCGATACGCGCCGTGCGCCGTGGCGACGCCGTGTACATGTTCCATCGGAGAACCGCGCGACGCAGGAGGCCCGGCAGCATTTCGAGCTCGAGTTGTCGTGCAAAGACATCCTTCGGTGCTCGTGTCGTGTACTGGTGGATCAAGTCCTGGATCTCGCACAGCGTCAGTTCCTCCGGACGCACGATCCGCGGAAGAAAGAGCCGGTCGGCGCCGAGGTCACCACGATGGACGGCGAGGGTGGCGGTGCTGTGGGAACTGGTTGCGAGGCGAGTTCGGATTCGCCCGGCGATCCAACTTCGGAGTTCAGGGATCTCGCGTGCCACCAGTGCGTACGCCTTGATGAAAATCGCGGCCCATCCGATGTGACGTGGGCAGTTGCGGCGCATCTCGGCGACCGCGCACAGATCGAGCGTGCGTTCGACGGGAAACAGTGGAATACGCAGCGCGAGCATGGCCACGTCATGGACGCAGCCACGTCCCGCGGGCAGCGCCGCGGTCGTGACGGTCGGACGTGGATACATCGATTGCTTCAACTCAATCCAGGCTCCGGCGAGCCCGGTGCGGCTCTGCTTCTGCGCGAATATACAGGTTGAGCACGACCTGGTCGGCGACGGCGGATCCGGGCGCCGATGCCGCCGGAGCGGTAGGCATCCTCCCCGGTTTGGGCCGTTCGCGAGGAGTGCCTCGAAGTCGCGCGCCGAGTGCGTCGATCCGCCACCTGTCCCCGTGGACACGCGCCCCGTCCGGGAATGGCCCCGTACGCCGCGCGAGGAGGCTTATGGACGCATCATCGATCGCCGCTTTCGTCGTCAGCACCAACGAAGTCTTCCGCACGATGCTCTCGCTGTCGGTGACGGCAGGCAAGCCCTACAGCTGCTGCACCGTTCCGAAGTTCGAGAACGAGGTCAGCGGCATCATCGGGATGTCCGGTGACGTGCAGGGCATGGTGGTCCTGTCGTTTCCGACCGCGACCGCGTGCAACGTGATCCGCTCGTTCACGGGCATGGACATGGACCCCTCGTCGCCTGACTTCGCCGACGCGATCGGCGAGCTCGTCAACATGATCTCGGGCGCCGCCAAGGCGAAGTTCGAGGGCAAGAACGTCTCGATCTCGTGCCCGTCGGTCGTCGTCGGCAAGGGCCACAAGGTCCAGCAGCCGAGCGACGCGCTCTGCATCACGATTCCCTTCGAGTGCGCCGGCGGGGCTTTCTCCGTCGAGGTCGCCATGAAGGTCGCGCGCGCCGCCGCGCATCCCACCCAGAACACCACCGCGGCGAAGGCCGCCTGAAGCTCGAGAGGAACCACCCCATGAAGGTCATGCTGATCGACGATTCGAAGACGATGCGCACCATCCAGCGCAACATCCTGCTCCAACTCGGCTTCAAGGAGATCGAGGAGGCCTGCGACGGCCAGGACGCGCTCTCGAAGGTGAGCGCCTTCGCCCCCGAGCTCCTTCTCGTGGACTGGAACATGCCGAACATGGACGGCATCACCTTCGTCAAGAACTATCGCGCGCAGGGCGGAAAGAGCCCGGTCGTGATGGTGACGACGGAGGCCGAGAAGACCCGCGTGGTCGAGGCGATCAAGGCGGGCGTCAACAACTACGTCGTGAAGCCGTTCACGCCCGACTCTCTCTCGCAGCGGATCAACGAGACGCTTTCGCGCGCGAAGGC
>JAJTGL010000125.1 GCA_021297795.1 Planctomycetaceae bacterium
CCACCAACCCGATGGGTTTGTGGGCGCTCGTCTTCAGCATTCTCGGATGGACGTGCCTGCCGCTGATCGGCTCGTTGATCGGGCTCGTTCTCGGCATCGTCTCGGCGCGACGCGAACCGCGTGGCCTCGCGATCGCCGCGATCGTGCTCTCGCTTGTCGGTGGCTGCATCGGTGGCGTCGTCGCCCTTGTCGTCGTGCTGCCGCTCTTCGCCCTCGTCGGGATCACGCAGTCGGCCGTGGTGTTCAACGGAACCACGCGCGCCACCGATGCGGGCGAGGCGGTCGAGCAGTTCCGCACCGACAACGGGCGGCTTCCGACGAGCCTCGAGGAGATCTACGGGATCGGCAATGTTCCGACCGACGAGGATGGAACGCCGCTGCGCCTGCGCGTGAAGCTCCTCGAGTTCGGCGATCAGTTCGAGATCCAGGCGATCGGCGATGACCAGCAGTGGGATACCGGCGACGACCGCACGCTCTATACGACCACGACGTTCAAGACACCTGATGGCGCGACGGTGACGGAGACTTCGATGCGCGTTGGCACCGACAACCCCGTGCAGGATTCGGACGCGGGCTTGGATGACGCGGGCAATGACGAGAATCGCTGATCGGCGCAACCAGTGGCGCGGAGCATGATCGCGGTGCGTTCCATGCAACATGACAGCGAGTCGATCGCACGCGGGACTCCATCGCGCGGATCGACTCGCTGTGGCTCCGTTCGGCGTGTTTCCGTCGATCGGAACCGTTGGACGGGATCCGCGCCGGCGTGCGGCGCAACGCGCATCGAGGCGCCCGCGCGGATCGCGCGCAGCGCGATCTTGTCGCAGAGGCCGCGGCGGAACGTCGCGACGGGCAACCAACGGCTGCCGGGTTCGCCGATCAGCGCCTGCGAGACGCTGGCGACCGGACGACCGCCATTCTGGAAGACGATGGTGCGCGCGTCACCGCCACGCATGTGGACGGGGATTGCGGTCCAATCGAGCGTCGCGCACCAGAAGCGCACGGACTCCATCGGATCGATCGAGCGCAGCTCGTCCCAGCCGAAGGCGCCGCAGCCGACGGTGCGACGATCGTCGCCGCCGGCGATGATCGTGACTTCGGCGCCGGTTGGATCGGCGATCGTGGCGCGACGGTCGAGACCGGCGATGCCGCTCGGGGCGCTCGTCACCGATCCGCCGTTCGCGATGGCGATGTCGCAGAGGAAGTCGACGCTCGGCACGCGCAGGAACGACTTCCAGCGCGAACGGCGTGCCTCGGAGACGCGCAGGCCGCCTGCGATGTGCAGGCCGCCGTTGAGGACGGTGGTGTATTCCTCGAGGCCGCCGCGGGTCTTCACGATCGTCTCGCCACCGATGATGTCGGCGAGGAACGCGGCGCTGCGGAGCGGCTCGGTCGAGGAGAACTCATGCCAAGAGAACACGCCCGGATCGACCGCCGACGAGCGGGGTGATCCGAGCTCCGCGTCTGAGAACACGTCCGCAGAACCCGCGAGCGCGGGCTTCGTCTCGAAGGCGAAGGTGCCGAGACGCGACGTGGCCGGCCCGGAGATGCGGGCGAGCGCGTCGATGGCGGAAGCGGCCCGGGTGATGATGCGGTCGGCGCTTTGGCCGGTGGAGACATCTTGCGCAGGATTTCCTGCGTTTCTGCGTGCTGGAAGCATGTGCTTGCCCCTCGGAAAGTGCCGCTTGCGCGGCATGCGCTTGTGAAGGCGTGGGTGCCGCAGGCGACAAGCGCTCCCGCGCGCGCGTCCTTTCGGCATGGGACAGGTTCGGGCGGTTACCCCACGGGAAACGTCGCGGGCCAAGCTCCGTTCGGCCGCGCGCCTGCATGCGTGCGGGAAGTCGTCGGTTCGCATCCGGCCGCCCCGTTTTCACGCCGTCTTGCGAGGGCGCGTTCGGAGTCCTTGCGCGGCAGGAGCCTCGGTCACGCGTGCGCGGCGGATGACGTCATCATTCAACGGATGACGTCGTCCCTCGACGGATCGACGCAGTGGGACGTCGACGAAAGCGAAGCGAGTCGCGAGTGCTCAGTAACTCGACATCGGCTCGCACGCGCACACGAGGTTGCGGTCGCCGTACGGATTGTCGACGCGACCGACCGCGGGCCAGAACTTGAAGTCCCTGAGCCACGGCGCGGGATACGCCGCCTCCTCGCGCGAGTACTTGTGCGCCCACTCGCTCGCCGTCACGGCCGCGGCCGTGTGCGGTGCGTTCTTCAGCACGTTGTCGGCCTTGTCGGCGCGGCCTTCCTCGATCGCACGGATCTCCGCGCGGATCGCGATGAGCGCGTCGCAGAAGCGGTCGAGCTCGGCCTTCGACTCGGATTCGGTCGGCTCGATCATCAGCGTGCCCGGCACCGGCCACGACATCGTCGGCGCATGGAACCCGTAGTCCATCATGCGCTTCGCGATGTCGTCGATCTTGATGCCCGCGCTGCGGTCGAACGGACGGCAGTCGAGGATGAACTCGTGCGCGCAGAGCCCGTGCCTGTTGGTGTAGAGGACGGGGTAGTGGTCCTTCAGGCGCTTCGCCATGTAGTTGGCGTTGAGGATCGCGACCTCGGTCGCGTTCTTCAGGCCCTTCGCGCCCATCATCGCGATGTACATCCACGAGATGACGAGGATCGACGCGCTGCCGTACGGCGCCGCCGAGATCGGACCGATCGCGTGGCGTCCGGCCGAGAGCGGGCGGTTGACGGGGTGACCCGGGAGGAAGTCCTGGAGGTGCGCCGCCACGCCGATCGGACCCATGCCGGGTCCGCCGCCGCCGTGCGGGATGCAGAACGTCTTGTGCAGGTTGAGGTGGCACACGTCGGCGCCGATGTGGCCCGGGCTCGTGAGGCCGACCTGCGCGTTCATGTTCGCGCCGTCCATGTACACCTGACCGCCGTGGCGGTGCACGATCGCGCACGCCTCCTTGATGCCCTCCTCGAAGACGCCGTGCGTCGACGGGTAGGTGATCATCAGCGCGCCGAGGTTCTTCGAGTGCTCCTCCGCCTTCTTCGCGAGGTCCGCGAGGTCGATGTTGCCGTCGGCGTCGCAGCCGATCGGAACGACCTTCATGCCCGCGATGACGGCGGTCGCCGGGTTGGTGCCGTGCGCCGAGGTCGGGATGAGGCACACGTCGCGGTGCGCCTCTCCACGGTGCTCGTGGTACGCGCGGATCACGAGCATGCCCGCGTACTCGCCCTGCGAGCCAGCGTTCGGCTGGAGGCTCATCGCCGCGAAGCCCGTCGCCTCGCAGAGCCAGTTCTCGAGCGTGCGGAACATCTCCGCGTAGCCCTTCCACTGCTCGCGCGGCGCGAACGGATGGAGCTGCCCGAACTCGGGCCAGGTGACGGGAATCATCTCGCTCGTCGAGTTCAGCTTCATCGTGCACGAGCCGAGCGTGATCATCGAGTGGACGAGGCTCAGGTCGCGCGACACCAGCTTGTTGATGTAGCGGAGCATCTCGTGCTCGCCGTGGTAGCGGTTGAAGACCTCGTGCTGCATCAGGGGCGCGGTGCGCGCAAAGACCGCGGGAATCACGCCGGCCTTCGCCTCGACCGAGGCCGCCGCCGGCGCACCCGACTTGCCGCCTGCGAAGACCGCGAGCAGCGCGTCGACCTCTGCGATCGTCGTCGACTCGTCGAGCGTGACGCCGAGCGTGCCGTCGCCGTACGCGCGCAGGTTGATGCGCGCCTTCGCGGCGGCCGCGAGCACGTCGGCGGTCGCGATGCCGCCGCCGAGCTTCACGCGCAGCGTGTCGAAGAACGCATCCTTGCCGCCGTGGCACGTGTCGTGACCGAGCTTCGCGAGCCCGCGCGCGAGCGTGACCGTGAGACGATGCACGCGGTCGGCGATCTTGCGAAGGCCCTCGGGCCCGTGGTAGACGCCGTACATGCCGGCCATCACGGCGAGGAGCACCTGCGCGGTGCAGATGTTCGATGTGGCCTTGTCGCGGCGGATGTGCTGCTCGCGCGTCTGGATCGCCATGCGCAGCGCGCGGTTGCCGTGGCTATCGCGCGAGACGCCGATGATGCGGCCCGGAAGTTTGCGCACGTGCGCCTCGCTCGTCGCGATGAATGCGGCGTGCGGACCGCCGAAGCCCATCGGCACGCCGAAGCGCTGCGCGCTGCCGACGGCGATGTCCGCGCCCCACGAGGCGGGCGGCGCGAGGAGGACGAGCGCGAGCGGATCGCACGCGGCGACGACGAGCGCGCCCTTCGCGCGGGTCTTCTCGGCGAGCGCCTTGTAGCACTCGATGCGGCCGTCGGTGGTCGGGTACTGGACGAGCGCGCCGCAGTACTCCTCCGTCGGCTCGAACTTCGCCGGATTGCCGACGACGACCTGGATCCCGAGCCATTTCGCACGCATCTCGACGACCGCGATCGTCTGCGGATGGCAGTCCTCCGCAACGAAGAACTTCATCCGCGTCTCGCCGGTGATGCCGTGGCACATGTTCATCGCCTCGGCGGCGGCGGTGCCCTCGTCGAGGAGCGACGCGCCCGCGAGCGGAAGGCCCGTGAGCTCGGAGATCATCGTCTGGAAGTTGAGCAGCGCCTCGAGGCGGCCCTGCGCGACCTCGGCCTGGTACGGCGTGTAGGCCGTGTACCACTGCGGGTTCTCGAGGATGTTGCGGAGGATCACGCCCGGCACGATCGTGTCGACGTAGCCCATGCCGATGTACGAGCGGAAGACCTCGTTGCGGCGGGCGAGCGCATGCAGCGCGCCGAGCGTCTCGTTCTCGCCGCGCTCGACGCCCGCGACCGTGCGGGTCGGGTCGTCGATCTCCATCTCGCGGCCGAGCCGGATGGTCGCCGGCACGGCCGCCTTGATGAACTCGTCCATCGCGCCGTAGCCGCAGGCCGCGAGCATCTCGGTGGTTTCCGACGCGGTGTGGGGGATGTGGCGTCGGAAGAAGGTGTCGGTCGGGCCGAGGGTGGTGGCGGACGCGGCGGCGGTGGTGGCGGTCGTCACGGTGTGCATCGCTGGTCAGGGGTGGGCGAGGTCTTCCGCGGATCGAGGGCCAACTCGGTCCTGGCCGCGGGTGGATCGGCGACCGACGGGGTCGCTTGCAAGGAGGCGAGTATAGGAGGAACGCGAGCGAATCCGCAGCGTCCGGAATGCGCGGGCGGTACGCTTCCGTTCCCATGCGACTCTCGCCGATTCCGCCGCGCGCGGCCCTTGTGAACCAGACCCGGACCGATTGCCTCGACGCCGCCCCGACCGATGGGGTGCCCGGAGGCGCGAAGCCGCTTCCGAAGGCCGGAATCAGGCGATTTGCGCCGTTCACGCTGGTGGCGGCGGGGCTTGCCGCCGCCGTGCTCGCGGCCTGCGCCACGCCGAAGAAGGACGACGCTGCGAACGCAACGCCTGCCGCCGCCGCGTCCGCGAACGCCGAATCCGGCACCGCGAGCGCACCTCCCGCCAGCGCAGCGGGAGATCCCGCGCGCGCGACGCCGAACGCGGCGGCTGGCACGGCCGCGAACGCGTCGGCGAAGCCCGCGACCTCCGTGCGGCCGTCGACGCCGAAGACCGGCGCCGGGCTCTTCTCCGACGTCACCCAGCCCGGCAAGGGCACGCCGAAGCCGCGCGAGCGCGCGAGCACCGCGCGCGGCGAGGGCAAGATCATCCCGGGCTCGGTCAACGTCTACACGTTCGACCCCGCGGAGAGCTTCGTCCCGGTCGATCCGATGTCGACCTCGCTCGCACAGGTGCTCGCCGACCTCGGCCCCGATGCGGTCGAGTGGTACCAGCACGTGCAGACGCTCTCGAATCCGTGGTTCGAGGGCCGCGTCCCCGGCAGCGACGGCATCGAGCGTGCGGCGGAGTACTGCGAGTTCTGGATGGAGAAGGCGGGCCTCGAGCCCGCGTTCGCGTCGGGCGCGCAGGCGAATCCAGCGGATCCGTGGCGGCAGCCCTTCGCGCTGCCCGGTCGTGAACGCAGCATCACGTCGAGCGCGATCCTCCTCGGCGGCGCGCAGGTCGAGGGCAGCACCAAGGCGATGAGGAACTCGGGTGGCGGCACGGCCGAACTCCCGGTCACCTTCGTCGGCTACGGCATCGAGAACGGGAAGGACGGCTACACGAACTTCGCGCCCGACGCGCGTTTCGAGGGCCGCATCGTGCTCGTGATGCGCGGCGAGCCGCTCGACGCCGAGGGCAAGTCGCGCTGGGGTGGCGACAAGTTCACGAGCGCGTCGAGCCTTGCGGCGAAGATCGACGCGATCCGCCGGCGCGGCGCGAACGGCATCGTCGTGATCGAACCTCCGGGCTACGGCGGCAAGAAGGCGAATCTCGCCACGATGAGCGCGGAGAGCCTCGGCGGCACGCTGGGCGTCCCGTGCTTCTTCGCGGACGGCCCCGCGGCCGAGGCGCTGGTGAAGGCGTGCGATGCGGACGGCCGCGACCTCGCCGCGCTGCGAAACGTGTTCGACGAGGGCACGAAGGATGCGCCCGCGCTTCCGATCGCGTTCAAGGACGACGCGCCGGTGACGCTGAAGGTGGACGTCGACACCGGCGAGATGACGACGCACAACGTCGGTGGCATCCTCGGCGGACGCGGCGACCTCAAGGACGAGTGGATCGTGATCGGCGCGCACTACGACCACGTCGGCTACGGCATGTACGGCGCCGATCCCGCGAACCGCGGCAAGGTGCACCCCGGCGCCGACGACAACGCGAGCGGTACCTCGGGCATGCTCGTCCTCGCGAAGCGCCTGGCGAAGTCCTACGCCGACGCGCCCGCCGACGCGAATCTCCGCAGCGTGCTCTTCCTCGCGTTCAGCGCGGAGGAGATGGGTCTCAACGGTTCGCGTGCGTACGTGAAGAGCCCGTCGATCCCCGCCGACAAGGTCGACATCATGCTCAACATGGACATGATCGGCCGCATGCGCTCGGGCGAGCTCGTGGTCGGTGGCGTCGAGAGCGCCGAGGGATTCTCGGAGAAGCTTGAGCCGTTCTTCAAGAAGAGCGGCCTCACGATCTACGCCGATCCGAGTGGCCGCGGTCCGAGCGACCACTCGAGCTTCTTCGGCGCGGGCATACCCGTGCTCTTCTTCTTCAGCGGTGTCCACGACATCTATCACAAGCCGGGCGATGTCGGCTACACGGTCGATCCGCGCGGCGTGCCCGCGATCCTCGATCTCGTCCAGTCGATCACGATGTGGCGCGCGGCAAGTCCGGAGCGGCTCGCCTTCCAGAACGGCGCACCGAGGCCGCAGCGGCCGACGGTCGTCGACACGGCGCCGGGTGGAAACGACCGCGGCTACGCACCGGTGCGGCTTGGCATCCAGCCGGGCATGACCGAGGACGGCGAATCGGGCATCCTCGTCGAGAGCGTGAGCCCGAACACGAGCGCGTCGGATGCGGGCATCAAGCCCGGCGACATCCTGCT
>JAJTGL010000029.1 GCA_021297795.1 Planctomycetaceae bacterium
GTCGCGAGCTCGGGGTAAAGGTCGTTGAGCGTCTGGGCAGAAGCGACGGAGGCGGATGCGAGCGAGAGGGCGACCGCGAGGGGCCGGGTCAGGATGTTGCGCATGGCTGCGTGTCCTTTGCGTGTCCTTGAATGCTGAACGAGCGAAGTACGGGCTCGAGATTCGATCTGTGCAACAACGGCGACGACGCGGCAGCGCGTCAGTTCGCGCACGGCCCCCAGCTGACGAGGAGGAGGCTGAGGTCGGCGGCGCCGACGTTGCCGTCGCCGTCGATGTCGGCGATGCACGCGCCCGAGCACGGGCCCCAGCGCTCGAGCAGGATGCTGAGATCGGCCGCGCTGACGACGCCGTCGGGGAAGAGATCTGCCGCGCACGGCGGAGTTCCGGGCACGACGATCACATCCGCCGGATCGGACACCGTGCCCGCGATCGTCGCCGCGCGCGTGTAGATCCGGTAGCCGTTGGTGACGAGCGTGGCGCCCGCGGGCACGAACAGATCGTTCGTGTAGATCGCCTCCTGGCCCTTGCCGGTCGCGTTGTTATGGTTGTCGACGAGCTCGACGGTGGCACCCGCGCGGATGCGCAGCGCGCCGAGCAGGTAGTTCGAGTTCGCGAAGCCTTCGTCGACCGCGCCGTAGTCTCGCGCGAAGACTTCGAGCGTCTGCGACGGCGCGTCACCGACGCCCGTGAGCTCGATCGTGGCCTGGTCCATCACGAAGCGCGTGGGGCTATTGATCGCGATGTCGAGATCGCCGCCGACGCGCAGCCACCAGACGGGGTCGGGCAGGACGAGCGACGAGTCCGCCGACAGCGCGTAGTCGCCGCCGATCGAGTAGCCGTCGCCCGGGGCGGGCGGCATGAAGCTCGTGTCGACCTCGCCCGTCAGCGTGCCGGTGTTCACGAGCGTGCCGTAGATGTAGAGGATGCCGCGCTGGACGATCGTGGCGCCCGCGTTCGTGTAGTTCGCGAAGATGTCCGTATCGCCGGCGCAGCGGTTCTGTGCGCCGACGGCGGTCGTCACGGCCTCGGCGAGGATCGGGCCCTGCAGGTAGCAGACGCCGCCCGAGGTCGTCGCGAGGTTTTGGTTCACCAGGATCGTCGAGCCGCGCTGCAGGAGCTGCCCGCCGCTTGCGACGGAGAGTTGCTCGAACGTGAGGGTGCCTGCCTGCGGCGCGGAGAGATCGCCCGCGATCGTCAGCCCGCCCGCGACGACATTCGGCGACTTCTCGAAGACGGTATTGGTCGCGACCGTCATGAGCGCGCTCTCGGCGAGGACGAGCGGCTCGAGCGCGACATAGGTGAAGCGCTTCTGCGATGCGTCGACGATGCCGGTCGCCTCGGCAAACGCCGGGGCGCCGCAGAGGAGGCGGGCGCCGGCCGACGAGCCGGCGATCGCGGAGGCAAGGCTCGAGTACCCGATGCTCGTCGTGTCGTTGAAGACGCGGTAGCTGCCGAAGATGCGGACGGAGCCTTGGTTCCCGACGCCGTTCACGTCGTCGTACGGCGCTCCCACCGCGATGGTCGTCCCGTCGATCGCCACCGCGTCGCCGAAGTAGTCTGACGCTTCTCCGTCAGATGCGAGCAGTCGGACCCGTTCCTGCCACGTCGTTCCGTTCCGGACGAAGACCCACGCACTACCGGTGTTCACGGGGGGGATTCCCGAGTTCGATGTCACCGAACCCGCGATGAGGACATCGTCTGCGAGCGCGATGCTGACGCCGAAGTAGCCGAATGAGCTGCTCACCGCGGGAACGAGCGTGGCCCGCTCGGACCAGAAGGTTCCGTCCCGCGTGAAGATGCGCACGCTGCCTTGGTCCGTGTTCGCGCCGACGTCGTCGGCACTTGCGCCGACGGCGAGGGTGTTCCCCGAGATCGAAACGGAGAATCCGAAACCATCGCCACCGGCACCATCTGCGGCAACGACCGACTGCTGCTGCAACCAGGAACCGCCGATTCGCACGAACACCTTCGCGCTTCCCTGATTGGCCGTGCCGTTCACTCCGTCGTAGGGCGCTCCGACCGCGATCGAGTCGCCTGAGATCGAGACAGAAGCGCCGAAGGCATCGCCCGCTGCACCATCGAACGCGAAAAGCGCCACGGCAGTCCAGGTTCCACCGTTCCGTGTGTAGACCCGCACGCTTCCCTGGCCTACGTTTGCGCCAACGTCGTCATCTCGCATGCCAACGACGAGCGTGTTGTACTCGTATGCGAGCGCGCTACCGAAGTTGTCCGCGGCGGCGCCATCACCGGGGGTCAGGGTGGCACCCGCCGTCCATACGGCACCCGATCGAGAAAAGGTACGCACGCTCCCTTGACTTGAGTTCGCACCGACGTCGTCTCCCGGAGCGCCAACGGCGATCGAGTCGCCGCTGATCGCGACCGTGGACCCGAAGAAGTCGCCGGCGGCGCCATCGGATGCCGTGAGGGTTGCCTGGAGCGTCCACGTCGATCCACTGCGCACGAAGACGCGGGCACTGCCCTGGTCCGCATTCGCGCCGACGTCATCCGTCGATGATCCGACCACGAGCGTGTCGCCATCGATCGCGACCGAAGTGCCGAGGTTGTCCGAACTTGCACCGTCTGCTGCGATGAGGGTCGCGAGCTCGGGGTAGAGGTCGTTGAGCGTCTGAGCGTGTGCCGTCCCGGCCGCGGCGAGCGCCAGAGTGGCGACGGAGCGAACAACAACCCGGTTCATGCGCATGGCGGTCCATCCTTCGGGAAAGAGACAGTCCCGGGACGTGCGGACGGCCATCCGACGCGCACGTGCTCGGCTCCCGAAGTTACAGAATCGAGGCGCGGATCCCTAGGAACAACGCGCGAATTCGCGGAGCGCCCGGAAGGGTGCCTGGCACGTGCCGCGCGGTACCTGGCACCGCCTGGCACGTGCCAGACACCAAGATCGCGCGGCGTAATCCCCTACGCCACAACGACTTACAGCGACGGCGCGATGTGCCTGGCACGTGCCGTTTGGTGCCTGGCACCAGACGGCACGTGCCAGGCACCGTCTGGAGTTACTCGACGTCAGCGATCGACTGATAGCCGAACTGCTGCCCGCCCACCGACGCCTCGAGCATGAGGCCCTCGGGGTTCATCACGAAGATCGCCACGCCGCCCTGGTACTTCGCCGCAGCTCCCGCACCCGCCTGGAGGGCGACGGCGGAGGCCTGCGCCGCCAGCGCGAACTTGCCGCCCTTGAACGCCGTCATCGCTTCCTTCGTTTCGAAGAAGATAATCTCGCCGAAGGTCTGTGCGCCGATCTGCGCGCCGATCGAGCCCTGGCTCACGTCGCAGAAACCGACGCGCGTGCCGGACTTGTCGAACACCTCGCCCTTGCCATACGCGCCACCGACGATGAAGCCGCCCTTCGCGATCGACGGAATCGCCGCGTAGCCGACGCAGTTGTCGAAGAACTTCGAAAGCGACGGGTCGAGGCTCTTGGCATTGCCGACAAACGACGCGGTACGGCTGGTCAGCGCCGCGCGGTCCTCGGCCGTCTGCGGCGTGGTGTTGCACGCGGTCAGCGTGAGCGTTGAAACGAGAGCGGTGGCGACGAGCGAGAGCGAGAGGATGCCGCGGGCGAGAGTCTGCATGGGGTCTCCGGGTTTGGATCGTCCCGCGGATGCGGGAACGATGGAATGCGGAAACATAGCGAAGAATCCGATGCGCGCGGGCGAGGATTCCTCCCACCCCGCATTTGGCCACCGATCCAGCGAGTTCCGGTCGCCTCTCGCTCCGCGGCTCACGCCCGCTTCACCCTCACGCCCTCTTCACCTTCGTCCACTTGCCCGTGCGCGCGGCCTCGAGCACGGCGTCGCACACATACTGCGTGCCAAGCGCATGGCGGAAGTCGGGGAAGCGCTTCTCCGACTTCGGTGCGTCGAGGCTGGTGAGGAACTCGTACAGCCCGTGCGCGAACGAGTGCTCGTAGCCGAGGCAGAGGCCCGGCACCCACCACTTGCCCGCGTACGGATGATCGCCATCGGTGCAGTGGATGCTCGACCAGCCGCGGCGGTCGCCCGGCACGCCGTGGTCGAAGTACGAGAGCCGGTTGAGGTCGTGGAGATCCCACGCAAGGCTCTTCTTCTCGCCGTTGATCTCGAAGGTGTAGAGCGCCTTGTGACCGCGCGCATAGCGGGTCGACTCGAACACCGCCATCGAGCCGTTCTCGAAGCGCGCGAGGAACGCGCACGCATCGTCGATCTTGACCGGCTGCTTCTTGCCCGTCGCGGTATGGACGCGCTCCTTGATGAAGGTCTCGGTCATCGCGCTGACCGCGACGATGTCGCCGTTGATCCAGCGCGCCGTGTCGATGCAGTGGGCGAGGAGGTCGCCGGTCACGCCCGAGCCCGCCACCTTCGCGTCGAGGCGCCAGAGACCGGTGCCGCCCTGCGGAAGATCCGCCGAGATCGTCCAGTCCTGCAGGAAGTTCGCGCGGTAGTGGAAGACCTTGCCGAGCTCGCCCGCGTCGACGATGTTCTTCGCGAGCGTCACAGCCGGGAGGAACCGATAGTTGTACCAGACGAGGTTCGGCAGCTTCGCCTTCTCGACCGCCTTCACCATCGCCTCGCCCTGCTTGCCGTCGAGGGCCAGCGGCTTCTCACAGAGGATCATCTTGCCGTGCTTCACGCACGCAAGCGCGATCTCCATGTGCGAATCGTTCGGCGTGCAGATGTCGACCGCGTCGATGTCGTCGCGCGCAACGAGCTTTCGCCAGTCGGTCTCGATCGAGCGCGCGTCCCATGCCGCCGCGAACTCGCGCACCTTCGGCTCATCGCGTCCGCACACCGCCTGCAGCACGGGCTTGCGCGAGGTCTTGAAGAAGTGCGGCACCTGGCGAATGGCGTTTGCGTGCGCGCGACCCATGAAGCCGTAGCCGATGAGGCCGATGCGCAGCTCGTTCGCGGGGGCGGGAGCGGGCTCGGTGGTCGAGATCGTCGCGGAGACGAGCTTCGTCCCGTGCTTCGCGGCGGTCGTGTTCTTCGTATTCTTCGTGGTCTTCTTTGCCATGGCTGTTCGTATCCCCGCCGTTCAGGCGATCGCCTTCTTCACCGAGATCATCGCGCGCAGCACGGTGTTCCACGTCTCCTGCTTCTCAAGGAGCGCGTTCGGGAACATGCAGCCGTCCCAGCAGATGTGGCGGATGCCGCGGCCCGCCGCGCCCTCGAGCCAGCGCTTCGAGCACGCGGGGATGTCGAGCTTGCCGTTCGGATCATCGGCCGGGCAGTGGCGGCCGGTCTTGTCATGCGAGCCCGTGCCGTGCACGGTGCCGTCGTTCTGCGCGACATGGAAGTCGATCGTCCACGGACGCAGCGCGTCGGTGAGCTTGGTGTAGGCCTTGTCGAAGTCCTTCTGCGAGTACTTCCCGCCCTTCCCCTTCTTCAGGATCGCCGTCTTCGGCGAGTTCACGCCGAGCATGTAGAGGTAGGTGTGCGCGAGATCGGCCTGGAATCCGACCGTGCCCGGCATGTCGACCGCCTCGAGCAGCGACACCATCGACTTCCACGAATGCATGCCGCCCCAGCAGACCTCGCCCTCGGCGGCGAGCCGCTCGCCGTGACCGGCGGCCACCATGCCCGCCTCGCGGAAGGTGGCGGCGATCTCCTTGATCGCCTTCTTCTCGTTCTTCGCGGCGGCCTTGGTTCCGGTCGCGCTGTCGATGCGGATGACGCCGTACTTGCGCACGCCATGCTCGTTCAGGATGCGCGCGATGCGGCAGGCCTTGCGCACGGCGTCGATGAACTTCGCGCGCTGCTCGACCGAGCCCATCGCGCTGTCACCGACGGTGCCCGGCCACACGGGCGCGACCAGCGAGCCTACGGCGAGGTTCTTCGCCGCGATCTTGTCGGCCATCTTGCGGAGGTCCGACTCGCTCGCATCGGGATCGGTGTGCGGATGGAAGAGGAAGAGGTCGACGCCGTCGAACTTCTGCCCATCCACCGAGGCCTTCGCGGTGAGTTCGAGCATGCGGTCGAGCGAGATCGGTGGATGGTCGGTGCCGGGCTCCTTGCCGACGAGTCCGGGCCACATGGCGTTGTGCAGTTTCATCGTGTGCCCCTCTTGAGAACCTTGCCGTGAGAACCGTGCCGCTTGGAGACCGCGCGAGTGACGGGGACTTGGCTGGCACCGGACCTGTGGACGCAAACTCGCCCGACTCCACAGGTTGCAAGGTACCGATTCGTGCGCGGCAGTTGCGCGGCACCGGCCCGCGCTTGACCAGGCACGGAGTTGCTTCACCCGGCGCGGTGTTTCTGGAGTTCTTCCCGAGCGACCGGACTATCCGCCGCCGACACCGTGCGCGCGACGCGGCCTCCGTCGTCCCGGGAGGCGGGTCGGTCGTGAGAACCGTGCCGGCTGGAGACCCCGCGTGTACCCGGCACGTGCCGGGCACCGCGTCAATCTCTCCAAACCTCATGCCGGGCGCGGGTTCCAGGTGGCCAGACGGTGCCAGACACCTCGCGGGGAGCTGCCCGCCAACTGCGCGGCACGGTTTCCAGATCGCGCGGAAGTCGTGAGAACCGTGCCGGCTGGAGACCCCGCGTGTACCCGGCACGTGCCGGGCATCGCGTCAATCTCTCCAAACCTCACGCCGGGCGCGGGTTCCAGGTGGCCAGACGGTGCCAGACACCTCGCGGGGAGCTGCCCGCCAACTGCGCGGCACGCGTTCCCATCACGCGCGATGCGCGCCGACCTTCGGCGCGTTCGGGTTCACTTCCGGGCCAAAGTACCTGAGGCAGACCAGCGGTTCCACCGCCGAGGTGTTCGTGAAGGTCACGCCGCGCTTTGCGCCCGCCTCGGTGCAGAAGTACTCGTCGTTCGTCAGTTCGCGGAATCGGATCAGCCGCGGGCTCGACAGCGGCTCGCCGTTGATCGTGCCCGTGCCCTGCACGCAGGTCAGGCCGTACGCGCCGTTGTCGACGACGGTCGCCGTCGCACCCGGCTCGACCGTCAGTTCCTTTGCGGTGAAGTACTCGAAGCCGTTCATCTTGCCGTAGATGATCCAGCGGTCGTGCCAGCCCGCGCCCTGCGCGGCGGTCACCGGCTCGAGGTAGCGGTTCGCCTTGAAGTTCGGGTCGACGTTCTTCTCCCAGTCGAGCTGCTCGACGATGAAGTCGAGATCGCGGTGCTTCTCCTTCGGCATGTCCTTGACGAGAAGCTCCCACGGCACCATGCGCCCCTCGACCAGCGACTGGTACATCGCGAAGACGTCGCTCCCCCACTGCGGCTCGTAGGTGCACAGCGATCCGGGCGCGTGCAGCACGCGCGGTTCCATGATCCAGCCCGAGCCCACCTTGAGGCGATACGCCTGCGAGATGTCGAGGATGCCGTTGTCGCCCTTGTTCCAGTTCTCAAGGCAACGCCGCACATCGGCTTTCGTTGTGCCTGGCACAAGTCCCATGAAGGTGTGCGGGAAGTTGTTGCCGACGGGGTTGTGCTGCGGCGGGAAGTAGTACGCCTCGGGCTTCCCTTCCTGTCCGACGAGCGCCGCCTGCGCATCGTCCTGATGCATGTGGTGCGGGATCGGCCCCATGTTGTCGAAGAACTTCGCGTACACGGGCCACTTGCCGTAGCGCTTCCACAGCCGCTCGCCGATCAGTTCGGCGCCGGATTCGGCGACGGCCTGCTTCAACGTGAAGCGCTCGCGCCCGACCACGCAGTACGAGAGTCCCTCGTCGGGCGTGCGGTTGTCGTTCGCCGCCTCGGTGGTCGAGCTGAACCAGCGCTCGTCGATGCCACCGCGATGGAGGCCGTAGGCGTAGGTGTCGTCGGGATGCAGCTTGATGCGCAGGCCCGGCTGCAGGAACGATCGCGGCACCCAGCACGGGGCGAGGCGCAGGAGACCGTGCGTTCGCGCGAGTTCGCGCGACACGGTGGCCGCGACGCCGTCGGCGCGGGTCGAGAGTTCGAGGGTGGTCGTCGGTGCCGAGGCGGCGGAGGCGGCGGAAGACATGTGCCGCAGTATGGCGCGAGAGCCGCGCGGCAGGGATCCGGGACGCCGCGCATGCGGAAAATCCGCAGTCCGGACCTCCCCCGCATCAACGGCGCGTCGACGGCGCATCGACAGTGCGACCGACTCGGGGCGAACTCCGCCCGAGCCCGGCCACCGAGTCCCCTGCCGTGTCGCCTACCGCATCCGCTTGTACGGCGAGTGCTGCCCCGGCGTCGGCGGCACGATCTTCAGCACGCGCACCGATTTCGGCGGCAGCTTCAGCGTGGCGAAGCCCATGTGGACGTGCGTCGAGAATGCGTCGGGCCGATCGAACGCGAGCGCGTCGCGGAAGTGCGTGCCCGCCATGATCCGGCCGTCGCGCATCGAGAGCGTCTCCTCGACCTCGACATCCTCCATGTTCGCGACGACGAGCACGCTCTCGAGCGCGCGGTCGGTTGTCCGCAGGAACGCGAGGAGCTTCCGCCCGCGCAGGAAGATCACATCGCCCTTCGCGGCCGCTCGCATCGCGCGACGCGCGCCGTAGAGCCCGCGCATGAACTCCCACTCGGGGTGCCCGTCGTGCACCAGATCCCAGCGCATCGGCGCGCGGTTCTCGGGGTCGGCCCCGCCCGGCGTGCCGACCTCCTGCCCGTAGTAGAGGTTCGGACAGCCCGGCAGCATCGCCTGCAAGACGTGCGCGATGCGCCGCTCGCGCTCGTTGGGCACAAGATGCGCAAGGCGCTCGGTGTCGTGGTTCTCGAGCGTCGTCCAGCAGCGCAGGACGAACTCGATGCCCGCGTCGTCGACCATGTCGCGCAGACGCTCGGCCGTCACGGTCGCATCGGCGCGGCCGCGGCAATAGTCGAGCACGATCATGCGCGCGTTCATGTTGAGGATGCCGTCGAGCGAGCGCTCCCAGCCGCTCGGCGCGTTCCAGATCTCGCCAACGACGCACGAACCCGGCTTCTCGCGGTGCGCGCTCTGCGTGAGTTCGCGGAGGAAGTGCGGCCCGAGGTCGCTCGCCACGTCCAGGCGCCAGCCGTCGACGCCGTCGCGCAGGTACGAGCGCACCACGCTGTCGGTCGCCAGCCACAGGTGATCGCGCACCTCCTCGCGCTCGACGCGCAGGTCGGGCAGGTTCGCCACGTCCGCCCAGCCGCGGTAGCCGTTCGGATACTCGCTGCCGATGAAGAACCACGATCGGTACGGGCTCCGGTCGTCGCGCATCGCCTCCTCGAACAGGCGGTGGCGGCGGCCGACATGGTTGAAGACGCCGTCGAGCACGACCTTGAGCCCACGCGCGTGGGCATCGCCGACCAGCATGCGCAGATCGGCGCGCGAACCGTACTCGGGGCTCACCGCGAGATAGTCGGCGCTGTCGTACTTGTGGTTCGTGTACGCGAGGTGGATCGGGTTCAGGTAGAGGACGTCGGCCGGGATCGCGCCGAGGTGATCGAGCCGCGCGCGCACGCTCGCCAGATCGCCGCCCCAGAAGTCGATCTCGTGACTCCAGACGCCGGCCTCCTCGACGAAGTGTCCCTTCGCCGGCAACTCGTTCCAGTGACGGAGACGCTTCGGCGACGGATACTGCGCACGCTTCGCGTCGAGGTCCGTGCTCGGCGCGAAGCGGTCGACGAAGACCTGGTAGACGACGGCGCCGGCGCGCCAGTCAGCCTCGCGCGCGGCGATCCGGTCGGACATGTCCATGACGCTGTGAAGAACGTTGTTCTGGGGGAGCACGGGGCGGGAGGATAGCGCGCGGGCGAGAAGGTGCAGGCGCGGGAGGATGCCGCGGTCGTGGCTCGGTGAACTCGGAAGTCGACGGCACATGAACCGAGAGCGTGACGCACGTCGGCACGTTCCGCGCGCGTCATCCACGCGAGGGATCGCCTCTCCGGACAGCCGGCCGGGCGACATCGACGGCGACTCGTCGCCGAGCGGCACGCGGGTCCGGCGCCCGCAGGCTCACTCCTTCGTCCACACCGACTGGACGTCCTTCGAGCACTGCCGGCGGATGCCGTTCGAGTCCATGATCTTCTCGGTCGAGCCCTCGATCTCGGCGCGCTTGAAGACGAGCCGCTCGATGCCGCGCTCGTTGAATTCGAACACGACGTACTCGTCCTGGAGGTCGTTGAGGATCTTCACGAACTCGGCGAAGTTCGCGAAGGTCTTGCCGTTCACGCTCTTCACCGACTGGCCGGGGTTGACCTCGTAGCCGCGACCGACCGGATGCGAAAGGAGCGGCGATGCCACCGTCACCACCTGCCGTCC
The DNA here is from genome assembly GCA_021297795.1 of Planctomycetaceae bacterium. Taxonomy (GTDB): domain Bacteria; phylum Planctomycetota; class Phycisphaerae; order Phycisphaerales; family SM1A02; genus QWPT01. The sequence goes on from JAJTGL010000029.1 coordinate 10,199, forward strand.
GCCGCTCGGGCGCTCGTCGGTGATCGACGCCGCGATCGGGCTTTCGCCGAAGAACATCCAGCCACCCGTCATGCGCAGGAGATCCCAGTGGAGCGGGCTGAACACGAGCGGCCCGTACACGAGGTACGGATAGTTGCCGTCGGGATAGCTGCCGATCGTGCGCGTGGCGCGCGTGAACGCCGGGATCTCGGCGGTCGCGGTCTTTCCGTCGCGCACGTACTCCACGGTGATCGTCTTCTTGTCGGCCGTCGGCACGAAGCGCCCGACCGCGCAGTCCATCGCCACCTTGCGATCACCCTCGATCGTGATCTGCCCCTTGTTGTCGATCGAGTAGCCGTTGATCTTGGCGAGGATGTCCCACGACTGCAGCGGACCGCCCTTCTGGTCGATCACGACCACGCCCGACACGTCGGCCCCGGCGCCGAGCTTCGCGCGCAGCGCCGGATTCTCGAGCGTCTGCGTCTCGATTCCGATGATCGTGTTGCCGTCGACCGCGCCCGCCTCGACCTCCGCGAGGAACCGCCGGACCTCTTCCGTCGCGAGGAGATACGCGATGTTGTCGGCCATCGAGTTGTCCATGCCGCTGAAGGCGAGACCCGCGACCTTGCCGTCGACGAACGCCGGTCCGCCCGAGTTGCCGAAGTTGATCGCGGCGTCCACCTGGACGCGCATGCCCTCCTCGCCCGACTGGCCGATCTCGGCCCATTCGATGCGCGAGATCACGCCGCTCGTCGTCGAGAGCTGCTCGCCGCCGAGCGGGTAGCCCATCACCACCACGCGCGCGCCTTCCTTGGGCAGGCCCTCGAGGATCGGAATCGGCGGGTGCGCGGCGATGAACGCCTCGTCGGTCGTCCCGAGCAGCGCGAGGTCACGCGTTGGGTCGAAGCCAAGCAGCTCCGCCTGCACGGGCAGCGTGGTCTGGTTTGTCTCGAGCAGGATCTCGCTCGCCTGCTCGACCACGTGCGCGTTGGTGAGAATCTTGCCGGGAGCGATGACGACGCCCGACCCACCGAGTTCCTGCGGGCTCTCACGCTTCCATGGCGTCGTGGGGTCGCGCGTCTCCTGGCGCACCTTGATGTTGATCACCGACTTCCGCAGCGCGGCCTCGACGTCGGATGCGGCCTGTTCGACGCCCTTCCCGGCGCCCTGCCCTGCGGCTTCCGCGGACTTTGCCTGTTGCGCGGGCGCGGCGGCGGGCGGAACCGCCGGCTTGGCCAGGTCCTGCGCAGCGTCCTGCGTGGCCGGCACGGCGAAGAGCGGCGCGGCGAGTCCGAGAGCGGCGCAGGCGACGAGCGCCGGGCGGAGGATGGACGAGGAGCAAACGGCGCGGGAGAAGTCGATCTGCATCGCCGCATTGAACATGGAGCCGCCACACCGCGCAACCGACCGACTCGACGATTCGGACGCTCGAGTCCGTCGAGCGGTCGGGCACCGGGCACCTCCGTCCGCCACTTCTCCCACCGCGCCGTTTCTGCGACAATCCCGCCCCCTCGAACCGCGAAGACACTCGAACCGCGAAGACACTCGCACCGCGCAGATACCCGAATGGCACAGACTTCCGCGCATCTCCCCCGCCGCACGTTCGCGATCATCTCGCACCCGGACGCCGGCAAGACCACGCTCACCGAGAAGTTCCTCCTCTACGGCGGCGCGGTCGCGCTCGCGGGCTCGGTGACCGCGCGCAAGGACCAGCGCGCGACGGCGTCCGACTGGATGGAGCTCGAGAAGCAGCGCGGCATCTCGATCTCGTCGACGGTGCTCCAGTTCGACTACAACGGCTACCGCGTCAACCTGCTCGACACGCCGGGCCACAAGGACTTCAGCGAGGACACCTACCGCGTGCTCACCGCGGTCGACGCGGCGGTGATGGTGATCGACGCGGGCAAGGGCATCGAGCCGCAGACGCGGAAGCTGTTCGAGGTGTGCCGTCGACGCGGCGTGCCGATCTTCACCTTCATGAACAAGTGCGACCGGCCGACGAAGGATCCGATCGCGCTGCTCGACGAGCTCGAGAGCGTGCTCGGGATCGGCGCGTTCCCCGTGAACTGGCCGTTCGGCAACGGTCCCGAATTCCGCGGCGTCTACGACCGCCTCGACAAGCGCCTGCATCTCTTCGAGCGCACGAAGGGCGGCATGCGCGAGGCCCCCGTGCAGGTGGTCGGCCTCGACGACCCCGCGATCACGTCGCGGATGGACGCCGACATCTACCGCCAGGGTCGCGACGAGCTCGACATGCTCGAGGGCGCCGGAGCCGGGTTCGACCGCGCGCGCGTCCTCGCGGGCGAGATCACGCCGGTCTACTTCGGGAGCGCCGCCAACAACTTCGGCGTGCAGCTTCTCCTCGACGGATTCCTCGAGCATTCGGCCGATCCCGGCGCGCGTCGCTCGGGCGAGCGCCTCATCGAGCCGAAGGATCCGACGTTCAGCGGCTTCGTCTTCAAGATCCAGGCGAACATGGATCCGAAGCACCGCGACCGCATCGCGTTCGTACGCGTCGTGAGCGGCAAGTTCGAGCGGGAGATGACCGTCGTGCACGTCCAGAGCGGCAAGAAGATCCGCCTCTCGAGCGCGCAGAAGCTCTTCGGGCAGGAGCGCGAGACCGTCGAGGAGGGCGAGGCCGGCGACGTGATCGGCATCATTGGCCACGACATCCTCCAAATCGGCGACACGCTCGCCGAGGACCGCACGATCCGCTTCAGCGAGATCCCGCAGTTCACGCCCGAGGTCTTCGCGTACCTCACGAATCCGCAGCCCGGCAACTCGAAGAAGTACCGCCTCGGCGTCGACCAGCTCCTGAAGGAAGGCGTCGTGCAGCAGATGGAGGTCGGCGCCGGTCAGCTGAAGACGCCGATCCTCGCGGCGGTGGGCCCGCTCCAGTTCGAGGTCGTGCAGTACCGGCTGAAGAGCGAGTACGGCGCCGAGTCGCGCCTCGAGAAGGCGCGCTGGCAGATCGTGCGCTGGTGGCGGAAGAACGGCGCGCCCGCCGACTTCCTGCCCGAGGTCCTCAGCGATTCGACGCACGGCGTCGACGCCGCGGGCCGCCCGGTGATCTTCTTCTCCGACGAGTGGGCGCTGCGCAACTTCCAGAAGCGCCTGCCCGACGTCGAGATCTCACCGCTTCCCTTCGACGATGTGGCGGCGGGAGCGTGACCGACGCCGCGGAGAAGCCGCAGGCCTGACGCACGCGGAAGAGCCCGCACGGGACGAAACCTCACGAGAGACGACGCATGGATCACCCTCGCCTCGCCGACCTCCACGACGCGATCCGCACGTTGCGCGACGAAGCGAGCGCGCTGGAGCGCTCGATGCGCGCGTCGATCGACGCCACGCCGCCGTCGATGCACCGGAGCGCGGAGAACCTCGCCCACTACCTGGCGCTCCGCGCCTCGGATCACGTGCCCCTGCAGGCGGAGCTGATCCGCACCGGGCTTTCGTCGCTCGCGCGCCGCGAGGCGCACGTGATGCCCACGCTCGACGCGGTCGAGCGCGCGCTGGCGGCGATGTGTGGGCGCACGCCCGACGCGCCGCGCGCGGACATCGCGATCGACGACGGCGCCACGCTGCTCGAGCGCCATGCGGCCGAACTGCTCGGCCCTTCCGCGCCGCATCCGACGCGCATCGTCGTCACGCTTCCGCCCTGGGGCGCGGGCGACGTGACGCTCATGGGCTCGCTGATCGACGCGGGGATGGATTGCGGCCGCATCAACGCCTCGCACGGAGACCCGGCGCAGTGGAAGGCCTGCGCCGATGCGCTGCGCACCGCGGCCGCCGCGCGCGGACGTCGCATCCCGATCTCGATCGACCTCGCGGGTCCGAAGGTGCGCACGGGCGCCTGCGCAAGCGGCCCGGTCGACCTGCGCGCCGGCGACACGGTCGTGCTGCATGCCGGCGCATCGAGCACCGATGCGCCGCGCGACGCCGAGGGCCGAGCGACCGGTGCCGCGCGCATCGCCGTTCGTCCGCGCGAACTCGTCGCACACATCGAGCCGCGTCACCGCGTCCTCTTCGACGACGGCAACATCCGCGCGCGCTGCACCGCGGTCGACCGCGCCGCGGGCGAGGCGACGTGCACGATCGAAGCCGCGCGCACCGGCGCCTGGCCGCTCAAGGACCGCAAGGGCGTGAACGTGCCTGATACGAATCTCCCGATTCGCGCGCTGACCGACGACGATCTCGTCACGCTCGACTTCGCCGTCCCGCACATCGACTACGTCTCGATGAGCTTCGTGCGCGGACCTGCCGACATCGCCGATCTCCATGCAGCCATCCTTGCGCGCACGCGGCGGCCGATCGGCATCGTCGCCAAGATCGAGACTCCGCAGGCCTGCCATGCGCTTCCCGAGATCCTGCTCGAGCTGATGAAGATGCCGCCGTGCGGCGTGATGCTCGCGCGCGGCGATCTCGGCGTCGAGATCGGCTTCGAGAATCTGCCCGAGGCGCAGGACGAGATCCTCGCGCTCTGCGAGGCCGCGCACGTGCCGGTGATCTGGGCGACGCAGGTGCTCGAGTCGATGACCGACCACGGGTTCCCGACGCGCGGCGAGGTGACCGACGCCGCCGACGCCGCCCGCGCCGACGCGGTCATGCTCGGGATCGGCCCCTTCATGCTCGACACCGTGCGCTTCGTCGAGGATCTGCTCGCGCGCACGAAGCTCCGTCGCGCGCGCAGCCGGGCGATCCTCGGCAAGTGGAACGCCGAGTTCGGCGCCTGAACGGCGTCGCGCGCGCACGCGCGGTCCGCCGCCCTCCGGCCGGGGCCTTGGATACACTGCGCCGCCATGGAAGGGATCCCGCTCGTTCTCGCGAACACCGCGCTCTTCGTCGCGCTCGGCGTCGTCGTCGCCGCGCTCCTCATCCCCGCGATCTGGGTGATTTCGGTCTACAACGGCCTTCGCCGCTCGCAAGTCCGCGCGAAAAACGCCTTCAGCCAGATCGACGTGCAGTTGAAGCGGCGCTTCGAGCTGATCCCCAATCTCGTCGAGACGGTGAAGGGCTACATGCAGCACGAGCGCTCGACGCTCGAGGCCGTGATCGCGGCGCGCGCGCAGGCGGCGGGTGCGCTCGGCGCCGCGCAGGGCGCGATGCTCGGCGTGTCGGCCATCACGAATCTCGCGAACGCCTCGACCGCGCTTGACGGCGCGCTTGGGCGATTGATGGGTCTTGTCGAGGCGTACCCCGAGCTCAAGGCGAACCAGAACGCGCTGCAGCTCCAGGAGGAGCTCGCGAGCACCGAGAACCGCATCGCGTTCGCGCGGCAGGCCTACAACGACTCGGTGATGCGGCTCAACGAACAGATCGTCGTGTTTCCGGCAAGCATCGTGGCGCGCACCTTCGGGATCGGCGAAATGGGCCTCTTCGAGGCGGATGCCGCTGCGCGTGCAGCGGTCGCGGTGAAGTTCTAAGCCTGCACACGCGGTAGACGATCGCGAGAAGGCGAACGAGACGACGGGCGCGGATTCGAGAGGAGGAACATGTCGACCGACTTCTTCACGAGCCAGGACAACGCGCGCCGCCAGACCGGCCGGCTGGTGCTCCTCTTCTCGCTCGGCGTCGCCGGCACGATGATCTCGCTCTGGCTCGTCGCGGCCATCCTGTACGCATTCGGGCAGGCGGATCGCAACGACGGCGTGCCGTACTGGTCGGGCGCCTTCACCAACTGGAAGTTGATGCTCGGCGTGTTCGGTGCGGTGGGCGCGGTGGTGCTCCTCGTGACCGCGGTCAAGCTCGGGCAGATGTCGCAGGGCGGCGCGATGATCGCGGAGCTGCTCGGCGGCCGCCGCATCGCGCCGGCGACGCGCGACCCCGGCGAGCGGCAGCTCCTCAACATCGTGGAGGAGATGTCGATCGCCTCGGGCGTGCCGGTGCCGCCCGTGTACGTCCTCGAGGATCGGTCGATCAACGCGTTCGCCGCGGGACCCGATCCGTCGAACTCGGCGATCGGCGTCACGCGCGGCTGCATGGAGCTCCTCTCGCGCGACGAGATGCAGGGCGTGATCGCGCACGAGTACAGCCACATCTTCCACGGCGACACGCGCATCAACGCGCGCACCACCGCGGTCATCGCAGGCATCATGGCGATCGGCCTCATCGGCTACGTCTGCTTCCGCTTCATCGGCCCTGCACTCGCGCGTTCGCGCGGCGGCAAGAACAACCCCGGGCCCGCAATCGGCGCGGGCCTCATCGTGCTCGGCCTCGTGGTGTGGGGAATCGGTTCGATCGGCATGCTGTTCGGCCGACTCATCCAGGCCGCGATCAGCAGGCAGCGCGAGTTCCTCGCCGATGCGGCGGCGGTCCAGTACACGCGCAATCCGAACGGGATCGCCGGCGCGCTCGCCAAGATCCGCGACCACTCGGCGCGCGTCGCGTCGCCGAAGGCGAGCGAACTCAACCACTTCTTCTTCGCCTCGACGCTCAACACGCTCTTCGCGACGCACCCGCCGATCGGCCGCCGCATCGAGGCGCTGAAGGCGATGGGCGCGACGGGGATCCCCGAGCGTCCGCGCCCGGGAAGCGCCGACTCCGCGAACCGCATGTACGCCGAGCGCGCCGAGCAGCGCCGCGCGGCGAACGCCGGCGCGATGCCGGCGGCGGGAGTCGCGGGACTCGCGGGCGCCACCGCGGTCGAACACGCAGGCACGCTCGATGCCGGTTCCATCGCAGCCGCCGCGGCGTGGCGCGCGTCGCTTCCCTCCTCACTCGTCGATGCGGCGCACGAACCGATCGGCGCGCGCGCCATCTGCTATGCGATCGCGCGCCGCGCGGCCGGCCACGAGGCCTGCGACGCGATCGTCGCCGAACGCGACCGCGATGCCTACGCGGAGTACGCGCGCATCGCCGATCCACTGGCGCGGCTTTCGGGCGATGCCCAGCTTGCGCTGGCCGAGCTCGCGGCCCCGGCGCTCACGCAACTTGGCGCGCAGGGCTACCGCACGTTCCGCGAGACGCTGGCGCGCGCGATGCGCTCGGATGGATCGATCGATCTCCGCGAGTGGGCGCTCACGAAGTGCCTGGAGCGGCATGTCGAGCGCCGACTCGCGCAGGCTCCGTCGCAGGCAAACCGCACGCTCGTGGGCTGCACCGCCGAGACACGCACGGTGCTCGGCGTGATCGCGGGGCTCGAGCATTCCGGGGACGACGTCGCCGCCAGCTTCAACCGCGCCTACTCCGCGCTCGGCATGCAGGCGCCGAGCCTCCCATCCGCGAACGAGCGCACGCTTGATGCCCTCAACGCCGCGGTCGCGAAGCTGGCGGAACTGCGCTTCACCGACCGTGCCCGCTTCCTCACCCTCGCCGCGCGGGCCGCCGCCCACGACGACCGGGTCGGCGAGTCGGAGCACCTCGTCCTCCGCGCGGTCGCCGACGCCCTCGATGTGCCGATCCCCGCCCTCGCGCGGAAGAGCTGAGCGGGGCCTGTCGAGATAGACGGCGCGGGGCCAGCTGAAACGAGCGCGTTCAGAGTTCGAACGCCGAGAGCAGTTCGCGGATGTACGCGACCTCGCCCTCGCACTCGCCGGGCTGATCGATCGTCTCGGCGACAACCTCCTCGAGCGACTGCAGCACACGCATCCGCGTCTCGCGAAGCAGCACGTGGCCACGGGCCGCGTCGGAAACGCCCGCTTCAGCCGCAACATCACGCATCTCCGGCCGTGCCGTGCCGTACACGCACGGCAGCAGTACCGCACGCTCGAAGATCGTCCACCCCTGCCGATGCGCTTCAGTCGAACAACGCTCGCGCACGCGATGGATCGCCTCCGTCAACTGTGCGCGCGCCCACTCACCGTCAAATCCGGGCGCGATACCGCGCTCGCCGTGCATTCCTCCCTGAGCCGCGTCATCCGCATCGCGCGCTGCATGCGCCTCGTGCCGTCCACGGGCCATCCCGCGACGCAGCGTGTCGCGCGCGTAGTTCTCAAGCGCACGCCGGATGAGCGAGCGAAGCCTTCCCTTGTCCGGCGCCGCACCATGGAGCAGGTTGCGTGCGAGCACAACATCCGTGAAGAAGCCCTGCGTCACCTCGTCGGCAAACTCCGCCTGGAATCCACGTTGGCGCAGGAAGCCAACACAGGCCGGACGGTAGATGCGCACGAAGGCATCGAGCGCCTCGCGGCGCGTCGATTCGTCGGCAGATGCCGCACGCGCGATGATCGACCAGCGGGTGTTCTCGAAATCGGATGGCACCCGTTCGATTGTACGTCGAGCGCATAGATCGTCGTTGACCATCTGGATCCCGCACTGCATCGATCCCCTCGATGCGCGGCAAGTCGCAACCGGCACCACGCGGGGACGGCACCGATGCCGCTCGTGCGTTCACGATGTGGCCGTAGCCGACGGAACCTCGCACGCCGATCGACGTGTAAGGCTGTAGACCGACGTTGCCGGGACGCCGCCTGCGACTCCTCCGATCGGGGCACCGCTGGATCGCCATGACGAAGTCTGGGCGATTCCCTCGACGGCACCTTCCATCGAACAGCATCCCGGGCTGGCGCTGCCCATCGCCATCGTCGGCCCCCCTCGCGGGGACGAACATCGCCGGGACAGACCTCGCCAGGACAGACCTCGCCAGGGCAGACCCTGAGTCCCGCGCCTGTTGGCTCCCAGCCCAGCTTGCCGCGACTCCGCCAATCCCCGACCTTTCCGCTTGCATTTGGGTCCGTTGTGGTGCATTTTCTGGAAATCCTCCCTGGAGCCGGCGCATGTCCTACGTCCACACCCTGACCCTCGCCACCATGGCGCTGCTTGCCGCCAACGCACCCGCCGCCGCACAGGATTGCAACAACGACGGGCTCGCCGACGCGCAGCAGGTCGGCGTCCAGGGACTCACCGCACAGTACTTCGCGAACCGCACATGGTCGGGCACCCCTGCCGCCGTGCGCGTCGACCTCGGCGGCACGGGGACCTTCGACCTCAACAACTGGTCGCTCCCCGCGGGCGTCCCGAGCGATGAGTTCAGCGTGCGCTGGACCGGCGGACTCGTCTTCAACCAGACCGCGCCGTTCCAGTTCCGCATCACCGCGGACGACGGCTACCGCCTCTACCTCGACGGCGTCCTCATCGGCAGCTCGAACGGCGTCACCAACAACGAGATCGTGCCCGAGACGCCGATCACGGTGACCGCCGGCACGCACTACATCCGCATCGAGCTGCGCGAGGACTACGGCGAGGCGAAGATGAAGGTCGAGCGCAAGACCTCGTCGTCGACCACGTGGAACGTGATCGCGAACACGAACTTCCGCGCCGGCGTCGACACGAACGGAAACGGCGTGCTCGACCTGTGCGATTCGGGCGACTGCAACCGGAACTACATGCCCGATGCCTTCGACATCGCGCTGAACCCCGCGCTCGACTGCAACACCAACGGCGTGCTCGATGGATGCGAGACGGTCGCCGTCGACTGCGACCAGAACGGGATTCCCGACAGCTGCGAGCCGTCGCTCGTCGGTCTCGCCGGCCGCTACTACGCGACGAACGACTTCTCCGGCCCGATCGTGGCGACGCGCCTGGATGCGACCGGGCCGCTCGGCCTCGACTTCAACGTGACCAACGGCGACAACAACGAATGGATGCCGGATGGGGTGCCCACCGACAACTTCTCGGTGCGCTGGACCGGCTCGTTGATCGTCCCGAAGAGCGGAAACTACCACTTCCAGATGCAGTCGGACGACTTCGCGCGGCTCATGGTCGATGGCGTCCTCCTCTTTGGCTCAAACGTCGGGAACGAGGAGCGCGGCCCCTTCTACCTCGAGGCGGGCACGCGGCTGATCCAGCTCGATCTGCGCGAGATCGGCGGCGATCAGCGCATGCGCCTCCGCTGGCGCCCGAGCGGCACAGCGGACTGGCTTCCGATCGCTGGGTCGCGCTACCGCCCGGGTTACGACGGCGACGGCGACGGCACCGCGGACATCTGCGAAACCGGCGACTGCAACGCGAACGGCGTGCCCGATGGCTTCGAGCTGTCGGAAGGTCTGGCGACCGACTGCAACGCGAACGGTCTGCCCGACGGCTGCGACGTCGCCACGGGCGCCGCCGACTGCAACGCCAATGGCGTGCTCGACTCGTGCGAGGGTGCGGCGACCGGCCTCGTCGGCCGCTACTACCCGCGGCTCGGTTCGGCGAATCCGAAGGATCCGTACCGACCGGGGCCGCTGCTCGCCGCGCGCCGCGACGCGAGCATCGCCTTCGCCGACGGCAACTGGCAGCCGACCGCCGTACCGAACGACAACTTCATCGCGATCTGGACCGGCACGATCAGGACGAGCGCCGAATCAGGCCTCTGGCGCTTCCGCACCGACTCGGACGACGGCATCCGCCTCTCCATCGACGGCGAGGTCGTGATCGACCGTTGGCTCGGGAACGCGGGCATCGGCTTCGGCGCGATCGAGCTGGCGGCCGATACCGCATACGACATCCGCATGGAGTTCCACGAGGGCATCGGCAACCAGTACTGCTTCCTGCAGTGGGCGCCGCCATCCGCGGGCAGCGACCCCGCGTACGCCAATGTGCCGACATCGGCGTTCCGCATGGCGATCCCCGACTGCAACGGCAACGACATCCCCGACGACTGCGACATCGCGAACGGCACGCTCGCCGATCCGGGCGCCGGCATCCCCGATCCCTGCTCGGCGCCGACGTGCCCGGCCGATCTCGACGGGAACGGCTCGGTCGAGGCCGCGGATCTCTCGCTCCTTCTCGCGGCATGGGGTGCGGCCGGCGGCGACGTCGACGGCAACGGCACCACCGATGCGGCGGACCTCTCGCTGCTCCTCGCCGCATGGGGCAACTGCGGCTGACCTCGACTGCACACATCCATGAACACGTTCCTCCGAACCCCGTCCTTCCGGAACCCTGTCGCGCTGCGCGCGCTTTCGATCCTCTCGCTCGCCGCGACCGCAGCGCTCACGCCGCTCGCGGCGGCGCAGTCGTGCGACGATTGCGATAACAACGGCATGACCGAGGCGGCCGAGCAGGCGGCGCCAAGCGGCCTCGTGGGGCAATACTGGAGAAGCCAGAGCGGTGGCCAGTTCACCGAGCGGCTGCTCGCGCGGATCGACGAGACGATCGCCTTCCAGTGGAACGGGAACTCGCCCGACCCGAGCATCCCGAACGACAACTTCGCCGTGCGATGGACCGGAACGCTCGTCGCGCCCGCCACGGGCACGTACACGTTCTGGACCACGACCGACGACGGCGTGCGCCTGTGGGTCGGCGGCCTCAACCTCATCAACAAGTGGCAGCCGCAGTCGCCGACCACGTGGAGCGCGACGGTGTCGCTGGTCGCCGGGCAACGATACATCTTCCAGATGGACTACTACGAGTCGGGCGGCGGCGCCGAAGCGAAGCTCGAGTGGGCGTTCCCGGGAACCGCGCGACAGATCGTGCCGACGACCGCGTTCGATCCGATCGCCGACGGCGACGGCGACGGCTGGCCCGACGCCTGCAACGACTGCAACCTCGACGGCATCGTCGACGCGGCCGACTTCGCCGCGGGCACCGCGACCGACTGCAACGGCAACTGCATTCCCGACTCGTGCGAGATCGCGCAGAGCGCGACGCTCGCATACTGGCGGCTCGAGAAGGCGGGCGCGACCCTCGTCGACAGCGGGCCCAACGACCTCCATGCGACGCCGACCTCGGTGACCGCCGAAACCGATGTGGCCGAACCGATCATTCCGGCGACCGCCGAGCCGAACAACGGCGCGGTGCGTCTCGGTTCCGTCGGTCGGTTCCAGGTCAACGACCCGGCCCGCATCCTCGACACGACCGGCGAGAGCTTCACCATCGAGGCGTGGGTCAAGCTCAACCAGAACGCCGCTGCCGCCGATGCGGCCGGTCGCCAGGTGCTCATCCAGCGCAAGGCGCTTGCGACGGGCGACAAGTTCGCCGACTACATCGTCTTCGCGCAGGCGGGCGACATGCCGTCGGTCGGACTGGCGAACTACGGTCGCACCGGCGGCTTCAATGGGCGCGAACTCTGCATCGCGTTCGGTAACGGCGGACCGCAGACAAGCGCGTTCTGGTCGATCACGTCGAACGCGCGCATCGACGACACCGTGTGGCACTACGTCTCCGTATCGGTGGATGTCGACCGCAGCGAGGTTCGCTTCGTGATCGACGACACCGTCGAGTATCACACCTTCGCAAGCCTCGGCCGCGTGTCGGTCGACGCGCCCGTCCTCGTCGGGTCGCATACGAACTCGACCGGCGTGTTCAACCAGCCGCTGCGTGGCAGCGTCGACGAGTTGCGCATCTCGGCGGGAGTCATCGAGCCCGGGCTCCTGCTCGCGCGCTTCGGCGCGGGAGACTGCAACGACAACGGCCAGCCCGACAGCTGCGACATCGCGTCCGGCGGCTCGACCGACTGCGATCGCGACGGGCTTCCCGACGACTGCGAGGCGGACTGCAACGGAAACGGCGTGCCGGACGCGTGCGACATCTCGGGGGGCACGAGCGGCGACTGCAACTCCGACGGCATCCCCGACGATTGCCAGCTTGTCGACAACGACTGCGACGCCGACGGCATTCCCGACGAATGCCAGATCCTCAACAACGACTGCAACGGCAACGGCCTCCCCGACCAGTGCGACCTCGCTGCGGGCACGGAGACCGACTGCAACGTCAATCAGAAGCCAGATTCGTGCGAGCTCGGCGAGCCCTACGACTACCGGATCGACGACGGCGGACCCGAATTCGGCATCCGCGGCGCGGGCGACAACATGGCGTGGCTCACGAACCACCGCGTGACGCAGGGCGCGAGCACGGTCGAGGCGATCGAGATCATGTTCGTCTTCGCTCCGAACACGCAGCCGGCCACGATCTTCATCTGGAGCGATCCGAACGGCGACGGCAATCCCGCCGACGCGCAGGTGCTCGCGTCGAAGACGGTGCCGATCACGACGCTCGGCGTCCTCCAGACGATCGACATGCCCGACACCTACGTCGGCGTGAACGGCACCAGCTTCTTCATCGGCGCGATCACGACGGCAACCACCGCCGACTTCCCGGGACCGCTCGATACGAGCGGCGCCGCGGTGCTCGGACGCTCATGGATCATCGGCAGCGACAACACGATCGATCCGAACGACCTCTTCACCGGCGCCCTCGAGGCAGCGCTCATCGAGGATGCGGTGCCGTTCCCGGGCAAGTGGGTGCTGCGCGCGAAGGCCGAGTCGACGGTGTACGACTGCAACGCCAACGACATCATCGACTCGTGCGAGATCGCCGCGGGCACCGTGGTCGACTCGGATGGCACGGGCATCCCCGACGAGTGCGAGGACTGCAACCAGAACGGCCGGCTCGACTCGCTGGACATCGCGCTCGGCGAGAGCGCCGACTGCCAGAAGGACCGGATTCCCGACGAATGCCAGCTGCTCGGCGCCGATTGCAACGGCAACGGTCTGCCCGACGCATGCGAGGTGGAGAGTGGCGCGGCCGCCGACTGCAACGCGAACGGCGCACCAGACAGCTGCGATCTTGCTTCCGGAACGAGCGTCGACACCGATGCGACGGGCATCCCCGACGAGTGCGAGGACTGCAATGCGAACGGATTCCTCGACACCGTCGATATCTCGGCCGGCATCAGCCAGGACTGCAACGTCGACCGCATTCCGGACGAGTGCCAGTTGGGCGATCCGACCTACGCGGTCGAGTATCTCATCGAGGACGGCACGCGCGACGGCAACTACGGATTCGGGTCGATCGCGGACGTGCTCTGGATGAACCGCTTCACCGTCGAGCCGGGCGCCGAGTGGATCGGCGAGATCCGCGTGGTGCTTGGCAACGTGGTGGCGAACGAGCCGTATCAGGTGGCGCTCTGGAGCGATCCGAACAACGACGGCAATCCGACCGACGCGCAGCTGCTCGTGACCGCCAACGCCCGCGCGGCGAACGGCAACACGAGCATCTTCAACGAGATCCGCATCGACCCGACGTACATCGGCGTTCCCGGCACCGGTTTCTTCGCCGGCGTGATCTACGGCGACCGCTACGGAAACCAGTTCCCGGTGGGGGTCGACACGAGCACGATCTCGCAGCAGAGCTGGGTCGCAGCCGGGCCCGAGGTGGATCCGAACAACCTCTCCGGCGCGGCGGTCTTCGGCTACCTCACGCAGGCGACGGCGCTCGTACGCGCCATGGGCTTCGACGGCGCGCTGCCGTTCGATTGCAACGCGAGCGGCGTGCCCGATGCCTGCGAGATCGAGAGCGGCCTTCTCGACGATGCCGATCAGGACGGCATCCCCGACTGCTGCGAAAGCGGCACGAACTGCAAGGGTTGCGCGACCGATCTCGATGGCGATGGCCAGATCGGCGCGAGCGATCTGTCGCTGGTGCTTGCAAACTGGGGCTCGGCCGCCGGCGACGTGAACGGCGACGGCACGACCGACGCAGCCGATCTCTCCGACGTGCTCGCGACGTGGGGCGTGTGCAAGTAGAGCGCGCGTAGGACACGAAGCTCGCGCTCCGAAGGAGCGACGGTTCACATCACGCGGGACGGCGCGAAGCGCCGGTCGTTTCTCACGCGAGATAGAACACCTGCTCGAGCGGCACGATCGACGTATCCGCGCGGCCGCCAGGCAGTTCCTCGAAGTACTCGACCATCGACTTCTGCCACCGGGCGTTCACTTCCTCGCTCTGCATTCCCGCAACGGCCTTCTTGAAGTCGGGTGTTTCGAGATACCCGATGAGGAGTCCATCCTCGCGCAGGAAGATCGAGTAGTTCGTCCACCCATGCCGCGACAGCGCGGCGAGCATCTCGGGCCAGACGGCCTTGTGGCTCTCGCGATACTCGGCGAGGCGATCGGCCTTGACACGCAGCGTGAAGCAGACTCGTTGCATCGGTATCTCCTGCTCTCTCGGCGGACGACGCGACAGATCGTTCAGCGGACGAACGCGTCCGCCAACCCACCGTCGACGTGCAGCACCTGTCCCGTCGTCCGCGAGCTCTCCGGCCCCGCCATGAAGCGGATCGCCATCGCCTGATCGCGCGGGCCGCGGGAACATCGTGCTGCCCTCGATCACCGTCGCGGGCGCCACCGCGTTCACGCGAACGAATGGCGCGAACGTCACCGCCAGCGACCGAACCAGATGGTTCGCGGCCGCCTTCGACGCGTCGTAGGCGCTCGAACCCTTCTTCGAGACCACCGCGTTGACGCTCGTCGTCACAACCGCGCTGCACGCAAGCTTCTGCGGCGCCATCGTCGCGGCGGCCTCCTCGACGAGCACCGCGGGCGCAAGCACGTTCACCTGCATCGCGCGCATGAAGTCGCCATCGCTCGTGCGACCATCCGCACCGGGCGTCGGGAAGAGTCCCGCGGTCACGACCAGTTCGTCGATGCCGCCGTAGGCAAGCGTCACGTCGTCGAGCATCCGGCGCACCGCCGCGCGATCGGTCGCATCGCACGAAAGCGCGATCGCCGGTCCGCACGACGAGATGCCGCTGCCAGCGACGCCGATGCCGGTGCCGACCGACTTCTCGAGTTCCTTGGCGCACGCCTCGGCGGCCTTTGCGTCGAGGTCGATGCACGCGACGCACGCATCGTCGGCGGTGAAGAACGGCGCGGCCGCGCGGCCGATGCCGCTTCCAGCGCCCACGATCAACGACACGTGGCCCGCAAGCGGCTTCGGCTTCGGCATCCGCTGCAGTTTCGCCTCCTCGAGCCGCCAGTACTCGATGTCGAAGGCCTCCTGCCGCGGCAGCGCGCGGTAGCCGCCGATCGACTCGGCGCCCTTCATCACCTCGACCGCGCAGCGATAGAACTCGGCGGTGGTGCGCGACTCCGACTTCGACGATCCCCACGCGATCATGCCGACCCCGGGCACGAGGATCACCGTCGGCTCGGGCGCGCGCATCGCCGGGCTATCCGGGTGGCGGCACGCCTCGTAGTACGCGGCGTAGTCCTTCACGTACTGCGCGAGACCGGCCTCGGTCTTCTCGCAGAGCTCGGCGAACGAACCCGTGTTCGGGTCGAAATCGACGAGCAGCGGCTTGATCTTCGTGCGCAGGAAGTGGTCGGGGCACGAGGTTCCCAGTTCGGCAAGCCGCGCCGCGTCGTGGCTCGACACGAAGTCGAGCATCGCCGCATCGTGCTGCACCGTCGCGATCATGCGCCGTCGCGTCGAGACCTTGCCGCGCAGGAACGGAAGGAACTTCACGAGCAGCGCACGCCGCGCGTCGTCCGCGACGGGCGTGATCCTCCGTCCGCCGAAGGTCTTCGCGCCGCGGTCGTGCGCGGCGAGGTACTCCGACGCGCGCGAGATCAGCGACAGCGTGAGGTCGTAGCACTCGCGCGGGTCGTCGGCCCAGTTGATGAGGCCGTGCTGACCCATGATCGCGCCGACGGCGTTCGGATGGTCCTTGCACAGCTTCTCGAGCGCGAGTCCGAGCTCGAAGCCCGGACGCATCCACGGCAGCCATTCGAGTTCGCCGCCGAAGACCTCGCGCATCGCCTCCTCGCCGCGCACGCAGGCGGCGATCGCGATCAGCGCGTTCGGATGCGTATGGTCGACGTGCGCGCGCGGCACGAACGCGTGGAGCGGCGTGTCGATCGAGGTCGCGCGCGGATTGAGGTTCCACGTGCAGTGCCGGTAGAGGTCGACCATGTCGTCCTCGGCCTGCGTCTTGATCCCCTTCGGCGTGCGCGCGGCGTACACCGACTTGAGCTCCTCGAGCTTGTCGAGCGAGAGCGACGAGAAGAACTCGCGCCCGGCGGTGCGGAGGTCGCCGCCCGAACCCTTCACCCAGAGGACGCGCTCGGCGCGGCCCGTGAGCGGGTCCTTCTCGATCGTCTTGCTCGACGTATTGCCGCCACCCGTGTTGGTCACGCGCTGGTCGTCGCCAAGGCGGTTCGAGCGATAGACGAGAAGGCCGACCGGATCGAGCTTCGCCGCGTCCCCGTCGTTCCAGGTGCGGGTGACGAAGGCGGGATTCTGCGTGAACTTCTTGGTGGTCATGGGTGTCGTCCGGCGAAAGGCAGGACGCGGAGACTAGCGGGAGAGACGAATCGCCGCGTCGCGCATGCGCGCCGCGTTGCTGAAATCGGGCTCGAAACGCTGCGCGGCCAACGCATCGCGGACGAGTCCGCGCAGGGTCCGCGCCTCGGAAACGCCCTCGAGCGCCGCGTGCTGGGCGAGCGCGTTTCCGATCGCGGTCGCCTCGAGCGGGCCTGTCTCGACGACCAGCCCCGTCGCGTCGGCGACGAGCTGGTCGAGCAGCGCATTCGCCGCCCCGCCGCCGACGATCACGAGGCGCTTCGGCGCGAGCGAGGCGGTCTCGGCCACCATCCGCGTTGCGCGCGCGGTCGCGAGCGCGATCGAATCGAGCGCGCAGCGCACGAGCTCGCCATCGGTCTCGGGAACCGGCTCGCCGCGCGCCCGGCAGAGTTCGGCGATGTGCCTCGGCATGTCGCCGGGCGCGAAGAGCGACGGATCGTCGGGATCGACCACGCTCCGCAGCGGCTCGACCTCCGACGCAAGCGCCGCGAGCTCCGTCCAAGTCCGCGCGCGCCCGGCCGCGGCGAACGCCGCATCGAGCTGCTGCACGAGCCACAGTCCCGCGACATTCCGGAGGAAGCGCGTGGTGCCGAAGACACCGGCCTCGTTCGTCAGGTTCGCCACGCGCGCGGCGTCGGTGAGGACGGGCTTCGACAGTTCGGCTCCGACGAGCGACCACGTGCCGCTCGAGACATACAGGTCGTGCCGCGGATCGATCGGCGCCGCGAGCACCGCCGACGCCGTGTCGTGCGTACCGACCGCAAGCACGGGCGTGTCGGCGGAAAGCCCGGTTTCATCGGCGATATCCGGGAGAAGCGTGCCGAGCGGCTCGCTCGACGCCGCGTCGACGAGCTCGGGCAGGATGCGCACCGGCACACCCGCCGCACGCACGAGCTCGCGGTTCCAGTCGCGCGTGCGCGCGTCGAGGAACTGCGTCGAGCTCGCGTTCGTCCGCTCGCACGCCATGCTGCCGGTGAGACGCATGGCGATGTAGTCGGGCAGCATCAGCATCCGCTGCGCGCGCTCGAAGGGACGCATCGGATCGACCGCGTCGGCCGCCAGCTGGTAGAGCGTGTTGAACGGCTGGAACGCGATGCCGGTCGCGCCGTAGATCGCCGCGTCGCCCAGCTCGGCGCGCAGCCGCGCGAAGGGCGCCTGCGTGCGCGGGTCGCGATAGGCCGCGATCGGGCGCACGAGTTCGCCCTCGTCGTCGACGAGCGCGTAGTCGACCGCCCACGAATCGATGCCGATCGCATCGACCGGCCCATCCTCCGCCGCACGGCGGAGACCCTCGAGGATCGACTCGAAGATCCGCTCGAACGGCCAGCAGAGCGTCACGTCGCCCGCGTGGCGTGCGGCGACGGGTGCGTTGGCGAAGCGATGGAGTTCGCGCACCGCAAGCGTTCCCTCGCCGACCGTGACTTCCATCACACGCCCGCTGGAGGCTCCGAGATCGATCGCGATGTGACGGCGCATGCTCACGCGTAGCTCCCGCCGCTCGCCTTCTTGCGCGGAAGTCGCGCGGCGGCGGCGCGGGCAACGTAGCCGGACGCGCGGTGCGCGGCGAGCGGATCGCGCGGCAGTCCGCGCGATTCGCGCCACGCGGCGAGCGCGCCGCGGACGTCGGTCGCGAACGCGCTCTTCAGGCACTCCTCCGCGGCGACGATGTCGTTCGCCGCGCGCGCCGCATCGAGCCGGTCGAGATCGACGAGCAGCGCCTTCGCAAAGAGTTCCTGCACCGTGGTCACGGTCTGGATCATCGCCTCGATCTTCGGCTTCTCGTTGTGCGACTGGTCGACCATGTACTCGATGTCGAGGTCGCGGCCGGCGCCGCGTTCGGCCTCGGCGATCGCGACGAAGATGCGGAAGACGCGGTAGGGGTCGATCGAACCCGTCGTCAGGTCGTCGTCTGCGTAGTGGCGGTCGTTGAAGTGGAAGCCGCCGAGCATGCCTTCGTCCGCGAGGAACGCGACGATGTGCTCGATGTTCTGCCCGGGCAGATGGTGGCCCGTATCGACGAGCACCTTCGCCTTCGGCCCCGCATGACGGGCGAACGCCGCGGCCATGCCCCAGTCGGCGATGTCGGTGTGGTAGAAGGCGGGCTCGAACGGCTTGTATTCGACGAGCATGCGCATGTCGCGGTCGAGCGCCGCATGCACCTCGGCGAGCGCCTCGGTGAACCAGCGCTTCCTGCGCACGAAGCTCCCCTGCCCCGGATAGCTGGTGCCGTCGGCGAACCAGAGCGCGAGCGTGCGCGAGCCGACCGCACGCGCGACGGCGACCGAATCGAGCATGTGGTCGACGGCGCGCCGCCGCACGGCCGCGTCCTCGTTCGCGACCGAGCCGTGGCGATAGCACTGGTCCTGGAAGACGTTCGGGTTGATCGAGCCGATGCGCAGGCCGCGAGCGCGCGCCGCCGCGGCCAGCGCCGTCGCACCGCCCTCGGGGAGATCCCAGAGGACATGCACCGCCACGCTCGGACACGCGCCGGTCAGGCGATGAACCTCGGCGGCGTCGTCGAGCTTGTCCTCGAGGGTGAGCGCCGCGGCATCCTGCAGGTACTTCCCGAAGCGGGTACCGGTGTCCGCGAATCCCCACGACGGGAGTTCGATCGACAGGCGAGAAAGTCGATCGGAAATCTTTCCGGAAAACTCGCGGCTCATGCTCGCAAGATACGCGATCCGGCCGCATGTTGAGGAGGAGTGCCGCCCGTCGCGGCGCTCGCGCGAGGTAGGATTCCGACCCGTGAGCGCATCACCCAAGGATCAACCTGCCGTCACCACGATCCGCGTCCGAGACGCGCTCGTGCGGCTGCAGACCTCGGTGCGCGAGGCGATGGCCGGCGCGAAGCAACTCGAGGGAGGCCGCCCGGTCGACCTCGTCGCGGCATTTGGTCTCGATCTCAAGCTGGCGTGGAAGATTTCGCGCATCGCGCAGTCGGGCGACCCGTTCGCCGCCGTACGCCACATGCCGGGCGCCGCGGGCTGGAAGATCGCGATGGATGCGATGCGCGCTGCGGGTTCCCCCGCCACGCGCATCGAGGCCGCCGACGCGGCGTTCGAGGAAGCGATCGACCTCGGCACCGCATGGGCCGGCGACCGCAAGGCGTTCGACATGATGGCCGCGGGCCTCGCGGCGGGCAGCGACCTCCGCATCGACGTCGAGCATCGACGCCAGCTCTATCTCGGCGGCAGCTACGTGTGGGGCGTGCGCGCACGCCTCGCGCTTCGCTTCGACGTGATGGGTCCCGCCGCGAAGAAGGGACTGCTCGACTGCGCGACCGTGCGCGGGTTCGTCGACCTCGAGCGACTGCGCGCCGATGCACCGTGGCAGTTCGAGGCGCCGGTCGTCTTCGACGATCGCGCGACCAAGGCCGTGAGCTTTCGCGCCGAACCGATCGAGCCGCCGCCGGCGGGTGCTCCCGATGGACTGCCGCTCATCGGATCGCTCTCGTCGCAGCCGATCCCGCAGCTGCGTGCGACCTCCGCACCGAAGGGCTTCCGGGCCTTCGAGATCCCCGAGACCGGCGTCGGCATCGAGGGTCGCTTCACGATCTTCCAGGGCTCGATCCTGCGCGCCGTGCAGCCGATGCAGCGTTCGAAGCGCCATACCGGCATCTTCCAACTGTTCCGGCAGCGCACGCCCGCGGAGCGCTCCGTGTTCGATCTCCTCGTGCACGAATCGCTGCTGGCGGACGGCCGGCTGCCCGAGGCGATCCTCTACAGCGATCTCCACCGCACGCCCGACGCGCCCGTGCACCAGCCGAAGGACCGCATTCCCGCGGGAATCGGCGTCGAATCGCTCGGCCCGGCGTCGAAGCGTCTGAAGCTCGAGGGTTTCGAGCAGTACGCGCAGATGAGCGCGCAGGTCTTCGCGGCGACCGGTTGGAAACCCTCGGAGTTCCGCGCGTTCCGCGTGGCCGCGCCATATCTGCCCGTGCCGTCGACGCTCGTCCTCGAGATGCAGATCGCCGACTGAGCGACCGGGAACCTTCATCCGAGCCCGCTGCGCCGATCCCGTAGGATGCGGCCATGTCGACCGAGCATCTTCTCGAGAACAACCGCGCCTGGGCCGCGCGGATGGAGCGGGAGCGCCCGGGGTTCTTCAGGAGCCTCGTCTCGCAGCAGAAGCCGCGCTACCTCTGGATCGGCTGCGCCGACAGCCGCGTGCCCGCCAACGAGATCATCGGCCTGCCGCCCGGCGAGGTCTTCGTCCACCGCAACGTGGCGAACCTCGTCGTCCACAGCGACCTGAACTGCCTCTCCGTCCTCGACTTCGCCGTGAACGCGCTCGGAGTCCAGGACATCATCGTCTGCGGTCACTACGGCTGCGGCGGCGTGAATGCCGCGCTCGCGCCGACGGAGAACCGCATCGTCGACCACTGGATCCGCCACATCCGCGACATCGCCAAGCACTACAAGGACGACATCGAGCGCGAGCCGACGGCCACCGCGCAGTCGCGGCGCCTCTGCGAGCTGAATGTCGCCGTGCAGGTCGTCCACGTACGCGAATCGCCGGTGCTCCTCGCCGCGCGCACGAAGGGCGTCCAGGTGCACGGCTGGATCTACGACGTCGCCGACGGCCTCCTCCGCGACCTCACGCCGATCGTCGACGAGGTGCGCGCACTCGAACCCTCGTGCAGGCTCTCGTGAGCGCGGGCGACGTCCCCGCGAGCAAGCCCGACGTCCCGGCCGATTCGCAGGCCGGCGGGAAGTACCGCGTGATCGGCGCGGTCGGCGCCACCGGCATGATCGTCGCGTCGATGGTCGGCAGCGGCATCTTCTCGCTGACCGGGCGCTTCGGCGCCAGCGTCGCCACCGATGAGAACGTGCTCGTCGCGTGGACGATCGGCGGCATCCTCGCGCTGTGCGGCGGACTGTCGCTCGCCGAACTCGGTGCGATGATCCCCTGCTCGGGCGGCAGCGTCGAGTTCGCGCGCCGCGCGTTCGGACAGGCCACCGGCTACCTCGTCGCGATGGTGACGATCCTGTCGGGGTACTTCCTCTCGATCGCGGTCGTCGCGCTCCTCCTCGCCGAATACGTCAACAAGCTGCTGCCGAAGGCGATCGACCCGCATCAGATCGCCGTGGTCGTGATCGTGGCGGCGTACGTGTCGCAGCTGGCGAACCTGCGCGCGGGATTCGCGGTCAACACCGTGCTCTCGGTGCTGAAGATCGGTTTCTGCGCGGTGTTCGTGGTGCTCGGGCTCCTCTGGCCCGTCGCCGAACGCGGCGCGGCGCCCGCGCTCGACGCAGCCGGTGGCGCAGCCGCCACGCCAGGCATGTTCTCCGCGCCGGTCGCAAGCGCGGTGCTCGCCGTCAGCTTCGCCTACCTCGGCTGGTCGACCGGCGCCGACGTCGCGGGCGACATCCGCCGGCCGGGTCGCAACGTGCCGCTTGCGATCTGCCTCTCGATCGCGATCGTCTTCCTCCTCTACATCGGCGTCAACCTCGTCTACCTGCGGGTGATGGCACCAGGCGCGATGGTCGAGCCCGATGGAAGCCCGATGCAGGCGATCGGCTCGGTGGTCGCGACGCGCCTCTTCGGCGAGCCAGTCGGAGACGCGATGTCGGGCGTGATCGCGCTCCTCTTCTTCTCGACGATCGTCGCCGGCACCATCACCGCCGCGCGCATCCTCGAGTCGATGGCGGCCGCGCGCGAGATCCCCGCATGGGTCGGCGTGCGCGAGCCGAACGGCGTACCCCGCCGCGCGCTCGACATCACGGTGCTCGCGTCGCTCGCCGCACTCCTCATCGGCGGGCTCGACGACATCCTCGGGCTCCTCACCGTGCTCGTGAACGTCTTCTCGTCGCTCTCCGTCGCGGCGGTGATCGTCCTCCGCCGCACGATGCCCGACGCGCACAGGCCGTTCCGCGTCCCGCTCTATCCGTTCACGCCGCTCCTCTACCTCGCGCTCGCCGGGTGGAGCATCGTGGCGAGCGTGTCCGAGGGCGGGCTCCAGGCGATCATCGGATCACTCGCGACCGTCGCGATCCTGCTTGCGACCAAGCGCCTTCTCGCACCAAGTCAAACACCGGATCACACGCCGTGACCATGCGGCATCCGCTCCCAACCACCGCCATGCACCACACGCTTCCGCTTCTCGCTCCCTCGCTTCTCGCGATCCTCGCCCTCATGTCGTGCTCGTCCACGCCGTCGAGCGCACCGCAGGTCAGCGCCGCCACCGAGGCGCGCATGCACGGCAAGATGCAGTTCGCGATCCTGATGTACGAGACGAACGACGCGTGGCACCGCATGCCCGTCGCCGAGCGCGACATCCTGCTGAAGAAGTACGGCCTCTGGGTGCGCGACCTCAAGCAGAAGGGCATCCTCAAGGAAGGCAACCCGCTCGGCCGCGGCGGCGTGGCGATCGCGGTCGACCGTCGCGGACAACCCGAGGCGGCGCCGATCGACATGAACGCGCGCAACCTCACCGGCTACTTCATCATCGAGGTCGCGAATGCGCGCGAGGCCGAGGCGATCGCGGCGAGCTGTCCCGCGCTCACGCACGGCGAGATCGTGCATCTCCGGCCCGTCGGGCACGAGTGACGCTCACGCGCCGGGAAGTGCGCGCACCGCACCGGCGACCTCGCGCACGGACGTCTCGGTCGTCGGGAGCTCCTCCGGCGCGAGTGCAAGGTCGCCCGCCAGTTCGGCGGTGTCGCGCGCGCTCGGCAGGAGACGCGTGTTGAAGCTTCCGACCGCGGCGTTGTAGCTCTTCGCCGCACTCGTAAGCCCCGAACCGACCTTCTCGAGATGCTCGGCGAACTTGCCGATCCGGTCGAGCAGTTCCTTCGCGTTCTCGCCGATCCGACGCGCGTTCTCGTTGAGCTTCGCCTGCTGCCATTGCATCGCGCACGTCCGCAGGAGCGCGAGCAGCGTCGAGGCGGTGGTGATGATCACGCCCTTCGCGAGCGCCTCCTGGTAGATGGTGGCATCCTCCTCGAGCGCGGCGATCAGGCCACTCTCGAGCGGCACGAAGAGCACGGTGATCTCGACGCCGCCGCCGAGGGCGCGCGCGTAGTCGCGCGAGGCGAGCGCGCGCATGTGGCTGCGGAGCGCCTGCGCGTGCGCGCCGCGACGCAGCGCGCGGTCGGCGTCCGAAAGCGCGCCGTCGAGCGAGTCGAGATAGGCGTTCATCGGCACCTTCGCATCGATCGGCACGAACCGACCTCCGGGGAGGCGTACCGTCATGTCGGGACGCAGGCGATTGCCCTCGTCGTCGACGAGGCCCGCGAGTTCCGCGATGTTGCGAAGAGAGATCTCGCCCCACTGCCCGCGCTGGCGGTTGTCGCGCAACGCGCTCGAGAGGGTCTGCGCGGCGCTCGAGGCCTTCTGCTGGAGTTCGGCGATCTGCCGCAGCTGCTCGCCGAGCGTCTTCGCATCGCCCTCGCGCTTCTCGCCGAGCTGCTTGACCAGCTCCTCCTGCCGCGCGAGCTGATCCTTGAGCGGCGCGATCGTCGCGTCGATCGCCTTCTGCCGCGCCTCGAGTTCCTGCTGCGAGAGCTGCTTGTGCCCCTCGAACTGCTCCTTCGCCTGGCGAAGCAGGTTCTCCGCGGTCGCGCGAAGGACATCGGCGCCGGCCGACTTGAAGACATCGGTGAGCTGCGCCTTCGACTGCTCGAGCGATGTCCTCAGTTCCGCAAGCGCCTTCTCGCGCTCCTCGAGCACGCGACGCATCGCCTGCTCGCGCTCGCTGATCCGCTCCTCGGCGGCGCGCAGCTCTTCCTGCGTCTTCGCGCGCAGGCGCGCCTCCTGATCGGCGCGCGTCCGCTCGGTGTCGACCTGCGCGCGGAGTTCCTGCGCCGCCGCCTGCGCGGCGCCGCACAAGGCCTTCGCCGAGGCCTCGGCCGCGGCGGCCGAACCCGCCTCGCCGCGCAGACGGTCGC
>JAJTGL010000030.1 GCA_021297795.1 Planctomycetaceae bacterium
GTGGGATTGGCTCGCTTCGCTCGCGTGGGGTTCAAATCCCACCGCGGCCTGGGTTGGGTCAGACGGATCCGCCGGGCTTCAAGCCGCACGGCATCCCGACTGGCGTTGTCGACTTCAACTCGCCGTATCACTTCGGATACGGCTTCGTCTTGTCTCCTTGCCACTCGGGCCCCGATGCGGCTTTCGGGCCTTCGGCGGACCATCAGACCCAACCCACACAGCCCCGCTCCGGCGGGGCTGTCTCGTTTCGGCCTCGTGGGATTGGCTCGCTTCGCTCGCATGGGGTTCAAATCCCACCGCGGCCTGGGTTGGGTCAGACGGATCCGCCGGGCTTCAAGCCGCACGGCATCCTGACTGGCGTTGTCGACTTCATCTCGCCGTATCACTTCGGATACGGCTTCGTCTTGCCTCCTTGCCACTCGGGCCCCGATGCGGCTTTCGGGCCTTCGGCGGACCATCAGACCCAACCCACACAGCCCCGCTCCGGCGGGGCTGTCTCGTTTCGGCCTTGTGGCCGACGTCGCCGGCTGGTGGGTTCCTCCGGTCGGCTTCGCCGGCCCGGTGCCACGACCTCGCGCGCCGGAGGCGCTCGAGGTCGTGGTCGCTCCGCGTTCCGAGCGTCGTGAGACGCCGCGCGGAGCGCGGCGGTCCTTCTTCGCGGCGGTCGCCGCTGCGGCGGCTCCCTCTCGCGTGGCCAGACAACCGGCGCTTCGCGCCGTCCCTCGTGGCTTGTGTCGCGTGGCGACCACGACCCTTCCGTCGCTGCGCGCCGTCAGGGCTCGTGGCACGTGGCGGCCGTTGGCCGCCGGAAATCGATCGACATCACCGATTCACCGACCGGTCGTTCGACGCTGAAGGAGCGCCTTCTGCTCGTCTGTCAGCTCCGACTGGATCTCCTCGGGCTTCACGAGCCGAACGCGCCCCTCGCGGAGCATCTGCTCGAGCTGCTCCTTCTCGCCGGGGGTATCAATGAAACCCATCGGCCGTCCCGCAGGCTCCTTCGCTGCGGTGGGCCAGAGCGCATACGCCGCCACACCCGCGCAGATCGCGATGACGAAGAGAAGTGCAATGCGCGTGCGGGCGGTCAGGGATGCCATGCGTTCCTTTCGGGAGTTCCGCGCCGTCACTCACCGGAACAGCGGTGGCTTCGTCGGGGATGTCGGCTTCGTGGCTGGCGCAGCCGGGGCTGCGGGAGCCGCAGGCTTCGCAGGTGTCGTCGGCTTGGCTGGTGTCGCGGGCTTCGCAGGCGCCGTCGGCTTCGCCGGGGCCTCCGTCGGGTTCCCAGCGGGCTTCCCGGTCGGCAGTGGCGGACGCGGAGGATCTGCTGGCGTCGTCTCGGTTGGCTTCGTACCCGGCTTCTGGCGGAACGACGGCGGCTTCGGCGCCTGAATGGGTCGCCCCGGCTCATTCTTGCCGGGGGTTGACTTGAACGCGGGCGGCTTTGGAGCCTCAATGGGTCGACCTGGCTCGTTCTTGCCCGGGGTCGAGCCGAATCCCGGCGGCTTCGGCGCCTTGATCGGGTCGCCCGGCTGGCGACGGTTCGGCGTGCTCCGCATATCCGGCGGCTTCGGTGGGGCGATCTGCCGTTCGTTCGGGGAGCGCTTCATCGGCGCACCCTGCGGGGCGTTGTCGCGCCCGCGGTGGATCGGCGGGCCCGGATCGCGGCCATCGGGCAACGCGTCGGGCGTGGGTTCCTCGGGGGTGATCGGGTCGGACGGATCACGCTGGCCAGGGGTCGACTCGGGGGCGGGCTCCTCCGAAGAGGGCTTCTCGCCGTCTGCCGGCTTGGTCGCCGGGGTCGACGGGCTCGGGCGCGCGGGCTGCTTCGGGGTTGCCTTCGGCGCGCTGGGCGGCGTCGCCTGGGCGAAGGCGATCCCGTTCACGCCACACATGACGAGGAACATCGACACGCAACCAACAGCCAGCGAGGAGAGCGGAGCAAGCGGTGGTGTGTTGTCGGATGGGCGTGGCATGGTGGGATCCTCGCGGACGGTGGCCGGGTCGGCTGCGACGACAACCGACCACATGAATCTACGCGAACTTCGGTCGGTCCTTGCCAAAACCTTCCCGAGACCGGGAGGGAAACCCGCAAAACCGGGATTCGCTCCTACCTGCACGCCCTGTCGGGCCCGAAAGGGGCGACGGTGGCGGCGGGTCAAGGTCAGCAATCGGGCTTCCACCCGGGGTCAAGCCGCCGTCCTCGTGGCACTGCGTCGGGTAAGCCAGCGGAGCGTCACCGCCATCACCACGAGGCACAGGCCTCCGACCACCAGGAAGATCCGGTGGCTCGGCATGTCGAGGTGGCGTAGGCCGAGGTAGAGCCCGCTGCCGACCGCTCCGAGCACGAAAGACAGGCCGTTTGCTGTCCCAAGCACGCGGCCGCGCGTGTCGTCGGGGGCAAGCGCCTGAAGCATCGACTGGAGCGGGATGATGTAGAAGCCCGCCACGAACCCGGTCGCGCAGAGGAGGCCGAGCGTCGGCGCGAACCGGGCGGGCGCGAGTCCGAGGAGCCCGAAACCGATCGCAAGCCCACCGGCGCCGATCGGCACGAACCGCGCGCGCCGCGCGGGCGAGTCGAGGTATGCCGCGGTGACGCAGCCGATGCCGATCGCGACCGCGAGCCCTGCCATCAGATACGACGTCTCCTGATCGGTGATCCCGAGGAACGCCGAGTAGTCGGGCAGGATGCTCAGGACGACCGCCGCGACGAAGTAGAAGAACGTCCACGCCGCCGCCACGGCGAGCAGCGGCCCCTTCGCCATGAAGCGCAGCGTCGTGACGTAGGTGGAGAACGGATTGAGGTCGACCGGAAGCCCGGGGCTCTGCGGTGCGAGGCGCGGCAGCGTCAGGCACGTGAGGAAGCCGAGCACGACGGCGACCGCCATGGCGATGCCCGGGAGCCACGCCGAACTCCCTGCAGGCGCGCCGTCGATGAAGCCCGCCTTCCAGTCGTGCGAGACGAGTCCGGCGACGAGCATCCCGCAGATCACCGCGACGTTCGTCGCCATGTTCACGATGCCGTTCGCGCGCGCAAGCTGCGACGGCGCGACGAGCTCGGCGATCATGCCGTACTTCACCGGACCGAAGAACGCGCTCACGATCGCGAAGACGAAGAGCGCCGCCAGCGCGCCCCACGCCGATCCGCGCGCGAACTCGATCGCGGTGAACGCCGCCACCGCAAGCGAGATCGTCTTGAGCACGATCGTCACGCGCGACTTCGACGAGCGGTCGGCGATGCGGCCGCCGAACGCCGAGAGCAGGATGAAGGGCAGCGTGAACGCGAGGCCGACGATGCCGTTGCCGCCCTTGCCGAACACCGTCTCCCACGGCGCACCGACCGCGACCGCGAACGTGAGCACGCCCTTGATGATGTTGTCGCTCGCCGCCTCGAAGAACTGCGTGAGAAGAAGCGAGACGAAGCCGCGGTTCCAGAGCCCGCGCTTCTCGGCGTCCTGCGCTGGAACCGGCGACGACGCTGCGTCCGCGGTCTCCGCGGCGGAATTCGCTCGGCTGGCCTCGTCGTGCGAACTCATCGGTCGCTCTCGGCGGGCTTCGGCGCCGGTGCGGGGATCTCGACGCGCGCATCGGGCCGTCCCTTGCCCGGCGTCCACGCCGGCGCGTCGACCGCGAACGCGCGCGTCACCGTCTCGGGCGCGCGCGGGCGTCCGGTGGCGGGATCGGCGATCTCGCCGCCCGCGACCTTCAGAATCGCTTCCGCGCCCTCGACTGCGTAGCCAAACGCGCAGTACTGCCCGTCGAGCCGCGCGGTCGCCGCGCGTCCGAGGCAGACGAACCACTGGCTTCCCGCGCTGTCGGGCCAGTCGTTGCGCGCCATCGACACGACGCCGAAGTCGTGCGGGAGTCGCGAGGGTTCGATCGGAATGTCGTAGCCCGGTCCGCCGTCGCCCGAGCCGGTCGGATCGCCGCCCTGGATGACGAAGGGGAGCCCGTTCCGATCCGCGGGCACGATGCGATGGACGATCGTGCCGTCGTAGAAACCGCTCGCCGCGAGGTCGACGAAGTTGCGCGCGGTGTTCGGAGCCTCGTCGGGCCTCATCGCGAATCGGATGCGGCCGACGGTTGTCTCGAACACCACGTCGCGGTCGCGCTCGATGCGGAAGCCGGAGAGCGGCGTGGGATCGCCCTTCGTCCAACCCGCCGCGAGCTTCGCGTACTTCTCGTTGGTCGGATCGATCGGCTGATCGCCCCAGCCGACGATGCGCGTGAACTTCGTCGTGCCGTCGGGCCGCACGTCCTCGGCCGTGCGGATCGTCGGGCGCGACACGAGCGGGATGACGAGCAGCGGTGCGCCCTCGGGCGTGCCGCCGACCACCGCCTGTACGCGCACCGCGCGGTCGACGCTGCGGATCGTGGGGAAGATCGTCGCGAGGTCGACCTCGCCCGCGCTCGCGGGCGCGCGTCCGAGTTCCTTCGCGTCGCGATCGAGGAGGACCAGTTCGCACGGCTCGGTCACGCCGGCCAGCACCGCCACGATGGCGCCATCGGGCCGCGCGAAGGGTGCCTTCGGGGACAGTTCGGCGGCGGCGAACGCCGCGGAGGCGACGAGAAGCGGGGCGGTCATGCGCGCATTATGGCGGGTTTCGCCACTACCATCACGCCCATGTCCGAATCCACGGCGATCTCCGTCGACCCGAAGACCGCAAAGATCCTCTCCGCCCGCCTCAAGGTGGGCCTCGAGATCCACATCGAGCTCGCGACGCGCACGAAGATGTTCACGCGCGTGCCGAACGCCGCATGCCCCGCGCACTACGACGAGGCGCCGAACACGCTCATCGACCCGGTGGTCTGCGCGCTGCCTGGCGCGCTCCCGGTGATGAACAGGTCCGCGGTCGAGATGTCGATGATGGTCGGTCTCGCGCTCGGCTGCCAGATCGCGCGCCACTCGAAGTGGGACCGCAAGAACTACTACTACCCCGATCTCCCGAAGGGCTACCAGATCTCGCAGTACGACCTGCCGCTCTGTCACGATGGCCGCGTCGAGATCCCGGTGGCGGCAGGCGGCGTGCGCGCGATCGGCATCATCCGCGCGCACCTCGAGGAGGACACGGGCAAGCTCGGCCACGAGCTTCCGGGCGGGCACCACTACGCGGGCTCGCTCGTCGATCTCAATCGTGCGGGCACGCCGCTCCTCGAGGTCGTCACGGCGCCCGACTTCGACTGCGCCGACGACGTGGTGACCTTCGCGGAGGAGCTCCGCAACATCTGCCGCTTCCTCGGCGTCACCGAGGGCATCATGCAGAAGGGCCACATGCGCTTCGAGCCGAACATCAACATGATCCTCGAGGTGGAGGCGCCCGGCGCTGCGGGTGCCGCGACCGTGAAGACGCCGATCGTCGAGGTGAAGAACCTCAACAGCTTCCGCGCGCTGAAGGGCGCGATCGAGTTCGAGTCGAAGCGCCAGATCGAGGAGTGGCGCGAGACCGGTCGCACGATGGGCCGCGGCATGAAGTCGACGCGCGGCTGGGACGACGTCAACCTGCGCACGCTGCTCCAGCGCGAGAAGGAGGACGCGCACGACTACCGCTACTTCCCCGAGCCCGATCTCGTGCCGGTCGAGGTGAGCGATGCGTGGCTTGCCGAAGTTTCCGCGCGCGTACCCGAACTGCCGCTCGCGCGTCGTGCGCGCTACGTGGCGACCTACGGGCTCAGCGAGATCGACGCGCTCAATATCGTGTCCGAGCGCGAAACCTGCCGCTACTTCGAGGAGTGTGTCGCCGCCGCGCGTGCGGCGGGCGCCGCGAAGAGCGAGAAGGATGCGGGATACGCGACGGGCAAGCTTCTCCTCAACACGGTTGCGAAGCACGCGAACGAGCGTGGCGTCGAGCTGTCGGCGCTCGGGCTGGCGCCCGCGCAGATCGCCGGGATCCATGCGTTGCGCGAGGCAGGCGCGATCGGTCCGCAGGCGGTCGATCCACTGATCGGCGGACTGCTCGCTGAGACGGGCGCCGAGCCGAAGTCGGTGGCCGAGAAGCTCGGTCTCGTCGTCGTTCGCGACGAAGGGCAGCTCAACGCGTGGGTCGATGCGGCGATCGCGGCGAACGAGGCCGCCGCGAACGACGTGCGCTCGGGCAAGATGGCCGCGATCGGACGCATCGTCGGCGCGGTGATGAAGCTGTCGGGCGGCAAGGTCGATGCGAAGAGCGTGAACGAGGCGATTCTCAGGAAGCTGCAGGGCTGACGCGACACAGGTGCGATGTCGATGCGGCCGTGGTCCTTGATCGAGGTGACGCGATGAGCACGACAGGTGGACATGCGACGGGTGGTTCGCACGAGGCGGACATCGTCGAGATCTCGACGGGCGCGCATGCGCGGCTCCACGACGACATCGAGCGCATCCTCGTGCCGAGTTCGGCGATCGCGGCGCGCGTCGCCGCGCTCGCGCAGACGATCGGCGAGGACTACGCGCACGCGGATGGGCGCCTGACGGTCGTGCCGGTGATGACCGGGAGCCTGCTCTTCGCGGCCGATCTCGTGCGCGCGCTGCCGCAGCGGCGCCTGCGCATCCAGCTGACGACCGTGTCGAGCTACGGCGGAAAGGCGACCGCCTCGCGCGGAAGCGCGATCGTCGGATCGCTTCCGAAGCACCTCGAGGGTCACCACGTGCTCATCGTCGACGACATCCTCGATTCGGGCGGCACGCTGCGACTCCTGCGATCCGCGTTCGAGGAGCGCGGCGCCGCGAGTGTGCGCGCGTGCATCCTGCTTCGGAAGAAGATCGAGAGCGCGATGTCGACGCCGTGCGAGTACGTCGGCTTCGACATCGGCGACGAGTTCGTCGTCGGCTACGGGCTCGACTACGACGATCTCTACCGGAACCTCCCGTACGTCGGCACGCTGCGCAAGGAGGCGCGATGACGGAGGCGGCCGGCGGCGATCGCGACGAGCGCGTTCCCTTCGCCGCGGCGCCGGCGACCGCGGCGCCGGCCGTACCCGCGTCCGCGGTGCCCGGATCGGTGCAGGCGGCGCTTTCGCCCGATGAGATCGTGATCCTTGTCCTTCGTCCGAGCGTTCTCTACATCGCGCTCTCATCGCTCGGCACGCTCGCGGCGAGCGCCGTGATCGCGGCCACGCTCGCGTGGGCCTCGACCTCCGCGTGGAGCGCGTGGAGCGAACCGGGCGGCATCGCCGTCGGTGTGCTGCTTGCGGCTGCACGCCTCACGTGGGGGTGGCTCGACTGGTACACGCACGCGTTCGTCCTCACGGATCGTCGCGTCATCGCGCGGCGCGGTGTGCTGCGCACCGCCCTTCACGAGGCGCCGCTCGTGATGATCCAGAACACCGTGGTCGTCCAGAGCCTCCGCGAGCGGCTCTTCGGTCTTGGCACGATCGGTTTCGCCACTGCGGGTCGCAGCACCTTCGACGCCTACTGGGAGATGGTGCCACGCCCCTTCGTCGTGCACGGCCAGGTGCTCGACGCGGTCCGAAGGTACGGGCGGAAGTGAGTCGAGCGATGCGCGTGCATCACGCCGGTTCCGCCGCATGCGAATCGAGACGTCGCGGCATGGCGGCGGTCCTTCGGTCACTGCGTCGGCCGCTCGCGACGGCGGCGTTCGCGTCCTGGATTCTCATCGGAGCATCCGCGCGCGCGGATGATCCTGCGCCGGACGGAGCGAAGCAGACGGTGTCGGAGCGGCCCACGACGGAAGTCGACTCGAAGGCATCGATCGCCGTGGCCGTCGACGACCGCGTCACGCTGCTCTCGATCGTCGCGAGACTCTCGGGTGCGGCCGAGTACAACGATGCGAGGACGAAGTCTCCGTACGCCGATGCGGTCGACCGCTATTTCAAGCCGTTTCGCGAACACCGGGTCGTGGGGCTCTTCCGCGACCTGCGCGCGAGGTCGGGTGTCAGCTACGACGCGCCGATGTCGCTCGCGTGCCACCTCGGTGCGCTGCCTGCGCTCGAGGAGCGCATCGATCTCTCGACGCGTCCGGAGCGTCTCGACGCGCGCTGGACGCCCGCGGAGACGCGCGCGTTTCTCGTTGCGCTCCGCGACTTCGTCCGGGATGCCGGAGTCGTCGAGTTCCTCGCGACGCAGCGCTCCTACGAGAACGCCGCGCGGGCGCGGCTTGCGGGGGCTCTCGACGGTGCAGCGCAGCGCGCGTGGTGCGACGGCTTCTTCGGCGCGCGCGATGGCGCGGTGTTCGAGGTTCGGCTTGGACTCCTGACTGGTCCGCACAACTATGGCGTCGGGATCCGGTTTCCGGAGCCAACGACCCGCGCGACCGCGCGCATGGCGGAGGAGATCACTCCCGTCATCGGATGCTGGCAATGGGACACCGTCCAAGGCCTGCCGACGTGGCCCAAGGGAGCGCTCGAGTCGCTCGTCGTGCACGAGCTCTGCCACTCGTACGTCAACACGGCCGTCGATCGCGCGTGGGCGGCGCTCGAGCCTCCATCGCAGCGGCTCTTCGCCATGCAGGAGAAGCGCATGCGCGCGCAGGCCTATGCGACGGCGCGCATCGTGTGCTACGAAACGGTCGTACGGGCCTGCGTCGTGCGCTACTTCCGGAGCCGCGCGGGCGAACGGGGCGAAGCGCTCGCGAAGAAGGCGGAGATCCGTGAAGGGTTCACGTGGGTTCCTGCGGTCGCCGACGCGCTCGCAGCCTATGAAGCGCTCCCTTCGGACACCCGCGACTTCGAAGCGTGGATCGCCGGGCTGGCGCCCGTGCTTGCTGCCGAGGCCGATCGGCTGACCTCCGCGCCGTGAGTGTCGAGGCGCCGCAGCGACTTTCGCGCGCGGTCGGCTTTCGGCGCCTTGGTCGAGCCTGTTCGCCAGTTCTCGGGCGACGATCGCGGTCCCAGTGGTGATTTTCTCGTCGGACCTTTGTCAGGGAATCGCCGCGTTGTCCCGTTACATGGTCGCCGATGGCTTCGCGGACTTCGCGATCCGGATCGTCACGGGTTTCGGCGAAGCCCGCCGCTCGAGAGTTGCGCCCGTCCCGGCGCGATGAGAAGCGGAAGCGCGAGGGGCGCTTCCTCAAGTTCGACTCCAGAAGAAGGATGTGCTTCGATGAGGATCGCTCGGATCAATCAGGTGTCGCGTGCATCGGCCTTCGGGGTCCGCGCTCGTCGCATGGTCGCCGGGCTTACCGCGTTTGCCACGCGTAGCACGCTTGCCACGCTTGTCGTCGGGGCAGTGGGGTTGTTCGGCGCCGCGCCTGCGGCGGCGCAGTGCTGGCCGTCCTGCGGGCCCGTGTGGTGGGAAGACATCCCGATGGGCCAGCGACTGACCTATTACTTCCCAGCCTCGCGACGTGGATACTTCACGGGGCAGATGAGCGTTCGCTACGGTACGTGCTGCGGGGGGAGCGCGTCGACGCAGTTCCCGTGGGGGCGTTGGTTCTCAAGGCCGACTTCCAACTGCGTGAGCACGACGCAGCAGTTCTCGGTGACTGTCAGCGCAACGCAGACGAGTTTCGATGCGGGCTGCCCCGCAGTTCCCGGTTGCCCCGACGGTTGTTCGTGCACGGCGAATCTTGGAAACCCGACGAATAGGCGGACGTTTGCATGGACGTGGCCTGGGGAGCCGCAGCCCTACGACTTCATCGCGGGCATCGTCCCCGCTGGCCCCGGTGAAACCGCGGCGCGCTTCGTGGTGACGAACAAGGGCGAGTGCACGACGCAGACGAGCATCTCCGGCGTCTATAGCCTCGACGGCGGTCGTACGAAGCAGCCCCTGCAACTCATCGCGCCGGCTGGTGGCACGCAGGAGTTGCTTCTCCCGATTCCCGCGGGCGACGCGTGCGCGCAGACGTGCACGCTCTGGTACACCGTCATTGAGTTTCTGCCGAACGGTCAGCAGCCCTCGGTCAATCTCCGACCGATGACGATTCCGCTCGTCCAGTCGCCCGAGTGTCGCCGCTTCAGGGACGCGTTTGCGGTGGAGGAGCCATTCGACTTCGTTGCCGAGGCAGGCGCAACCGCGATCATCGAGCGGCGACTCCCGGGTCCCGAATGGACGGGACGGTGGGAGTTCTCGTCAGACAGTTATGCCCCAAACACGCCGCTTGCGGACGGACCTCGGCCGGGCGGAAGCGTTCTCAGCGGCACGAGTACCCCACGGCTTGAGATCAGCGGCTGCACGTCGGCCGACGTTGGAATCTACTTTCTCCGGGTGACGCCGCCCGGAGGAACGCCGGCAGACGAGTTCGTGGAAAGCAGCGCCTTGCTGCGCGTCGACACGCAGTACCCCAGTTGCCCTCCGCTGCCGAGCTTCACGCGCGAACCCGCCGACGCGACGCTCCCTGAAGGCGGCTCGTCGGTGACGCTCGACTACGCGCTCGGGGGCCCGCCGACCAACTATGGCTTCGACGTCCTCGTGCAGTGGTATGTCGACGGTGTACCCGTCGACGACGGTCCGCATACGACGGCGAGCGGGGTCTCGATGCAGATCGGCGATGCGAACACTTTCGGAATCGGAGAGAAGACGCTCTCGTTGAACAGCATCGCGTTTCCGAAGGGAATGGCCGATCGGTCGTTCCGCGTGCAGTGCGAAATCGTGCGGACTGGCCCCGACTACCAATGCACGTGGGGCACGTTCATCCGCAGCTTCGAACGCACCGTCAGCGTGCGCTCGTGCGCCGCGGACCTCGACGGCTCGGGTACGGTCGACGCGGCGGACCTGTCGACGCTGCTCTCGAACTGGGGCGAGGCCGCAGGCGACGTCGACGGAGACGGCGATACCGACGCGAGCGATCTTTCGGTGATGCTGTCGTCGTGGGGCGAGTGCGCGGGGTGATCCGCGTCACGCGCGCTGCCACGGCGCGCGCACGCGGATTCTCGATCGAGCGGCCGATTGGTGAAATCCACGCAGGTTGCTGTCAGCGGCGCTGGCCGTTCTCCCGTTCAGTGCAGGGCGACCATGCTCGCAATCGACCTCCGCCGCGACGTCCGTGGCGCTTCGGGAGGATCGCGTCAGGCAATGGCACCCGATGGAGCTGGACCCTATGCACTCGACGCACGCAAGATCATCGATTCGACTGACGCAGGGCGGGGGACGCGAACTGCACGGGGCAGCGCCTCGTCCGCGTCGCATCGCGCGCGCATGGATCGCAACGGCGGCTGCGTCAGCGACCATGCTCACGGCGGGTGCGGCCGAGGCGCAGTCGTGCGGGCAAGCACAGTGGTGGAACGACTACGGGATGTCAGCCTGGTACCTGCGCGGCTACTTTCCGATGACCAATCGCGCCCTGTTCGCTGGATACATGACCGTGCGCTGGGGCCTCTGCTGCGGCTGCGGCAGCACCAGCGCGCAGGTCCCGTTCGAACGGTGGGTCGCGCGCCCGGCATCACTGCCCTGGTGGAACACGGGAAACCAGGTCTACCCGGTCACCGTGACCGCGGATCCGTCGTGCTTCGACGCCAGCGTCGCTCCGGGCAACTGCACCTACTGCCCCGCTGGAATGACCGGCGTCGCCTGCCTGCCCAATCCGACGAACAGCGCGAACCTGGGCTACTCCTGGGGCACGACGAGGCCCTTCGACTTCATCGCGGGCGTCGTGCCTGCGGCGGAAGGCGAAAGCGCTGCGAGGTTCGTCGTCCGTTCGAAGGGCGAGACGACCGTCCTCACGCGCGCGACCGGCTTCGTGAGCCTCGATGGAGGCGTGACGAAGCAGGCCTTCAGCGTCGATGTCCCAGCGGGTGGAACGCATGAGATCCCGCTTCCGCTCGGCGGAGGCGATCCTTGCACGAAGAGCTGCACCCTCTGGTACTCGATCGTCGAGTTTGGCCCGAACGGCCAACAGCAGTCCGCGTGGCACCTTCCCATGACGGTGCCGCTCGTCCGCCACGCCGGCTGTCGCGCGTTCCACGCCGGATTCGAGACGCAGGCGCCGGCGGTGTCGGTCTTCGGTCCCGCGTACGGTGGCGGTGCGGTGGTCGAGCTCGCGACGCCGGGTCCGGACTGGTCGGTGCGATGGACGATGATCCGCTCGACCGGAAGCCCGAGTGTCCCGCTCTCCAACGGCGTGCAGCCATCTGGCAGCACGATCGCCGGTGCGACGACGACGCGTCTCGAGATCTCGGGAACCACCCCGCAGGATCCGGGTCTCTACACCATGTGGGCCACGCCGCCGGGCGGCACCGCCAAGGACGAGTTCGCCGTCGGCAGCGTGTACCTCCTGTACAACAACACGGAATCGGCGGGCCGATGGCCGCGCTTCACGGTCGAGCCGTCGAGCGTCACGCTGCCCGAGGGAGCGACCAGCGCGCATCTCGCGTTCAGCGTCGGCGGGGATCCTGCTGTCCTTTATCCGCTGGGGCAATGGTTCGTCGACGACGTTCCGGTGGACGACGGTCCGCATGTGACCGAGAGCGGCATCTCGATGTGGATCGAGGGCGCGAACTTCCTCTATCGCGGTGACAAGGCGCTTGACCTCAGCGGGATCGAGTTTCCGAAGGGGATGGCCGACCGCACGTTCCGCGTGCGATGCGAACTGACCTTCGGGCCGGGCGGCGATGTCGCGCGCGCGACATCGTTCGAACGCACCGTCAGCGTGCGCTCGTGCGCCGCGGACCTCGATGGCTCGGGCACGGTCGACGCGTCGGACCTGTCGACACTGCTCTCGAACTGGGGCGAGGCCGCGGGCGACGTCGACGGTGACGGCGATACCGACGCGAGCGATCTTTCGGTGATGCTGTCGTCGTGGGGCGAGTGCGCGGGGTGATCCGCGTCACCCGCGCTGCCACGGCGCGCGCGCGCGCGGGTTCTCGATCGAGCGACCGATCTCCTGCAGCAGTTGCGTGGTCAGCGCGTTCGGATCCTTCGGCGGGACGATCTGGACGACCACGTAGAGGTCGCCCGCCTGCCGTCCGTTCGATGCGGGGAAGCCGCGTCCGGGGATGCGCATCTTCTTTCCGCTCGCGGTGCCTGCGGGGATCTTGAGCGAGATCGTCCCGCCGGTCGGAAGCGGCGCGTCGACCGAGGCGCCGAGCGTGGCCTCGACGATCGACACGGGCAGGTCGTAGGAAAGGTCGCGGTCCTCGCGCGCGATCCACGGGTGATCGGCGATGTGGATGCGGACGACCGCATCGAGTCGCCCCGGCACCGACGCGAGCGTCTCCTCCTCGATGCCGGCGGGAATCTCGAGCTCATGCCGCACGCCCTCGATCGAGATCGCGTGCTTGCCGCCCTTGAGCACGACCTCGAGCGGCACGTGCACGTCGTACTCCATCCGCTCTCGCGTGCGCGCGCGCTGCGTGCGGCCCGTTCGCCCGCCGCGTCCGCCACCGAAGAGGTCGCCGAAGATCGACTCGAAGGTCTGCGTGTCGGCGCCGTTCCAGCCGCCACCGGGGCCGCCGGAACCACCCGCGCCGGGTACTCCACCGGGCCATGCGCCACCAAACGGTCCGCCGGCGCCGGCACCCGCCGCGCCTGCACCGCCTGCGAACGCCTCGGGAGAGCCGCCGAGCCGCACGAACTCGTCGTACTGCTTTCGCTTGTCGTCGTCCGAGAGGACCTCGTAGGCCTGCTGGATCTCGGCGAACTTCGCGGGCGCGTCCTTCGCCTTGTTCCGGTCAGGGTGGTACTGGAGCGCCAGCTTCCGGTGCGCACGCCGGATCTCGTCCGCGCTTGCGGAACGTCCGACGCCGAGGATGTCGTAGAAGTCGCGGGAAGCCATGCCGGGTGGCGAGTATAGGAAACGCACGCCCTGCGTCCGCGTAGGATGCGGCCGATGAAGTGCGAATCGCGAAAGGGTCGAGGCTCCGGCGACGGCGCCGTCTCGCTCTCGCTCCCGGTCGTCCCGGCCGCGGCGGGGGGTGGTCGGCCGCGTGGGGCGGGCGACGGCGCCGACGGTCACGACGGTCAAGACGGTCACGCACCGAAGGGTTCCCTCACGCCGCATTCCCGCATGGGCTGGCGCCGGGCGATCGTGCTCGGCGTGATTCAGATCCTGATGATCGTGCACGTGGTTCAGTGGCTCTGGACGGGCTCGACG
This sequence comes from Planctomycetaceae bacterium, assembly GCA_021297795.1. Lineage (GTDB taxonomy): Bacteria > Planctomycetota > Phycisphaerae > Phycisphaerales > SM1A02 > QWPT01. The sequence goes on from JAJTGL010000030.1 coordinate 13,962, forward strand.
GTCTCTCCCCTCGAGCCGAGCGAGTCGATGGAGACGGTGAAGGACGGCGTGATCAACGCCGGCACCGTGCTCTTCGCGGTGCTCCTCCTCTCGACGGCGCTGCTCGGCCGCTGGTTCTGCGGCTGGGGCTGCCACGTGGTCATGCTGCAGGACTTCTGCGGCTACCTGATGAAGAAGGTCGGGATTCGCCCGAAGCTCTTCCGTTCGCGGCTCCTCCTGTGGCTTCCGCTGTGCCTCGCGGTCTACATGTTCCTCTGGCCGCTCGCCTACCGCTTCGGCATCGCGCCCTTCACGCGGCCCGAGCTGACGTGGCCCGGCTTCACCACCGAGTTCACCACCACCGACTTCTGGGCCACGTTTCCCGGCGTCCTCATGGGCATGCCGTTCCTCCTCGTCTGCGGGTTCCTCGCCGTGTACCTCCTCGGTGCAAAGGGCTACTGCACGTACGGCTGCCCGTATGGCGGCTTCTTCGCGCCACTCGACGAGGTATCGCCCGTGCGGATCCGCGTGACCGACGCGTGCAGTGGCTGCGGACACTGCACCGCGGTGTGCACCTCGAACGTGCGCATCCACGAGGAAGTGCGCGACTACCGCATGGTGGTCGACCAGGGCTGCATGAAGTGCCTCGACTGCGTGAGCGCATGCCCGGAGAACGCGCTCTTCGTCGGGATTGGTAAGCCCGCATTCCTCGCGAAGACCGACGCGCCGCGCAAGGAACGCCGCTGGGACCTCACCTGGAACGAGGAGATCGCCTTCGGCCTCGTCGCGGTGCTCAGCTTCTTCGCCGTGCGCGGTCCGATCGGCGTGCCGCTTCTCTTCGCCTCGGGCATCGCGATCTCGGTCACCGCGCTCGCATGGTTCGCGTACCGCGCACTCTCGGGCCGCGATGCACGCCTCCATCGTCTCGAACTCCGCCGTGGGGGCCGCATCCGCGCGGCGGGCGCCGCGATGGTCGCGGTTGCCGCGATCTCCCTCGGCGGTGTCGGCTACGTCGGTGCACTCAACGGCGCGATGGCGCTCGGCGATTTCCAGAACTCGCGCGTGCGCATGCCGCCCGAGGTCGTCTTCAGCGGCACGCGCATGCAGCCCGATGCCGCCATGGTCGAGGCCGCGCAGCGCGCGCGAAGGTTCTACACCTTCGCGCTGCCCGCGCCCGAGGGCTGGGGCTTCCGCGGCCCGTGGACGCGAGCGCTCGAGTCGAACATCGTCTGGCTCTCGTCGGTCACGCTCGACTACGACCGCGCCGAGGCGATCCTGCGCGATCGGATCGAGCGCGAAGGCCCGAACGAGTTCGACGCGGCGGCGCTCGCGCGCGTGATGCGCGGCGATGGGCGGCTCCCCGACGCGCTCGCGTTCTCGCGCGCCGAGTGGGAGAGGAACCCCGAGTGGGAAGGTCTGCGCGAGGAGCTCGTCGATTGGTTGCTCGACGAGGGCCGCCGCGACGAGGCGCTCGCGATCGCACGCAGCGCCGTTGCGAAGCGCACCGATGACCTCAATGCGATGCGCAGGCTGTCGCTGATTCTCGCCGAGTCGGCGGATCCGCGCGAGGTCGAGGAAGGACTCGCGCTGATCGACCGCACGCTCGTGATCGCGCCCGACAACGCGTTCGCGCATCGTGCGCGCGCGGCGGCGCTGCGCGGCCTCGGTCGCATCGACGAGGCACAGGCCGACTATCTGCGGGCCATCGAACTCGCGCCCGAGCAATGGCGTTTCCAACAGGAACTCGGCGAGATGCTGATGTCGGCCGACCGCCTCAAGGAGGCGGGACCATTCCTCAAGCGTGCGGGAGAGATGCGCGTGAAGGAGCTCGACGGACGTTGATCGAGCGTGGCTCGCACGACGTGCGACCGCACGCGCGAGGCTGCGCTCGACTCAGCTCTCCGCTTCGCGGAACAGTCCGAAGAGCTCGACCGCCGACTCCGCGGTGTACGCGCGCTGGCGGAACTCCGGGCTCGTCATGATCTTCGAGATCTTGCCGAGCGCCTGGATGTGATCGTCCTTCTTCTCGGGGTTCGAGACGAGCAGGATGATCAGCTCGACCGGCTTCTTGTCGAGCGAACCGAACTCGACGGGCTTCGCGGGCTTGCCGATCGCAAGCACGAGTCCGGGCACGCTCGCGCACTTGCCGTGCGGAATCGCGAGGCCCATGCCGATGCCTGTGGTGCGGATCGTCTCGCGCTCCCACACGGCCTTCTTCACGGCGTCGGGTTCGGGGCACAGGCCATTCGCGGCGAGAAGGTCGACCATCTCGTCGAGGATCGCGTGCTTCTCCGTCGAAGCGAGCGGGACCTTCACGGAACTCGGGGAGAGGATGTCGAGGATGCGCATGCCGCGGTCGCTTTCATCCCGGGTCCGGCCCGGGTGGAAGGGGCAATGGTACCACCGTCCGACGCGGTATTTCCGCGGGCGTTTCCCGATGTTTGCGCGTGGTGCGGTCTGGAGACCCGCGTGGTTCACGCGCTGGGTCTGACAAGCAGCGCGTGGTATCCGCCGTCGCGATAGCGGGACGGCGGTTCGCCCGGGAGGCCCGCAGGCATGATCGATCGCTCGACGGCGAGCGCGAGACCGAAGCGCGACGCAAGGCGCTTCACCTGCGCCTCGTTCTCGGCGCGCTCGATCGAGCAGGTCGCGTAGATCACGGCACCGCCCGGCGCGAGGAGTCCGATCGCCGGGTCGGCGATCTTCTGCTGGAGTTCGATCGCGCTCGCGGTGCGCGCCTTGCTGAAGCGGTAGCGCGCCTCCGGGCGCCGCGCGAGGACGCCGGAGTTCGAGCAGGGGACGTCGAGGAGGAGCAGGTCGACCTTCCCGCCGGTCTCGCCCGCGCCCTCGCGGAAGACCGACTGCGGCGACATCGGCTTGATGCCGGGATGGCGGTGGCGCAGCTCGGCGAGCGAGGCGAAGCGCGCGTCGTCGGGGTCGGTCGCGAGGATCGTCGCCTGCGGAAAGAGCTCGGCGAGCTGCCGCGTCTTCGTGCCGCGGCCCGCGCAGAGGTCGACGATGAGCTTCGGTGCGCGCGGGAGCATGGTCGCGAGCGCGCCGACGGTCATCGCGGCGGTCGGATCCTGGACGCGCATCGAGGGATGCGCCGCAAGCAGCGCCGAGAGCTCGCTGTGCGGACCGCGCCAGACGCCGAAACCAGGCTCGTCGTGCGGCTCGATCGTGGCGCTTGGCGGGAGTTCCTCGGGTGCGACCGCTCCCGGCGACCATGGAGTCACGATGATCGGCGCATCGCACAGGTCGTGCAGCGCGATGCGCGTCGCCTCGCGGAACCCGAACGCACCGATCCAGTGGAGGACGAGGTCGCGCGCGTGGCTCGTCCGTTCGGAGAGATTCGCGGCGGCGTCCTCGCTGAACGCGTCGATCGAGAGCCGCAGCGCCGAGCCGTCGGCGAGCGGCACGATGTTGCGGAGCGTCTGGTCGGCGACGAGCGCGCTCGTCTCGGTCCCGGCGGGCAGCCGCTCGGCGACGCTCGCCGCCACCTTGCGGAGGACCGCGTTCACCAGTCCGCCGGCGCCTGGCCGGAGCCGGCGCTTCGTCCACTCGACGCTCGCATCGACCGCGGCCGCGGCCGGCACGCGATCGAGGAAGAGGATCTGCGCGGCACCACCGAGCAGCGCCGCCTGCACGGGCTTCTCGAGAAGCGGCCACTTCTTGTCGAGGTGCGGGCGGATGCACGCGATCAGCGTGAGGTACCGCCGCACCACCGCATGCTCGATCGCGCGCGCAAGCGCCGCATCGCGCGGATCCATCGACGGCGCACGGATGCCCGTGCGGTCGTCGCCGCGGTCGGCGTCGTGCGCCGAGCCCGGGGACGTGAAATCGAGATCCGGGAAGCGCAACGCCTGCGCAAGGACGCGCTCGAGCGCGACCTCACGTGCGGCGTAGCCGACCGGCGCCTCGCGGTTCACGCGAGGCTCGGCTCGCGCACGGCCTTCTTCGGTGCGCTGACGGCCTTGCCGGCGCCCTTCTTGAGCGCCGCGGCGATGTCGGTCTTCTCCCAGGAGAAGGTGCCCTTGCCCGCCTCGCCCGGCTCGCGGCCGAAGTGGCCGTGGCTCGAGGTCGACGAGTAGATCGGCGCGCGCAGCTTGAGCATCTCGATGAGGCCGTACGGCGTCAGGTCGAAGTGCTCGCGCACGAGCTTCGACAGGAGTTCGTCACCCACCGAGCCGGTGCCCTGCGAGTCGACGAGCACCGAGACGGGTTCGGCGACGCCGATCGCGTACGCGACCTGCACCTCGCAGACGCGCGCGAGCTTCGCGGCGACGATGTTCTTCGCGATGTAGCGCGCCATGTAGGCCGCGCTGCGGTCGACCTTCGACGGATCCTTGCCGCTGAAGGCGCCGCCGCCGTGACGGCCGCGGCCGCCGTAGGTGTCGACGATGATCTTGCGGCCGGTGAGGCCGCAGTCGCCGTGGGGGCCGCCGATCTCGAACTGACCGGTCGGGTTCACGTAGACCTTCACGCCGTCGTGCCACCACTTGCCGAGCACCGGCTTGATGATCGCGTCGGTCACGGCCTTCTTGAGCTCGGCCTGCTTCTTCTCGCCGTTCCACTCGGGCGCGTGCTGCGTCGAGAGGACGACCGCGTCGACCTTCTTCGGCTCGAGGCCCTCGTACTCGATCGTGACCTGGCTCTTCGCGTCGGGGCGGATGCCCGAGACGATGCCCTTGCGGCGCACCTCCGCCTGTCGCTCGACGAGGCGGTGCGAGAGGTTGATCGGAAGCGGCATGAGCCGGTCGGTCTCGTCGCAGGCGAAGCCGAACATCATGCCCTGGTCGCCGGCGCCCTGCGCCTTCTTCGACTTGCGCACGACGCCGCGCGCGATGTCGGCCGACTGCTCGTGCAGCAGGTTGATCACGCCGCAGCCGTGCGCGTCGAAGCCCATGGCCGCGTCGTCGTAGCCGATGCGGAGGATCGCATCGCGCACGGTCTGCTGGACGTCGAACTTCTTCTTCGCGTTGTGGTTGAACTTGATCTCGCCGGCCACGATCGCCTGCGCGGTGGTCACGAGCGTCTCGCACGCGCAGCGTCCCTCGGAGTCGTGATCGAGGATGAGGTCGAGGACGGCGTCGGAGATCGCATCGGCGACCTTGTCCGGGTGGCCCATCGAGACGCTTTCGGACGTGAAGAGGTGGCGGCGGTTGCTCATGGTGGAGGAACGGGTGGTCGGGACAGCCCGGCGCGACGCACCGCGTGCGTCCGTGAACCGGGGAAGGGTCGGAATATATCGAACGAGGACCTCTGGCCGGATCGCTGCGGCCGCACAGACGGAAAAACCCGGAGGAGAGGTGCCGAATAGCGGAACCTCGGGGTGGCCTGCATCGAAGCGGGGGCTAGATTCGAAGCGGAGCCATCGATGCGCAGCCCTCGCCCCGCAATCTCCCGCAGCCGTTCCGCCGCGATTCTCGCGGCCTCGATGTTCGTTGCGATGGCGGGATCCGGCATCTTCTCGGTCCCCGCGGATGCATCGGGGCAGCGGGCTCGGGTCGCGGAAGGGCCGGAGGACGTGGTCGCCGCCGAACCGATCGTGATCGACGGACATGCCTTCGCGGCCGACTACGTGTTGGTGCAGGTGAAGACCGGGGTACGGGCGGACCGGCTCCCGGCCCGCGCGCTCGCCGAGGCGGGCGTCGAGAGCGTGACATCGATCTTCGTCGAGCCACCGAGGGACGTCGAGACCGCGGCGCGTATCGGGCTCGACCGCTGGTACCGCTGCACGCTCAAGCCCGGCGCCGACGCGCAGGCGGCGCGTGCCCGCCTCGCGAGGACGCGCGGCGTCGAGCGCGCGGAGCTCGATCCCGAGGGCGGCCTTGCCGAGATCCCGAACGATCCGAACTTCTTCGTGCAGTACGCGCTGCGCAACACCGGACAGATCGTGAACGGTCAGACCGGCACGGCCGGCGCCGATATCGGGATGACCGCCGCGTGGGAGTTCACGCAAGGCGATCCGAATCTCGTGATCGCCGTGCTCGATTCCGGCGTCGACCCGCATCCCGAACTCGCCGGCCGCATCCTGCCGGGCCTCAACGTTCCCGATGGCAACACGGCGACCGCCGACGAGTGCAACCACGGCACGCATGTCGCGGGCATCCTCGCGGCATCGACCAACAACGCCGCTGGGATCGCCGGCATCGCGCGCACCGCGAGGATCCTCCCGGTCGTCGTGGTCAACGGCTGCTCCGGCTTCGAGGTGAACGTCGCGGCTGGCCTCACGTGGGCGGCCGATCAGGGCGCGAAGCTCATCAACATGAGCCTGCAGTTCAACCTCGGCAGCACGCCGCTCCTTCAGGCGGTCCAGTACGCGCACGCGCAGGGCGCGCTGATGGTCGCCGCCTCGGGCAACTCGAACCTGAATCCGCCCGCGTTTCCGGCGCGTTGGGACGAAACGCTCGCCGTCGGATCGACCGACAGCCGGGACGTTCGTGCGATCTCGTCGAACTACGGCCCCGAGCTTGACCTCGTCGCACCGGGCGTGAACATCTGGTCGCTCAACGCGGCGAGCAGCGGCTACGGCTACACCTTCAAGAGCGGCACAAGCATGGCCACGCCGCATGTCACCGCGACCGCGGCGCTTCTCTGGAGCTACCGTCCGGACCTCACGCGTGAGCAGGTCCGCGAGTACCTCGTCTCGACCACGCGCGATCTCGGGACCCCGGGCTACGACATCTACTACGGGTCCGGTCGGCTCGACGCCGCGGCTGCACTTGCCGCGGTCCCGCCGTTCGCGGCCGAGGACATCAATCAGGATGGCGAGGTGAACGCGGCGGATCTGTCGCTCCTCCTCGCCGGCTGGGGGCCGTGCGGCGACTGTGACTCGTGCCCTGCCGACATCGACGGCGATTGTGACGTCGGGGCGTCGGACCTGTCGCTCTTCCTCGCCGCGTGGTGACGCGCGTCCGGGATGCCCGTGCCGCGATCCGAGCCGTGATCCGAGCCGCGATACAGGTCCGTCGAGTTCCGCACCGACCGGCTTCTTCAGGCGACTTCGTGTCCCGGCCGCGCTATCCTCGTCGGCCCGATGAACGTCCCGATGGAACTTTCCCGCGTGCTGATCCTCGACTCGGGGTCGGAGCAGTTCATCACGCTCACCGAGCAGGCGCCGCCCGAGGGCAGGTCGCCGCGGAGTTTCGCGATCAAGATCGGGACGGCCGAGGCGATGGCGATCGAGCGCCGGCTCCGTGGCATCGCACCGCCGCGACCGCAGACGCATGAGCTGCTCGAGAGCGTGATCCGCTCGCTTGGCGGCATGCTCGAGCGCGTGACGATCCACCGGCTCGAGTCGGGTACCTACTACGCGAACCTCGTGATCGTGCGCGATGGCGAGACGATCGAGGTCGATGCCCGGCCGAGCGATGCGATCGCGCTGTCGGTGGGTTGCCTGATCCCGATCGAGGTGGCCGAGGAGGTGCTCGTGGAGAGCGCCGAGGAACGCCCCGATGTCGAGCCACCGATCGAGGCGGGCGAGGGCGACGATGACGAGTGAGCCGACGCCGGGAGAAGCGACCGGGGAAGGTGTGTCGGGCGCCATGGGAGGATCGCCAGCCTCTCGTAACGCGCCGAACGCGCTGCATCCGGCCTGCGGATTTCCGCTGCCCGGCGACTGGATCACGCTGGGAGGACCGCGACCGCGGCCGGACCCGCGCCCCGGTCCGCGCGCCTCGACCGAGCCGCCCATCGGCGGACGGTTGAAGGAGCGCCCGGACGACTTCATCGTCGAGGAGATCCCGCTGTACGCCCCGTGCGGCGAAGGCGAGCATCTCTACCTCGGTGTTCAGAAGACCAACATGCCGCACAGCGAGATGCTCTCGCTGCTCTGTCGGCACTTCAAGGTCGAGGAATCGGCGATCGGCTTCGCCGGCATGAAGGATCGCGTCGCGGTCACGCAGCAGACGGTGTCGATTCATCTGCCGCAGGATCGTCCGGTGGGCGAGCTGCGCCATGACCGGCTCGGCATCCTGTGGGCGATGCGGCACACGAACAAGTTGCGGCGTGGCCACCTGCGCGGCAACCGCTTCGCGATCCGCGTACGCGGCGTGGATCCGCTCGCCGTGCGCACGGTGAAGCGGCGCCTCGAGGAGCTCGCGCGCTCGGGTGTTCCCGACTATTTCGGCGACCAGCGCTTCGGATATCGCGTCAACGGGCACCTCCTGGGCCTCCTTCTGACGCGCGGCGAGTGGCAGGCGCTGCTCGACGAGTTGCTCGGCGCGCACGGGACTCCATTCCCGCCGCATCAGCTCGCGCAGCGCGAGATGTACGAGAAGGGCCTCTTCGACGAGGGAGCGCGTCGGTGGAAGGTGCATGATCCGGCGGAACTCGTCGCCATGCGCGCCCTCGCGCGCGGGCGCGATGCGGCCGGCGCCGTGCGCGCGATCCCGACGCACATCAAGAGCTTCTGGATGAGTTCGCTGCAGGGCGCCGTCTACAACGCGACGCTTGCCGCGCGCATCGTCGACCGCTCGTACGCGACGGTCCTGCCTGGCGATGTCGCGATGCTTGCGGGTACCGCGAGTGTGTTCGCGATTCCCGCCGACGTGGGTGCGGACGACCTCGCCCGCGAACGTGCGCGCGCAGAGGTGCGCGAGATCTCCGCGACGGGCCCCATCTTCGGTCCATCGATGGTCGAGGCGACGGGCGAGGCGCGGCGGTACGAGCAGGCCGCGCTCGAGGCGATCGGTGCGGAGGAGCGGTTGTTCGCGCCGCCGGCGCTCGAGCCGCTTGGCGCGCGACGGCCGTTCCGCGTCGAGGTCACGAACTGGGAGATCGACTCGGGGGTCGATCTGCATGGCGCGTTCATACGCCTGGCCTTCGACCTCCCGAAGGGTGCGTTCGCGACGGTGCTTTGTCGTGAGCTGCTCGGCGTGGGCCTCGGCGAGGCGTGAACGGATGGGGCGTGAACTGACGGGGCGTGACGTGGCGCGACGCGCGGGGACAGGGCGCGAGCGGAGATGACGGTGTGGCGCGTCCTGGCGTGACGCGCGCGCCTTCCGAACCGTGCCGCGCAGCGACCGCGCAGGTGACCGATGTACCCGGCACGCACCCGTCACTGCGGGGCGACGATCGAAGTGTCGTGCATGGCGAGCATTGCGCATGGCGCGTTCGGTGCCGGGTCCGTGCCTGGTTCGCGCGACACGTACCCGCGAGCTACCCGGCACCGGCTCCCAGCACCAGTTCCGACCCACGCCGGGCCCGCCCGAACCGTGCCGCGCAGCGACCGCGCAGGTGACCGGTGTACCCGGCACGCACCCGTCACCGTGGGGCGACGATCGAAGTGTCTTGTACGGCAAGCATTGCGCATGGCGCGCTCGGTGCCGGGACCGTGCCTGGTTCGCGCGACACGTACCCGCGAGCTACCCGGCACCGTATGGAACTCACACCGCAACGCCGTGCGCCCGCGACGCCGCGATGATCTGCCTCGCGGTGTCTCGCTCGTGATCGATGCGCACCGCATGCCATCCGCACGCGCGCGCCGCCGCACAGTTCTCCGCGAGGTCGTCGAGGAACAGGATCTCGCCACCCGACGTGCCGACCGCGCGCTCGAACGCGCGGTACATCGCCTCGCCCGGCTTCTCGAGCCCGAGGAGATGCGATGCGTGCCGGTGCTCGATCGCGGCGAACGCCGGGAGCCGCACGAGCGCATCCCAGTGGCGGTCGTTCGTGTTTGAGAGGCACGCGGTCATGGTGCCTGCGGCGCGGATCGCACCGAGTGCATGCGCGACGCCGGGATACTCGTCCGCGAGGATCGCGTCGTGCGCGGCAAGCAGCGTCTCGCGCGCGATGCGTCCGCCGAACGCGTCGTGCGCGCGATCGAGGAAGGTCGCGCAGTCGTGCTCGCCACGCTGATGCGCGGCCGCGAGCGCGCGGTAGGCGCCGCGCTCCGCTCCGCTGATCGCCTCGAGCATGTAGCCCGGCACGCCCACGGCATGCAGCGTCTCCTCGAGCGTGCGGCGGATGCGGATCACGACGCCACCGAGATCGACGCAGACCAGACGGACGGGATGACGGGCGACCATGCTTGTTGTTGTTTCGAAGGAAGAGGTGCTGACTCGGTCGGTGGCGCTGCGCGCGTTGTCGGGAGCGCCGGTGCGCCGAGCGGGATCACGCGCTGCGGCGCGCCGGCGTCGCAGCCTTCGCTGCGTCCGCGGCGCGTGTCGCCTCCTTCGCGCGACGCTGCTCCGCGCGGCGCTCTCGGAAGAACGCTCGCAGGAGCTCGATGCACTGCGGGGCAAGCACGCCGCCATGCATCTGGCAGCGATGGTTGAGTCGCGCGTCGCCGGGAATGCTGTAGAGCGTCTCGCAGGCGCCGGCCTTCGGATCGGTCGCGCCGTACACCAGCTTCGAGAGCCGTGCATTGACGAGCGCGCCCGCGCACATCGGGCAGGGTTCAAGCGTCACCGCCATCGAGCAGCCCTCGAGGCGCCACTCGCCGAGCTTCCGCCCGGCTGCACGGATCGCCACGATCTCGGCGTGGCCGGTCGGGTCCGCCTCGCACTCGCGGTTGTTGGCAGCTTCGGCGATCACCTCATCGCCGCGGTAGATCACCGCGGCAATCGGCACTTCGCCGGCAGCTGCAGCCGAGCGGGCGAGCTGGATCGCGCGCTGCATCATGCGCACGTCCACATCGCCCACGCCCGGGTGCGTGGAACGCACAAGGCGCAGGGTGTCCATCGTTCGTCTCCGCCTCCGACCGATCCGTTCGAACACCAGGTTCGCGCGGTCGGCCTGTGACCATCCACCGGAACGGTCACGCCTTCGACGGATCACGACGATCCGCCTTCGGCCTGGTCTTCATCGTCGCCAAACCGCCCCCCACGCAAGTCGGAGGGGCGATCTTCGGCGGAAGTGCGGTCCGAACGGTCCGTCTGTGCGGCCTGTGCCGCCCCGGGACGGCTGGAGCCGACCGAGAACACGCGTCCCTGCGCCACCTTATGGGCCGGGACAAAGACGAGAAGCAGGATTCCGAACTCGTAGAGCGCCCAGAGCGGCCCGAGCAGGAGCACCATCGACATCACGTCGGGCGGCGTCACCACCGCCGCGATGATCGCCATGATGAGGATCGCCCAGCGTCGCTTCTCGCGCAGGAACTTCGGCGAGATGAAGCCGACCCAACCGAGCAGGAGGATCGCGACCGGCAGCTGGAACGCCACCACGCTGCCGAG
>JAJTGL010000126.1 GCA_021297795.1 Planctomycetaceae bacterium
ATCCCGGAGGATCAGGATGCGATTCTGGCGGCGATCGCCTCGTCGCTGCGGACCGGTCTCCAGACCCCCGGCCCGGCGGAAGGTCTTCCGAAATCGAGCCCGGACGGTTCCCAGACCGCCATCGAGGGGTGCGAACGCATCCTCGCGGTGTTCGCGGGGACCTCGACCGCGCTGCCCCCAGGACTCGTGCTCACCGCATGAATGGCGCCACCGCGGAGAGGCGCGGCGAGGGATGAACGGAGGGTGAGTGCTACACTCGCCCCTCCGGATCGGTCCGGCGCTCCACGTGCGCCCGCTCCCGGACCTGCCCCGCCCGGATGGGCCGGCCCCGCCGGTCCACGGCCAGAACCTGCATCGGACCCGTCGAGATACGGACCCACCATGACCCCCGCCGTCACTCCCGCCGCCGCCTCGCTCGCCTCGTCGCTCTTCCCGCAGACTCCGTCGAAGGGCCGCGTCTACAACTTCAGCGCAGGCCCCGCCTGCATGCCGGAGAGCGTGCTCGAGCAGATCCGCGAGGAACTCATCGATTGCCGCGGCGGAGGTATCGGCCTCCTCGAGCTTTCGCACCGGAGCGCGCTCTACGAGCAGCTCAACAACGAGGCCGAGGCTGCCTGCCGGAAAGCCGCGGGCGTCGGAAGCGACTACGCGGTGTTCTTCATGCCCGGCGGCGCGACGGTGCAGTTCGGCCTGCTCCCCCTCAACTTCCTCGGCGAGAACGACACCGCCGCGTACATCGATACCTCGATCTGGTCCAACAAGGCCTACACGGAGGCGCTGTCCTGCCGCCGCGTGACCGTCGCCTTCGACGGACGGGCGCTGCCGGCGAAGTACTCGCGCGTCCCGAAGAAGGGCGAGTTTGCGGAGCCCGCGGACGCGAAGTACCTCCTGTACTGCCAGAACAACACCGTCGAAGGCACCACCTTCTGGGCGCCGCCCGAGACGAGCCTGCCCCTCATCGGCGACGCGACGAGCGACATCTTCTCGCGACAGTGGGACTTCACGAAGCACGTGATGGTGCTCGCGGCCGGACAGAAGAACCTCGGCGCGTCGGGCGCGAGCCTCGTGATCGCGCGGAAGGACTTCATCGCCGGCGCGACGCGCGCGATTCCCTCGATCCTGCGTTTCGAGGATCACGCGAAGGCCGGTTCGCGGCTCAACACGCCGCCGACCTTCGCGGTGCGCGTGATCGGCCTCATGGCCGAGTGGACGCTCAGCGTGGGCGGACCGACCGCGATCGCGAAGAACAACGCCTACAAGGCGAACCTGATCTGGGACGCCGTCGATCGTTCGGGCGGTTTCTACAGCTGGCCCGCGGAGAAATGGTGCCGCTCGCACCTCAACATCTGCTTCAAGACCCCGAAGGCGGAGCTCGATGCGAAGTTCGTCGCCGAAGCCGAGAAGCACGCGCTGTTCGGCCTGCTCGGACACCGCGAGGCCGGCGGCATGCGCGCGTCGATCTACAACTCGTTCCCCGTGAAGGGCTGCGAGATCCTCGCGGACTTCATGGACGACTTCGCCAAGAAGAACGGTTGATGCGCCACGAGGACCGCCGCGCTGCGCGCGGCGTCTCGCGACGCTCGGAACGCGGAGCGACCACGACCTCGCGCGGCTGAGGCGCGCGAGGCTCGTGGCACCCGGTCGGCGAAGCCGACCGGAGGATGACGTCGATCGAACTCCGGCGGCCAACGACCGAAGGTCGTTGGGTGCCGCGAGCACTGAGGGCACGATGTGACCGAAGGGTCGTGGTCGCCACGCGACACAAGCCACGTGATACACGCCACGAGGGACGGCAATCCACGCCAAAGCGAGCAAAGGCGGCGCACTCGGAGCGAGCAACGCTCGCTCCGACGCGCCGCCAGTTGCGAGCGCTCAATGACGCGCCGCGAGTTGCGAGCGCTCGTCGTGAAGGCGGTCGCCGCTGCGGCGGCTCCCTCTGGCGCAATCCACGCCAAAGCGAGCAAAGGCGGCGCATTCGGAGCGAGCAACGCTCGCTCCGACGCGCCGCGAGTTGCGAGCGCTCAATCTTGCCATGCAACGACAGAGGGCCTCGGCAAGCCGAGGCCCTCTAAGGCCCTCTGTCGTTGCATGGAGCCGGGGGGATTCGCACCCCCGTCCCGATACGTCCTGCCCACCGCGTCTACGAGCGTGTTCGTGCTTTCAATCTCGCCAAGGTCATCCGCGCACGACGGGCGCCAAACCTCGGCCAGCCTGACTGAAGTCTCGTTCCTCTGCGGCCAGGCGGCGCTTTGGAACCAACCCGGTTTTTTGCGCGGGTAGCCCTACCGGGTGTCGGGACTACTCCACGTCACCGCGAATTAGGCGGCGAGAGCGTACTGCGTGTTGGCAGTTGTTGTTTTGCATCCTTTTTACGTGGCCTGGATGCTCCACGGCTCGCAACGATGGACCGGTTGCGTCCGGTCGAATCTGGTCGGCCCCGGTTGTGAAAGACGGATCGAGTATACGCGGACGGCGCGTCGATTCAAGCAGTCGCCGACGACTTCGCGCGCAAGTGGTTCGCCGCGTTGTAGGCGGCGACCTTGTAGCACTCGGCGAGCGTCGGATAGTTGAACACCGTCTCGAGGAAGTAGTCGAGGCCTCCGCCGAGCGTCATCACCGCCTGCCCGATGTGGATGAGCTCCGTCGCCTGCGTGCCGATGCAGTGCACGCCAAGCAGCTTGCGCGTCTCGCGGTGGAAGATCATCTTGAAGAGCCCGCTCTCGTCGCCGAGGATCTGGCCGCGCGCGATCTCCGCGTAGCGCGCCACGCCGATCTCGTACGGAACCTTGTTCTTCGTCAGGTCCTCCTCGGTCGCGCCCACCATCGAGATCTCGGGGATCGCGTAGATGCCGTACGGGAATCCCGCAGGCGCGGGCTTCGCCTCGAGGCCGTACATCGCGCAGACGGCGAGGCGCCCCTGCTCCGAACTCGTGGACGCGAGTGCGGGAAAGCCGATCACGTCGCCCGCCGCCGAGATGTGCTCGACCGCCGTGCGGTACTGCGCGTCGACCGTCAATCGACCGCGGTCGTCCACCTTCAGTCCGGCCTTCTCGAGATCAAGCGTCGCGGTGTTGCCCACGCGGCCGATCGAGTAGAGCACGGCGTCGACCTCGACGGTCTTCCCGCTCTCGAGCTCGATGGAAGCTCCACCCGCTTCGGCGGAGCAGCTGAGGTTCTTGACCGCCTCACCGAGCCGAAACGTCACCCGGCGTCTCCGCATCTGGTGGATCAGCTCGTCCACGATCTCCGCGTCGCAGAACTCGAGCGGGCGCGCGTGTCGGTCGATGAGCGTCACCTCCACGCCGAGTTCCGCGAACATCGACGCGTACTCGATCCCGATCACCCCGCCACCGATCACGGCCAGCGACTTCGGTATCCGCGCCAGATGGATGATGTCGTCGCTCGTGAGAATCGTGCGATGATCGCAGGGAACGGGCGGCTGCGACGGGACGCTGCCGGTCGCGATGAGCACGCGCTCCGCGGACGCATGCCGCTCCATCGCGCCGCCCTCGACCGCGATCACGTGCGGGTCGAGGAAGCGCGCGGAGCCGCTCACGAGGTCGATGCCGTTGCGCGAGAGCTGCCGCGCCACCACGTCGAGCTCGCGCTCGATCACGTCGTTCACGCGGTGCAGCAGATCCTCGATCGTCGGACGCGGCCGCTGTACCGGCACACCCGAGGAGAGCGCGGGCACGTGCGTCAGCGACAGCACCGCCTCGCGGAAGGTCTTGCTCGGCACCGTTCCGGTATGAAGCGACACGCCGCCGACCATCTGCCGTCGCTCGATGATCGCAACGCGCTTCCCGATCTTCGCGGCCTGGACAGCCGCGCGCTGCCCGGCGGGCCCGCTTCCGAGGACGATGAGGTCGTAGTCGTACGCCATGGGACGCGCAGTGTACGGCGCGCGCCCGGTACACTCGACGCATGAGCCGCGCACGCGAGCCCTACCGCGTCATCTTCATCTGCACCGGGAACATCTGCCGCAGTCCCGCCGCCGAGAACATCTTCCGCGAGCACGCGCGACGCGCGGGAATCCTCCCGGATCTCGAGATCGACTCTGCCGGCACCGGCGACTGGCACGAGGGCGAGGACCCCGACCACCGTTCCACCGAAGCGCTGGGCGAAGCGGGTTATCCGGCGGACGGCGCCGCCCGCGGGCTTCGCGCGCACGACTTCGCCCAGCACCATCTCTTCGTCTGCATGGATCGCTCGCACATCCGCGACGTGGTGGCGCGGGGCGCGCCGCGCGAGCGCGTCGTCCTCATCCGTCACTTCGACGACACGCGCGATCAGGACGACGTTCCCGACCCCTACTACGGCGGGCGCGATGGTTTCACCGACATGATCCGAATGCTCGAGGCGGCGATGGATGGCCTCATCGCACATGTGCGCGACGACCTCACGAGGCATCGCGCATGAGGCTCGATCCGGCCGAACTTTCCGAGTCGCGCCGCTACGGACTCCTCATCGGAGCGATCGTCCCTCGTCCGATCGCGGTCGTCGGCACCATGTCGCCCTCGGGCGCCACAAACCTCGCGCCCTTCTCCTTCTTCAGCGGCGTCTCCGCGGAACCGTTCCTCCTGATGTTCTGCCCGTCGAACCGAGAGGATGGCGGCGAGAAGGACACGCTCGCGAACGCAAAGCCCGCGACCGAGGGCGGAACCGGGTGCTTCTCGATCGGCCTCGCCACCGAGTCGACGATCCGCCGCGTGGTCGCCTGCTCCGAGCGGCTTCCGCCAGGCGAGAGCGAGTTCGAGCTCTCCGGTCTCACTCCGACCGCCTGCGAACGCATCGCCGCACCGCGCTTCACCGAAAGTCCGGTCACCTTCGAGTGCGAGACGGTCGAGGTGAAGCGCTTTGCGCCCGGTGTCCCCGATGCCGGCAACCTGGTGATCGGCCGCGTCGTCCTGCTGCACGTCGACGACGCGGTGCTCGATGGAAGGCGCATCGACCCCGCGCGACTTGCGGCGGTCGGACGCATGGGCGGGTCGGCGTACGTCCGGACAACCGATCGCTTCGAACTCCCGCGCGGCCGCGCGGCGCTCGAGTCGTAGACCGCGTTGGAAGTAACAAGACGCTGCCGCGGAAGCCGGTCGCACCGACGGACTGCCTCCATCATTCAGACGATTTCCGGCCGGAACGTGTACGGATTTCTGCTGCGCTGCGTACCTTGTCCATGCATGGGCTCCCGCGCGAACCCCTCCCTCACCCAGACGAACTGGGACCTCATCCGCGACGCGGCCAGTGGCTCGACCACCGCGAAGGCAAGCCTCGAGGCCATCACCAGACGCTCGTGGCCCGCGATCTACGCCTTCATCCGGGCGTCCGGCCGATCCCACGAGGAGGCCACCGACCTCACGCAGGGATTTCTCTGCGACGTCTTCCTCTCGCGCCACCTCCTCGAGCGCGCCGACCGTGATCGCGGCCGCTTCCGCACGCTGCTGCTCGGGTCGGTGCGCAACTACCTCGCCGACATGCATCGCCGTCGCACCGCCACGACCCGCATGCCGAAGGGTGGCGTCGCGGCGATCGAGGTGATGGCCGAACATGGACTCGAGCCCGCCGAACACGCCTCGGGCTCGCCGGAGCGCGCGTTTCACTCGCGCTTCGTCGCCGGCATGATCCGCGCCGCAGCCGAACGCCTCCAGCGCGAGCTGCTCGCCGAGGGTGACGAGGCGTCGTGGGAGATCTTCCGTCTGCGCGTCCTCCAGGCGGCGACCGAGGGTGTCGCCGTCGGATACGACGAGATCGCGCCCCGCTTCGGACTCGAGAAGGGAACCTGCGCCGCGCGGCTTCTGGTCGCGAAGCGGCGGTTCGCCACGATCCTGATGGATGAGCTCCGCGCGACGGTCGAGGATCCGGGCGACGTCGCCGACGAGGTCCAGCAGCTGATGGCGCTGCTCGCGCATCGACCGACCCCGTAGCAAGCACCACGATCGCGCCAACGCGCGCATCGAGACCCCCACCGATGTCCACCGAACCGCACATCACCGACAACCAAGGCGGAACACCCTCGCCCACGCGGAGCGGATCGGGCAGCGCACCGTCGCATCTCGGCGACACGCTGCGCTGGGCCTTCGAGCTCGACGCATCACCGACGCTCGCGGGCGCGACGTGGCTCACGCGCGAGATCGTGCCGGGCGCGCGCGACCCCTTCGATGCGATCGTGGCGACGACGACGACGCTCGACGCCCTCGAGCAGCTGAAGGGCGCCTACAAGATGCTGCGCACCGCCGGCACGACCACCGCCGAGCGAAGCCTCGCGGCGCGGCTCTACGCCGCGACCATCGCTGCAGCGCTGGTGCGGCACGGCAAGCTCATCACCAGTCAGCGAGGAGAAGCGCTGCTGCGCGCGTTCACCGATCTCGAGTCGGATGCGACGATGCCTGAAGCGATTCGCTCCATCGCATCGCAAGCGCTTACGGCTGCGCGGCGAACGTAGGCGCCGATTCCGGCGCGGCGGAAGTAGGCGCCGATTCCGGCGCGGCGGAAGTAGGCGCCGATTCCGGCGCGGCGGACGTCGCTGCAGGCTCCTCGCGGAATCCGCCCCGCTCCGACGGCTCCGTCGCTCCGGGGATGTTCTCGAGGGCCGGCAACTCGTCCTTCGAGAACGGCTCCCACCGGATGCGCGCGGCGCCAAGCGACGTACCCGTCGCGAATGCGATGTCGACAAGGGCGATCTGATAGCTCGCAAGCGCCGCGACCTCGCGGCTCTGCGCATCGGCGAGGCTTGCGCTCGCATCGAGCACGTCGGTGCTCGTGCG
>JAJTGL010000031.1 GCA_021297795.1 Planctomycetaceae bacterium
TCGCGATCCAGGACGGCCTCGCCGACTTCGCCTATCTCTCGAAGGCCTTCCCGGGCGGCAAGCTCCGCATCGTGCCGTACACGGGAAGCCTCGGGCAGTTCGCGGTCGATCCCAAGCTCGCCTCCCAGTGCTTCATTCCGTCGGAGCCTGCCGCGCTCGAGCTGAAGGGCGTCAAGACGCGCGTCTTCCAGATCGCGGAGGCGGGATTCAATCCGTACAACGCGGTCGTCGCGGCCACACGGTCGTTCCTCGCGAAGCACCCGAAGGAGTGCGCGGCGTTCGTGCGCGCGTCCGCCGCCGGCTGGCGCGCGTATCTCGACAATCCCGAGCCCTTCAACGCGACGATGGCGAAGCTGAATCCCGCGATGTCGCTCGAGGCGATGGCGCTGTGCGCGAAGCACCAGCAGTCGCTCATCGAGAACGACGAGACCAAGCGCATCGGGTTGGGCGGCATGCGGCTCCCGCGCTGGGAGGAGACCGTGAAGCAGCTGGTCGAGCTCGGTCGCGTGAAGAAGGCCGCCGACGCGGCGACGCTCTTCTCCTGGGACATGTCCGCCGACACCGCGCGCTGAGCGCCGAGGAGCCTTCGCGCGTGGATGCTCCGCGCACCATCCTGCACGTCGACATGGACGCGTTCTACGCGTCGGTCGAGCAGCGTGATGATCCATCGCTGCGCGGCAAGCCCGTGCTCGTCGGTGGTCGCGAGGGCCGAGGCGTCGTCTGCGCGGCGAGCTACGAGGCGCGGACGTTCGGCTGCCGCAGCGCGATGCCGATGTCGCAGGCGATGCGGCTCTGCCCGCACGCCGTGGTGGTCAAGCCCGACTTCGCGAAGTACACGGCGGCGTCGCGTGCGATCCGGGCGATCTTCGAGCGCTACTCGCCCGAGATCGAGCCGCTCGCGCTCGACGAGGCGTTCATCGATGCGACGGCGTCGCTCGCGATCTTCGGAACGGGTCGTGCGATCGGCGAGGAGATCCGCGCCGCGGTGCGTGCGGAGCTGGCGCTCACCTGTTCGGTCGGTATCGCCCCCAACAAGTTCGTCGCGAAGATCGCGAGCGATCTCGAGAAGCCCGATGCGCTCGTGGACCTGATGCTTGCGCCCGACGCGCTCGCGGCGCGTCTTGCGCCCCTTCCGGTCGGACGCATGTGGGGGGTGGGACCGGTGACGGCGCAGGAACTCGCCGCGCGCGGGTACGCGACGTTCGGCGACCTGCAGCGGGCGGGGGAGAAGCAGCTCGCGCTCTTCTTCGGCGACGCGGGCCGATCGTGGTGGAGGCTTGCGCACGGTCGCGACGACCGGGTGGTCGAGTCGGATCGGGTGGCGAAGTCGGTCGGCGAGGAGGAGACCTTCCACGAGGACCTCGTGTCGGTGGCGCAGGTGGAGGAGAGATTGCTCTCGCAGGCCGATGAGGTGGCGCGGCGTCTGCGGGCGAAGGGGCTCTTCGCCAGGACCGTGTCGATCAAGATCCGGTTCAGCGACTTCGAGACGCACACGCACGAGAAGACGCTTGCGATCGCGACCGACCAGACGGTGGAGCTGCGCGACGCGGCGCGGAAGCTCCTCGCGAACTTCGCGGCGAAGCGGTGGCGCGCGGTACGGCTGTGCGGTTTCGCGGCGGCGCGCGTCACCGAGGAAGCGGGGCAACTGCCGTTGTTCGGAGACGGGAAGCGCGAGAAACTCTCGAAGCTCGACGAGGTGCGCGACCGGATCCGCGATAAGTTCGGATGACCCCCGAACGGTGCCTGGCACGTGCCATGGGGCGCCTGGCACCAGGCGGCACGTGCCGTGCACCGTCTGGCGTAGAACGCAAGCAACAGTGCCGCCGGGTGTTGCGCACGCGCGAGAATGGTGCCTGGCACGTGCCATGCGGTGCCTGGCACCAAGCGGCACGTGCCAGGCACCGTTCCGGCTAGGCGCGTGTCTCGAGCAGCTTGATGAGGTCCGTCGCCGTCGCGATTCCGAGTGGCGCCTCCTCGGCGCGTCCGCGCTCCGTCACGATCACCGCCTCGAGTCGGGGGTTCTTCGACCAGAGCGACAGCGCCTCGTCGGCGCTCGCGGTGCGCGGCACCAGCGCGAACTCGTCGCGGCGGTGGTCGCGCGCGAGCACCTCGCCGACCGAGACCGACGCGATCGCGCAGATGATCCGTTCCCCCTCGGTCTCGGCTCCGGCGGGAGCCTTCGACACCGGCGCGTCAAGCGAGCCCGCCGGCGCACGCGGCACCTGCACCGACGCGGGGAGCGCGCACGACTCGAGGTCGTGCGACGCGATCCATCGGACCACGCCGCTCGCGGTGAGGAGCGCCATGATCTTCCCGTCGCGCTTGACCGGGAAACGCACCACGCCCTTCTGGCGGACGAGCGCGAGCACCCGCCCGAGCTTCTCGTCGATCGAGATCGTCACGACCTCCCTCGCGGCGAGCGTGCGCAGCTGCACGGGCGAGCGCAACTCCTCGTCGATCGCCTCGAGTCGAGCGACGGTTGCCTCGGTCGGCACCGCGATGTACTCGATGTCGCCGAAGCGGTTGTGGACAAGCGCGTTCCGCAGTTCGCCCGCCTCGAGCAGGAAATCAAGATGACGTCCGAAGTGCCTTCGCTCGCTCGCGATCTGCCGCACGGCCGACGCGAAGCCTCGCCGGCGACCCTCGCGAGGTTCGTCGAGTAGGCGCTGCATCTCGCGGTCGATCCTGTTGTAGGCGCCCTCGAAGCGCGCGATGCGCGTGCGATCCCCGTCGCCATGGGCGCCGTTGTCGCGGGGTTGCCGCGAAGTACCGTTCGGTTCACCGTGCATTCGTCGAAGTTCCTCCGTCCGAGCGTCCCTTCGGTGTCGATCCCGCGTTGCCCGCGGCGCCTTGCGCGCTTCTCGCCGAAGAGCGTGCGGCGTCGATCCTCCTCTTGATCTCGAGCCCGCCGAGCGCGGGGTCGATCGACTCGAGCCGGTTCGCACGCGCGGCGAGGTCCGCGGCGCGCCGCGCGTCGCCGCGCGCGATCTCGGCGGCGAGAGTCTCGAGCATCGCCGCCTGCGCGCGCCACCAGAATCGATCACGTGCTGCGTCGCCGATCGGGGCGAGATCACGGAGCACCGCGAAGCCCTCCGCGCGCTCCTTCGCATCGTCGGAGCGGAGCAGCGCCTCGCCGAGCACCCATGCCGCGCCCCGGTCGTCCGGGCGCGCGGTGACCGCGGCGCGCGCCGCGCTGCGGGCGGTCGCGTCGTTCGCAAGGAGGAGTCCGAGTGCGCGCAGGGACTCCGCGCGCGGGCCATCGGCGGCGCCCACGAGCGGGCTCGCGAGCGCGGCCAGCCGGGCGCCGTCGCCGCGAAGTCTCTCGCGTGTGGCGGCGTCCGACGACGTCGCGACGCCGGCATCGCACATGCGATCGATGCGATCCGCAAGCGCTTCCGCCGCCGCGAGAAGGGCGGCGCGGGTCGCGCCGGAGCGTGCGACGACATCGCCGAGTCGTTCCGGGACCGCGAAGGAAGTCCCGTGCACGCCGGAATCCGTCGGCGCGCGATCGGACCGATCGGCGACGAGGCTCGTGGCCCACGTGGCGACGGCGCGTTCCGCGGCCTGCGAGGCGGGATCGGCATCGATCGCGCGTGCGGCGAGCGCGCTCGCCTCGGTGGCATCGCCCGCCCGCTGCGCGAGCGCCGCGCGCACCGCTCCGTTGCGCGCGCGGAGTGCGCCGGATTCGCTTGCCAGCGCACGTTCCAGCGTGGTCGCGCGCTCGCGGAGCTCGGCGAGATCCCTGGCCGATGGCTCGCGGATCTCCGCGAGTTCGATCGTGCGCAGCGCGTGGGCCTCGTCGTCGCGTGCGACGCTCGCAAGCAGCTGGCCGGCGCGCGCGAGATCGCGCTCGCCGAATCGCGGGAACATCGCGAGATCGACGCTCTCGAGAATCCACCCGTTCCGCGCGGGATCGCGTGCGAAGGCGCGCGTCGCGACGGCAAGCGCCTCGACGAGCCTCGCCTCGTCCTCCGGCGACCGCGCGGCGCGTGCTCGGCGTTCGTCGAGCGCGATCGCAAGCGCCGCACGCGTCCGCTCGCTCGGCGTCGAGCGCTCCGCGAGCGCAAGCAGCAGCTCGGACGCGCGAGCCGCGTTGGCCGGATCGAGCCGGACTAGGGCCGATGCGTATGGAATCGCGAACCACGTGGCGATCTTCGGATCGCGCGCAGCCTGGTCGGTCAGCGCGCGGAGATTGCGCGCTCCGTCCTCCACGAGTTCGACGCGCACGCCGTCCGCATCCGCGCGCAGCACCGAGAGCGCCGCGTAGAGCGGCGTCGTCGACGGCTGTTCGGCGAGCCTGCGCATCGGTGCATCGAATCGCAGCGCGCATGCGGCCGCCACGGCCGCGAGCGTCTCGCCCTCGTCGCCGGACTTGCTCGCGTCGGACGCCGTGCGCTCGAGGAGCGACGCGAGCATCGCATCGGATGCCGATGCGCCGCTTGCGAGCCGCTCGCCCGAGAGGACCGCGACTGCGTCACGGCGCGCCACCGCGCACGCCGCGATCACTGCAAGAGCGCCCTCCGTGCGCGCGACGATGTCGGGGCTGCGGGCTCCGGGCGGGGTCTGCTCGATCGCGGCCACGAGCGCGACCGCGGGATCCGCCGCACGGACGGCTTCGGCAAGGAGGCGCTCGCGCTCGCTTCCACCGCGCCGGGCGACTCGCGCCCGGGCGAGGGTCAGGAGGTCTGCGATCGCGCGCGGGAGCGGAAGCTCCGTGCGCGACGCGATCTCGAGAAGCCGCGCGGCCTCGGCACGCCGCTCTTCCGCACGGTTCGCGATCTTGGGGGCCATCGCATCGCCGGGCGCAAGATCCGCCGCTGCATCGCGCTCCAAGTCCGATTCGGCAAGTGCGAGCACGCCGCCGAGCATCGCCGCGCGGAACGTCGCGGGATCGGTGGCGATCGCGTCGGGCTTCGCGGCGAGCACGGCCTGGAGCGCTTCCGCAGGAAGCATCGATCGCGCGCGTGCGAGCATGCTCTCGACGGCGGTGCGTTCGGATGCGCTGGCGACGCCGAGCGCGAGCGCCGCGTCGCTGCTGTCGGCGGCGAGGCGGCGGAGGAGGAGATCCTCCGCGGCCTCGAGTCGCAGTTCGAGTGCGAGCGCGCGCTGCGTTTCGGCGTCCCTGCCGACCGCACCCATGCGAAGGAGCTCGAGTCGTGCGGCGGCGAGTTCATCCTCGGCGCGTGCGAGTTCCGCGCCGCTGCGCGCCGCGGTTCGGCGCGCGACGGCATTTCGCGCAAGCGCGATCCGCTCCGTCGCGAACGCGCGTGCGTCCGCCGGAATCTCGGCGGCATCGGCGGCGCACGCCGCGAGATCCGATTCGTTCGCGGCGATCTCCGCCCCTCGGATGCGTGCGAGAAGCTGGAGCAAGCGGTCGTCCGAGTGGATCGACCGCATCGATGTCGTGGTGGTCGTGGATCTCGCCGTCGTCGCGCGCGTCGCATCGATGTGCGGCGCGGGCGTCGTGGCCGCCACACCAGCGGGATGCGCCGCACCGAGGCCGATCACGACGGTGCCGGCGCAGAGGGCGTCGCGCACCCGGCGCGCTCGCGGAGTCTCGTTCACGATCCGCCTCCGAACGCGACCGAGCGGTATCCGGCCGCGATCACCGCGTTGAAGACGCCCACGACATCCTCCCAGCGCGCTTCGGGAGCGGCGGCGATGCGGATCGGGTGATCCGCGGGAAAGAGGCCTCCGGCGCGTGCTTCATCGAAGCGCGCATCGCGCAGGATCCGCTCGAGTTCGGCCACGTCGCGCGGCGTCGCGAGACCGGATGGCAGCGAGATCCGCGCCCGTGCGGCATCAGGCGAGGGATCCACGCGGATCACGAGCGGCTCCGTGTCGAGCGCGAACGGATCCGGCTCCGCCGCGGCCTCGGCCGTTTCCGGCGGCATCTCGGCGCGCAGGTTGCGCTCCTTCGCGACGAGCCCCGCGGTCAGCAGGAAGTAGATCAGGAGCTGAAAGACCACATCGATCATCGGCGTGATCGAGAGCGAGATCCGTGCGCGCTCGCGATCGCCGCGGAGGAGCGCGCGTCGGTCGCGCGACCTGCGCGGGCTCGTGTCCGCGCTCGGCGCGGCGCCCTCGGATCCCCGGCTCCGGTGCGCGGTCATCGCGCGCCTCCGGTCGTGCTCGTCGCGGTGGAGCCCGCGGTCGAGGGGGCATCTTCGACGACGACGAGGTTGAGGCGCGGCAGCGCGTCGCCGCCCGCGAGCATCGCCGCGGTCGTCGTCGCACGCATGGCGGGCTCGATCCACCGGTACATCGACGACCGGTCGGCGCGCAGGTTCACGGCGAGGTTCGGATTGCGTCGGTAGAGCTCGGCGAGCGACTCCGCGAGACGCGCCACGCCGTCCGGCGTCGCGTCGAACACCGAGCCCTGCATGCGATAGCCGCCGATCGCTCCGTCGGAGGCGGGGATCACGTTCAGGATGACGCGCGAGTCCTCGTCGGCCTGCGCGCTGGCGCCCGGCGGCACGCTCGCGAGGTCCATGTCGGCGCGCTCGCTGTCCGACATCCGCGACACGAGCGCGAAGAAGACGATCAGGAGAAACGTCACGTCGATCATCGGCGTGAGGTTCGCCTCGATCGCGGCGGGGGGGAACTTGCTTCGATCGCGTGGCATCGCGTCGTCTGCCGATCTCTCGCTGGTCACCCGTCGTCAGGACTTCGCCGCGTCGGTCTGCATGGCCTCGTCCTTCGGCCGGAAGAGCGCGATCATCTCCTCGATCGCGGCGAGCATCTCGTCGGAACCTGCGATCGCGCGGTTCCGCACGAGCGCGTAGGCGCTCGTCGCGGGGATCGCGATGAGGAGCCCCCAGAAGGTGGTGACGAGCGCGGTGCCGATGCCGCCGGCGAGCAGCACCGGATCGGCCGCGCCGCCCGTCGACGCGATCGTCTGGAATGCCACGATCATGCCGTAGACCGTGCCGAACAGGCCGATCATCGGCGCGATCTGGCCGAGCACGTTCAGCCGTTCGAGCGCGCGGAGCCGCGCGGCGAGGATCTCGTCGGCCGCGGTCTCGGCCGCGTGCGTCATCGCATCGGCGCCGCGTGGAGCGTGGTCGAGCGCGCGCGCGACCACGATCGAGAGATCGCTCGTTCCTCGACGCGACCGCTCGATCGCCTCTCGGTAGCGTCCCGATGCAAGCAGTTCGCGCATCGTGGTCGCCTCGTCCGCCGGCAGCGTCAAGGCGCGCTTGTTGGTCGACACCGCGATCGAGATGAGCACGACGTTCGCCACCGAGAGGACGAGCAGCAGCCAGATCATGGCGCTGCCGATCCATTCGAGGCTGCCGTCGCCGTTGGTCGAGTAGAAGAAGATGCCGCCGTTCATGCGTGTCGGTCCTTCCGATGTGCCCTGTCAGCGCGCGCCGGCGCCTGCGGGATCCGGGACTGGCGTTGGTCCGCCGAGCGTGGTGGCGTCGCGCGGGATGTAGCGGAAGCCGCCCTCGCCGAAGTGCTCTGCCGCCACCGCGGCGAGGGTACCTCCGGGATCGGTCTCGAGGAACTGGATGCACTGGATCGTCGCACGCCGCACGCCGTTGCGCGGGTCGCGCGGATTGAGCCGATCGAGCAGCGCGAGCATCGACGCTCGGTCGAGTTCGTGCCGTCCTGGGCCGGTCACGGTCGTCGAGAGGAGGAACACGCAGTCGGCGCCGGATCGGAGCGCCTCCGACAGCGCCTCGACCGGGCTCGAGCGACCGCTCGGCACGACCTCGCGCCGGAGCCAGTCGACCGCGGCCGCGCGTTCGGCGCGGCTTGCGGCGTGGAGCGAGGCCGGGGTTCCGCCGAAGGCGATCGCGCCGTCGCGGCGGAAGCAGATCAGCGCGAACTGCTGCGTCGGCTCGAGCCGGTCGAGCGAGCGCGCGACCTCGTCGACGATCGCGGGAAAGCTGCCGACCATCGAGCCCGAGGCATCGACGACGTAGGCGACCTTGGTGGCGTTGCCCGACACGAGACCGGCGAAACTCGCGCCCCCGCGACCGCTCGGGGCGTCGTCGCCCGAGCCCGATGCGCCGAACCTCCGTGCGAGGGTCTCGAGCGCGTCGTTGCGTACGCCGGACCCGTCGAGCGAGGACTCGAGCGCGCGGAGGCGCTCGGCCATGGCGTCGGTCGCGTCGGGGGCAGGCTCCTCGCGACGGGTGTGCTCGTCAGGGGTTGCGGCTGCAGCAGGGGCGAGCCGCGGTCGCGGCGGAGCGGGATCGTCGAAGTCGGCGGTGAGGACGACGGGCGGTGGCTCCTCGCGGAGGATGCCTGTCACGCTCCAGGCCGTTCCGAGGATCGCGAGCGCGATCCCCGCGTGGATCGCAAGCGAGAGCACGACTCCCGCGCCCGCGGCACCCGCCGTCGTCGGACGAGCGCGGCCGGAGGCGATGGCCGGGCTTGGTGAGAAAGCGGCGCCATCGGAGTCGCTCCGCGGCAGGGCAGATGCCCCGGTCGGTCGGCTCCCGAGTGGGTCGCTCGCGTTCATGGGTCCGGATCCTACGAGGCCAGCGGCGGCGCGACGCCGCACGCACGCCGATCGCTCATTCTTCCTCGCCGCCATCGCCACCGCCGCGGCGGAAGATGAAGCCATCGAGGCTCCACTTGCCCGGTCCGGTGAGGAGGAGCCCCGCCGACAGCACGATCAGGCTGTACTGGCTGAGCGCCGTGGCGCGAAGGAAGGCAGAGTTCGGGTCGGTGGGGGTCCAGAGCGAGCCCCAGGACTGCGCGAGCGTGGCCGCCGACAGCCCGACCAGCGCGATCGACCAGACCAGGAGACCGCCGGCCCAGATCCGGCTGAAGAGCCCGATGAGGAGGAAGGCGCCTCCGAGGAGTTCGAAGACGGCGACCGTCCATGCCCAGACGTGGGGCTTCGGCAGTCGGAGGTTGTCGAATGCGATCGTGAGTTCGTGGAGGGCGCGCGTCTGGTAGCCCGCCGCATCGGCCGCGGCGATCGGGATCGGCGGGGTGTCCTGCGGGCCCGGGGTCGGCGTTGGGGCGGGGGATCGGACGAGGGTGATTCCATCCGGCGCAGGGCGGCCGGGGAACGGCGACGGCATGGTGTCCGACGCGGAAACGATGCCGAGTTCGCGCAGCCGGGCTCCGGCATCGCCGCCGAAGTTCCCCATGTCCATCGCGTGGTGCCAGCCGATCGGCACGAAGGCGAGGAACAAAATGATCCGCGCGAGAAGCGGCACGAAGTTGGCTGCGGCCTGTTGGCTGAACTTCTTCATGAGAGCGCTGCGCGGTCCGGGGAGGGGGGCTCGGCCGACGGGGCCTTTGGTGGAATCGGCTCAAAGGTCCGTTCTCGTACAATCTCGGTCTGCCGCGGGCGTGGCGGAATTGGCAGACGCACGGGATTTAGGTTCCCGTGGGGTAAAACCCGTGCAGGTTCAAGTCCTGTCGCCCGCATTCTGGAGCGCGCTCGGCCGACGCCGGATCTCGTCCGCTCGGGGTGCACGGAGACCCGTGGAATCTGGCGTCGCGCGCTCGTTCCCAGGCCGGACGTGCCGCGCTCCGGGGGGCGCGGGGCGCGGGTCGCCGGGTGCCCGACATCGGGCGTCGGCCCGACGAACGCGCGCCAGCCGTTCCGGGTCGAGGCCTGCGCGCTTTCCGATCGTTCGCACGCCACGCACCCCGACCCCGGTACCCTGCACTCATGGAGTGGACGCCTCGCAGTTGGGAAGGTTTGCCCTGCACGCAGCAGCCCGTCTATCCGGACCGGGCGGCGCTCGAGCGCACGCTCGCCGAGATCGGCGCGCTCCCGCCGCTCGTCACCAGCTACGAGATCGAGGCCCTGAAGTCGCAGCTCGCCGAGGCTGCGCGTGGCGAGCGGTTCATCCTCTGGGGCGGCGACTGCGCCGAGAACTTCGCCGACTGCACGTCGCCCGCGATCGCCGCTCGGCTCAAGATCCTGCTCCAGATGTCGCTGGTCCTCGTGCACGGGACGCGCAAGCGGATCACGCGCATCGGGCGGTTCGCCGGCCAGTACGCGAAGCCGCGCAGCGCGCCGACCGAGATGCGCGATGGCGTCGAACTGCCGAGTTTCCGCGGTGACAACGTCAATCGCCCCGAGTTCACCCTCGATGCGCGCACGCCCGACCCGGTGCTGCTTCTCCGTGGATACGAGCGCAGCGCGCTGACGCTCAACTTCATCCGCGCGCTCGTCGACGGCGGGTTCGCCGACCTCCACCACCCGGAGAACTGGGATCTCGACTTCGTGAAGCACTCGCCGCTCGCGACGGAGTACCAGCGCATGGTCGATGCGATCGGCGAGAGCCTGCGTTTCATGGAGACGCTCGCGGGCGGAACCATCGGCGCCATGCAACGCGTCGACTTCTTCACGAGCCATGAACTGCTCGTGCTGCCGTACGAGGCGGCGCTCACGAGGCGTGTGCCGCGCCGCGAGGGATGGTTCAACCTGTCGACGCATCTGCCGTGGGTGGGGCTCCGGACGAGCGACCCGGGCGCCGCGCACGTCGAGTTCTGCCGGGGTATCCGCAATCCGGTCGGCGTGAAGGTGGGTCCGGACACGACGCCCGAGCAGCTGCTCGCGACCATCCGCACCATCTCGCCCGAGGCCGAGCCGGGTCGCGTGGTGCTGGTCGCGCGCTGCGGCGCGCATCGCATCGGGCGCACCTTGCCTCCGCTCCTGCGGGCGGTGCGCGATGCGAAGCTGCCGGTCGTCTGGATCGTCGACCCGATGCACGGCAACACCGAGACGGTGGTGCCGACGTCCGGGGCGTGGGCGGGAAAGAGTGTGAAGACGCGGAAATTCGCGCACATCCTTGCGGAGGTCGAGCAGGCGTTCGAGATCCACCGGATGGAGGGCACGGTGCTCGCGGGGGTGCACGTCGAGTTGACGGGCGAGGACGTCACGGAGTGCACGGGTGGCGCGCGCGGCCTGACGGACGACGATCTCTCGAGGGCGTACAGGTCGCAGGTCGATCCGAGGCTGAACTACGAGCAGGCGCTTGAGCTGGCGATGTTGATCGCTCGGCGCGCCGCAGGCCGCTGACGCCCGACTGGTGCACGGCACGTGCCAGCCGGTGCCAGGCACCACACGGCACGTGCCAGGCACCAGCTGGCACTTCCTGGCACCGAGGGTTCGATCGAGCGAGGCTCTTGCGTAAGTTGCGCTTCGCGGTCGGTTTCGAACGGGATACACGCGGTGCTGCGGATCCGGGGCGCGGTTTCCGCATGGTGCACGGCACGTGCCAGCCGGTGCCAGGCACCGCATGGCACGTGCCGTGCACCGTCTGGCACTACCTGGCACGGCGCGGAGGCCCACGGCCCGTCCCCGTATACTCCGCCCCCCATGTCACGCCGTCGCGTCGTCATCACCGGCCTCGGTCCCGTCACCGCCCACGGCGTCGGGATCGACCCGCTCTGGTCCGCCCTCTGCGAGGGGCGTTCCGCCCTCGCTCCGATCCGCGCCTTCGACGCCTCCGGCTTCACGGCGGCGTGCGGCGGCGAGCTCCCCGCCGACTTCGACGTGAAGGACCTCGTCCCGAAGAGCTATCGCAAGGCGACCAAGGTCATGGCCCGCGACATCGAGATCGCCGTCGGCGGCGCGCTCGCCGCCGTGCGCGACGCCGGCCTCGCGACCCGCGGCACCGATCCCGACAATCCGCCGACGATCCGCGCCGACCGCGTCGGTTGCCATATCGGCGCCGGCCTCATCGCAGCCGAGCTCGACGAACTCACCTCCGCGCTCACCACCTCGCGCGACGCCGCGGGGAAGTTCGATCCGGGCCACTGGGGCCAGCAGGGGATGCAGGAGCTCACGCCGCTCTGGCTCCTCAAGTACCTCCCCAACATGCTGGCGTGCCACGTGACGATCATCCACGACTGCCAGGGGCCGTCGAACACGATCACGTGCAACGAGGCGTCCTCTGGCCTCTCGCTTGCCGAGAGCCAGCGCGTGATCGAGCGTGGCGCGGCCGACGCGTGCCTGTCGGGCGGCGCCGACAGCAAGATGAATCCGATGGCGTACCTCCGGCAGGAGCTCGCGGGTCGCTTGGCGAACTGCGCGAAGGACGCCGACGCGACCAAGGCCGTCAGGCCCTTCGACGCATCCGCCGCGGGCACCCTCATCGGCGAAGGTGGCGGCATTCTCGTGGTCGAGGCCGAGGAGACCGCGAAGGCCCGTGGCGCACGCGTCCACGCGGTGCTCTCCGGGACCGGCGCCTCGCAGAGCTGGTGCGAAGACACGGTCGGCCTCGTTCCCGATGCGACCGGAGAGTCGCTCGCCGACGCGATCCACGCGGCGCTCCGCGACGCCGGGCTCGCGCCTTCGGACATCGATGCGGTCATCCCCTTCGGATCGGGGGTCGCGGCCCTCGACGCCCTCGAGAAGAACGCCCTCGCGCGCGTCTTCGGCGCCGATCTCGCGAGGAAGCCTCTCGTCACGCTCGCGCCATCGATCGGGACGACCTGCGCCGGGTTCGGCGCGATCGCCGTCGCGGTCGCGTGTCGCGCGCTTGCCGAGCAGAAGCTGCCGGCACGCCTGAACACCGCGAAGGCCGATGGACTCGATGCGGCCGCCGCTCCGTGCGCGCCGCGCGCCCTGCGCCACATCCTCATCGCCACCCCGAGCCTCGGCGGCCAGAACAGCGCCGCCGTCGTCTCGCGCGCCATCTGATTCACCGACGCAGATCAAGCCCACGATCATGAGCACCACGAAGAACAACCGTCGCGTCGTCGTCACCGGCATGGGCTGGGTGACGCCCCTCGGCCACGACGTCGACAGCGTGTGGAAGCGCCTCCTCAACTCCGAGAGCGGCATGGGGCCGACCACGCGCTTCGACGCGCGCACGTTCCCGACCAGCTTCTCCGCCGAGGTGCGCAACTACTCGATCTCCAACTTCGTGAAGGACGCCTCGGTGCACGCGAGCGCCGGCCTCAACTCGCAGTTCGCGCTGGGCGCGGCCTGTCAGGCGTGGCGACAGTCGGGGCTCGACGGCTTCGCGGGCCTGAACCGAAGGCGCGTCGGTCTCTATCTCGGCGCGGGCGAGGGCGTCATCGACTTCGACAACTACGCCGCGTCGAACATCGCCGGCTGGAACGCCGAGGAACGGAAGATCGACGGCGTCCGGTGGGCCGAGCACGCGCACCGCGCGATGGACCGCATGCGCGAGGTCGAGCAGGAGCCGAACATGCCGCTCGCGCACCTCGCGCGCGAGTTCGGGATCCGCGGACCCGCGCTCAACTGCCTCACCGCGTGCGCGGCGAGCACGCAGGCGATCGGCGAGGCGTTCAGCCTCATCCAGCGCGGCGACACCGACGTGATGCTCTCGGGCGGCACGCACACGATGATCCACCTGCTCGGCGTCACGGGCTTCAACCGTCTCACCGCGCTCTCGACGTCGAAGGGCGATCCGACGAAGGCCTCGCGGCCGTTCGATGCGACGCGCGACGGCTTCGTGATGGGCGAAGGCTCGGGCATGATCGTGATGGAGGCGCTCGATCACGCGCTTGCGCGCGGCGCGACGCCGCTCGCCGAGGTCGCCGGATACGGCTCGAGCGCCGATGCCTTCCGCATCACCGACATCCATCCCGAGGGCCGCGGCGGGGCGGCGTCGATGGCGATGGCGCTCGCGCAGGCGGGGATCGATCCGCTCGCGCGCCGCGCCGATGGACGCGCCTCGATCGACTACATCAGCGCGCACGGCACGGGCACGAAGGAGAACGACTCGATCGAGACGCGCGGCGTGAAGCGCGTCTTCGGCGCGAACGCGAAGGACATCCCGATGAGCTCCATCAAGAGCATGATGGGCCACCTCATCGCGGCGGCCGGTGCCGTCGAGTTCATGACCTGCGTCCTCGCGATCCGCGACGGCATGCTGCCGCCGACGATCAACTACGGCACGCCCGACCCCGACCTCGATCTCGACTACGTGCCCAACAAGGCGCGCGCGGCGAAGGTCGACATCTGCTTGTCGAACTCGTTCGGCTTCGGTGGGCAGAACGACACGCTCGTGGTGAAGCGCTTCAGCGCGTGACCTCCGGTGCCGGCTTGCGCCGCGCTTCCGCCGCCTTCGTTGGGCGGCCGCAGCGACGACGGCGCGCCTTGGTTGGCGCCCCGGCGGTCCCTCCGGACCCTCGAAACCCTTCGGGCTCCCTGAGGCATCCCGCTGCCCCTCTGCGGGCCTTTCCGGGCTGGAGGCGTCGACCGTCCGCGAATCTGGGCTCGGGCTCGCACTCGTCGACCTGCCGCGACCGCGTCGGAGGCTTCTTGTTCAGGAAGCTTCGGCGTTTTCACTTGCGGCGTGCGCGCGGGCGGTGCAACATTGGAGGACCGGAAAGCTCCGGTGCGTCTCGAGCCCGGTCCGGCCGCGACGGCGTCCAAGCGCAATGACCAGGAGAGAGACCATGCGAAAGTCCCCCGCGATCGAGAATCTTCGCTCCGCGTTCCATGTTCCCGTCGTCGTCGTCCTCGCGGTCGGCGCCTCGGCGCACGCGGGAGTCGTCGACATGAACGGCGGCTCGTCCTGGTCGGGTTGGGATTTTATCTCGAACGGCCAGACCTCCGGTGTCTGGGTGCAGGGACAGACGAACCGCACGTTCGACATCTATCGCACGCAGTTCACCCTCGACGCGGGCCAGGTGCTCGGAGGCAATCGCCTCGCCGACGGCGCGGCGGGCAACGGGCTCGACTACACGGGAGATAGCGGATCGAGCCTCTTCTCGGGATCTTGGCAGGCGGGTGACCGCATCATCGGCGTCGGCGTCAACTACACCGGTGGCACGCGATGCACCACGGCGTATCTGCAGATCGATGTGTTTGGCGACAACATCGCCCCGGCGTCGACCTTCGGCGCGTTGGACGGCGCGTTCAGCCACGACGTCGGCGACACCGCTTCGTACATCACGAGCATGCCTTGGAACCCCGGGCGCTTCCAGACCAAGCAGTACACGATCTGGACCGGTCCGAGCAGCGGGGGTGGCGCGGGAGAGGGCAACTTCATCACGCCGTACGGCGCGACTCCGACCCTTGACATGCCGACGCGGAGCTTCGCGATCCTCGAGTCGGGTTCCACGCTGCGCGCGCTGAGCCTCCAGATGTTCATCAACGTCGATGCGATCCTGCGGTCGAACGGCGGAGCGACGTACGGCGACGGCAACTTCTTCGCGCCGGGCACCCGCATCGGCTTCTACGAGGGTGACCAGACCATCTCCGATTTCGCATCGACGAACCAGATCTTCGCGATTCCCGCGCCGGGCGCCCTCGCGCTCCTCGGTCTCGCCGGCCTGGCCGGCCGTCGCCGCCGTCGCTGATCGTTGGGATTCCGCGCCTTCCACCTTCATCGAACATGGGGTCGCGCGGAAGATCTCGGGAGCGTGTGCCGTTGGTCTCCGTCCTGATGATCGAGCCGAACAGATGAGCGACCACAAGTCATCCACTGCGGGTTTGTTCGCCATACTCGCCCTCACGGGTTCGGTTTGGTCCATGGGCGACCGTTCCGCCTTCGCGGGCGAGACTCCGCCCCGCGCGACCCCCGGCACTCTCGCGTCGTTCGGCTTCGTTGGATTTGCGAACATCCGGAACCTCGATCGCGTGGTCGATGTCGCTGCGGGCGATCGACACTCGATGGCACTTCGCACCGATGGAACCGTCGCGTGTTGGGGGCAAGCAAACACCGGCGCGTGCCAGCCTCCCGACGCGGCGGTCGACATCGTGGCCATCGCGGCTGGGTCGTTTCACTCGATGGCGCTCCGCTCGGACGGCGCGGTGTTCTGCTGGGGATTGAACGACTTCGGCCAATCGACCGTGCCGGCGGGGCTCGCGCCCGCATCGCGCATCGATGGCGGTGGCACGCACTCGCTCGCTGTCTTGACGAACGGTCAACTCGCGTTGTGGGGCGACAACACGAACGGGCAGACGACGGTGCCCGCGGGGCTTGGTGGGCTTGGCGAAGTATCCGCGGGTGGCGCGCATAACGCGGTCGTTCGCGCGGACGGCACGGTGTTCTGCTGGGGGAACAACGCAAGTGGTCAATGCACTGTGCCCGCGTCGATCGGAACGGTGACCGATGTCGCTGCCGGCCTCGCGCACACGCTCGCGCTGCGCACCAACGGGACCGTCGCGCATTGGGGGGCGACCGAGTCGCAGCCGCAGACGCTTCCCGCTGGGCTGCGTGGGGTCGTGGAGGTCGTCGCGGGTGGCAATCGCTCGTACGCGCGCCGCGCCGATGGCAGCGTGGCGGTGTGGGGCGGAGGCAATCGCGTGCTTCCCGAGGGTGGCGCGGTCACGCACCTCGCTGCTGGACCAAATCACTCGTTGTGGCGATTGCCTGATGGCCGGTTCGCGGGCACTGGCAGCAACATCAACGGCGAATTGCGCATTCCGCGCGGGCTCGATGAGATCGACTTCGTAGCCTGCGGGCGAACGAGCTACTTCGCGGCGACTTCCGCGGGGCCCGTGGTCGCATGGGGCAGCGCGGAGTTCCCCGAGCCGACCATCACCCAATTGCCAAGTGACCTTGTCTCTCCGCGGGCGATGGCGCTCACGAGCAATTTCGGCGTGGCGATCGAATCCGACGGCGACTTGCGTTGGTGGGGCGACGTTTCGCCGCCCACGCTGCCCACGGGCTTTGGACCTGTGCGCACGATTGCCGCGAATTTCAGCGCAGTGGTTGTGGTCGCGCAGTCGGGCGCGCTTTTCCAGTATCCGTTGGGCGGCGTGATTGGTCCGGGCCCTCCGGCGAATCTCGGCGCGGTGCGCGCGGTCGATGGCGGCTTCCGCGCCTTTGCGGCGGCTCGTGCGAATGGCACCTGCGCGGTGTGGGGCGGGCTCGACGCACAGAACATGCAGCCGCCCGCGGGGCTCGGCGGCATTCTGACGGTTGCCTGTGGCGACTACCACGCGCTCGGTCTTCGCCGCGACGGCTCGGTCGCCGCGTGGGGAAGAAAGGCGTACGGCGTCATCGATCTTCCGGCGGATCTTCCGCCCGTTGAAGCGATCGCCGCTGGCGAACTTGCGTCGTACGCGCTTCTTCGCGATGGCACGATTCGATTCTGGGGTTCGACCTATCCCGGAAACGCGCCGCCTGCGGGCTTCAACTCGAGTCTGAAGGCTTGGGGCCGTGCGGCCGCGTTCTGGCGTTGCCCGACCTCGGATCTCCCCGCAGGTTCCTTCGACGATTGCAACGCGAACGGCGTTGACGACTTCTGCGAGACTCGTTTCGGCCTCTTCGACTGCAACGCGAACGGCGTTCCCGATGCCTGTGATATTGCAAGTGGCTTCGAACTCGACGCGAACGTCGATGGTCGGCCCGATTCCTGCGACAACGACTGCAATGCGAACGCGATCAACGACGCGGTCGAGATCGCGGGCGGAGCAGCGGATGTCGATGGTGATGGTCGCCTCGACGCCTGTGAGCGGGCCGCTGGCGATGGCAACCTCGACGGCATCATCGGACCCGAGGATCTCACGATGCTGCTCAGCGCGTGGGGGACACCCGGAGTTCCGTTCGGCGATCTCGACCTGAACGGTACGGTCGCGGCGAGCGATCTCGCGGTGATCCTCGCCAACTGGGGCTCGCGGCTCTGACGCATCCCGCCGCGTTTCGGCAGCCCCGACGCCGCCGGATCCGGGAAACGAGAGACGCGCCTTGTTACGCTGACGACGTGCGATCGGCGTCCCAGTCTTCGGAAACATCGACACGGCTCGTGCGGCGGGGATTGCTCGGTGCGACGCTCCTCGCGGTCGGAGCGGTGACCGCACTGGCTGTGCTTGCGCTGATCCCGCCCGCTGCGCGGCCGATGCTCCCGGGCGACGCCATCGCCCGTGGCGAGGCACTGGAGCAGGCGCTGGTCGCGGCGGTCACCAAGGTGCGCGATCCGGCGGGGGAGACGTGGGCGATCGCGATCGATCCGGCCGACGTGAACGCGTGGCTCGCGACACGGCTTCCGAAGTGGATCGAGCACGACCCGTCGCTTGCGCCCTTCGAGCGTGCAACGACCGTGCGCATCAGCGCGGCCGATGGTGCGCTGATCGTGGATGCGCCGGTTGGCCCCGAGGCGCTTGGTTTGGTCGGAACACTTCGGATGCCAGTTGCGCTCGACGACTCGCCCGGCGCAAAGTTGACGGTCGACATCGGGGCCACGCGCATTGGCCTCCTTCCGGTGCCGATCTCGGATGCCGGCTGGGAGGTCGCCGGGGCGTTGGCGGACGAACTCGCGCGCTTCGAGGCTCGGTATCCCGAACGCCGACTCCGTCTCGCCGACGGCCGACTTGTCGAGGTGCGCGCGATCTCGTGCGAGGACGGCCGGATCAAGATCCGCTTCGCCACGCTTCCTGCGGCCGCATCGGGCCGGTGACGCGGCCGACGCGGCCGACGCGTCCGACGCGGGAGACCGGGGCACGGATCGGGCGCCATCCGAGTGCCCACGTGTTTCCAGCGGGTTCTTTCGCGGACACCGGGAGGGGGCCTTCCGCTACATTGTCCTCTCTATGCCAGAGCTCACGATCAACGGCAAGAAGTATCCCTTCAAGCCCGGGCAGTCGATCCTGCAGGCCGCCCTCGACCAGGACGTCGAGGTTCCGCACTACTGCTACCACCCGGGCCTCTCCGTGGTGGCCAACTGCCGCATCTGTCTCGGCGAGGTCTGGCAGCCGAACGCGAAGACCGGCAAGCTCGAGCCGTTCCCGAAGCTCGTGCCGACCTGCCAGCAGCCCGCCGCCGACGGCATGGTCGTCTACACCGACAGCCCCAAGGCCGTCGCCAACCAGAAGGCGGTCATGGAGTTCCTGCTCATCAATCACCCGGTCGACTGCCCGGTGTGCGATCAGGCCGGCGAGTGCCACCTGCAGGACTACTCCTACCAGTACGGGCGCGGACAGAGCCGCTTCACCGAGGCGAAGAACAAGCAGCCGAAGAAGGACGTCGGCCCGCATGTCCTCCTCTACAGCGACCGCTGCATCATGTGCACGCGCTGCGTGCGGTTCACGCGCGAGGTGACCGGCACCAACGAGCTGATGGTCGACGGCCGCGGCTCGACCGAGCAGATCGACGTGTTCCCGGGCATGGCGCTCGACAACGAGCTCTCGGGCAACGTCGTCGATCTCTGCCCCGTCGGAGCGCTTCTCGACAAGGACTTCCTCTTCCAGCAGCGCGTCTGGTTCCTCAAGAAGACGCCGTCGATCGACGGCATCACGAGTTCCGGCGACAACATGTCCGTCGAGCACAACGACGGCCGCGTCTACCGCGTGAAGCCGCGTCAGAACGACGAAGTCAACAAGTGGTGGATCACCGACGAGGTGCGCTACGGCTGGAAGTTCGTCCACTCGGACGCGCGTCTGTCGCTGCCGTCGATCAAGGGCCGCGACGCGTTCGATCCGCTCAGGCCGGTCGAGGCGTGGCGCGAGGC
The DNA here is from genome assembly GCA_021297795.1 of Planctomycetaceae bacterium. GTDB lineage: Bacteria > Planctomycetota > Phycisphaerae > Phycisphaerales > SM1A02 > QWPT01. The sequence continues at coordinate 19,360 of JAJTGL010000031.1, forward strand.
GGTCGCGGCGGTCGATGCCGCGATGACCGCGTGCCGCTCGGTGCGCAAGAAGAATCTCGCGCTCCTCGTGAGCCCGATGCTCTCCTGCGAGGACGCGTATCACCTGGCCAAATACGCGCTTTCGGTCGATCCCGACGCGATGCTCGCGGTCGGTCCGGTGCCGTTCCACGGCGAGGACAAGACGTTTCCGGGCGGCTTCACGATCCGCGCCGAGAAGGCGCCGAATGCGCGCGGTGTGCGTCGCGTGCTCGAGGCGCTGGCGGGCGGGAAGCCCGTTGCGAACGCGCAGGGCTTCGAGCAGGCGCTCGCGAGCGGCAAGTACGGCGCGGCGATCGTGACCGGCAACTACCCGAGCGAGTGGATCACCGCGTCGCTCGGTTCGGCGCTCAAGTCGGTCGAGACCGTCGTCGCGATTGACACGCTGTCGAACACGCTGACCGCGATGGCCACGATCGTCCTTCCGGGTGCCGTGTGGGTCGAGAAGGCGGGTTCCTTCGAGAATGCGACGGGTCGGCTCCAGGGCTTCGAGCAGGCGATTCAGCCGGTCGAGTTCGCACGCAGCGAGTCGCAGATCGCGCTCGATCTCGCCGCGGCGCGCGCGGGCAAGGTGGCCGCGGGCTACTGCGCGGTCGCGACACGTGCCGACATGGCGAAGGTCGCGGGCCTCGAGTGCATGGCGAACGCGGTGCACGCGCCCGAGAAGGCCGAGACCGTCGAGAGCGACATGGTGATGGTCGAGCTCTGACATCCAGACGGATGTCCGACGCGTGAGGCAGGCGGTGCACGGCACGTGCCAGGCGGTGCCTGGCACCGAGCGGCACGTGCCGCGCACGCGATGACGGAGTCGTTCGGAGCCATGTGGAACGGATTTGCGACGGCGCGCGCTGGTGCACGGCACGTGCCAGGCAGTGCCTGGCACCAAACGGCACGTGCCGCGCACCGTCTCCGGAATAGGGACGAGCAACGATGACCTCGCGCGCGGCGCACAATCCCTCTGGCCCAACCGGCCTGCGCGCCGACATCGCCGAGGTCTGGACGCAGGCATGGCCCACCATCGTCGCGATGCTGAGCTACACGCTCATGCAGTTCGTCGACAGCCTGATGGTGTCGGTGCTCGGGCCGCTCGAGGTCGCAGCGCAGGGAAACGGCGGCATCTGGACCTGGGCGCCGATCTCGGCCGCGTTCGGCACGCTCGGCCTCGTGAACACGCTCGTCGCGCAGCGGGTCGGCGCCGGTCGTCGCGACGAGATCGCGCGCTACGGATGGGCCGGTCTCTGGATCTCGCTTGGCTACTGGCTGCTCGTGCTGCTCCCGTTCGCGCTTGTCATTCGCCAAGCCTTCGAGGCGATGGGCCATGAACCCGCACTGGTCGGCCTCGAGACGTCCTACGCACGCGTTCTCCTCGGCGGCGCGTGCATCACGCTTGCCGCGAAGGCCCTCTCGAACTTCTTCTTCGGCCTGCAGCAGCCGAAGGTGGTGACCATCGCCGCGATCGTGGGCAACGTCGTGAACGTGCTCGCGAACTACGTCTTCATCTACGGCGAGCGCGGACTCCCCGAACTCGGACTCCCGGGAATCCCCGGCATGCCGAGCCTCGGCGTGACGGGCGCCGCGATCGGCACGCTGGTCGGCACATTCGCCGAGTGCTGCATTCCGCTTGCGGTCTTTCTCTCGCGGCGGCTCGACCGCGACTACGGCATTCGCCGCGCATGGCGCCCCGACCGGGCGGCGATCGTCGACACCATCCGCCTTGGCTGGCCGGCCGGGCTCCAGTTCGCAAACGAAATGGTCTGCTGGGCGATCTTCATGACCATCCTCGCCGGCGGCTTTGGCAGCGAGCACATGACGGCGGGTTGGGCGGCGATGCGCTTCGTGCACATCTCGTTCATGCCGGCCGTCGGGCTCTCGACGTCTGCCACGAGTCTCGTGGGCAAGCACATCGGCGAGGGCAACCTCGACCGTGCCGCGCGCTCCGCGCACATCTCGGTCGCCATGGCCGTCCTCTGGATGGGCGTCTGCGCGCTGGGATTCGTCCTCTTCCGCAACGAACTGACCGCCGTCTTCATCGACGCCGACACCGCGGCCGACAGCGCGGCGCGCATCCGCGCCATCGGTGCCGGCATCTTCATCTGCGCGGCCGTCTTCCAGCTGCTCGACGCGGTCGGCATCGTCTACACCGGTGCCCTGCGCGGCGCGGGCGACACGCTCTTCCCCGGCGTCGCGACCGTCGTTCTCTCGTGGGTGCTGATCGTGGGCGGAGGGTTCGTGATGACCCGCGCCATGCCCGAACTCGAGTCGGTGGGGCCATGGATCGCGGCCACGATCTACATCGTCGCCCTCGGAATCGTGCTGGCCGCGCGCTTCGAGCGGGGCGGTTGGCGAAAGCTCCACCTCCTCGCGGCGCGCCCGGCGGACGACGCCGCTCCTCCTCCGTCCGCCGAAGCATCGGGTACCCGCTGAGTTATCGGTTCCGGCCTGCGGGGGTGGGGCTTTCGGCGAAGGGCCGAACGGCTACACTCTGCCCCCTGCGCGGTGGTGGCGGAGTATTCCGGGCCGCGCGATGTACAGGCACTTCATCAACGCTGAAGGCTGGAAGAACACCCGATGAGCGGACTCGACACGGTGATTGGCGGCAAGGCTGGAAACCCCGAGGCGGTCAAGAAGCACCTCGCCGAGGCGGCACGCCTCGAGAAGGCTCGTGATCGGGACGGCGCGGTGGTGGAGCTTCGCGCGGCGCGCGAGCTCTCCGACGATCCGAACATCACCTTCAAGCTCGCCTACCTCCTCGACCTCGCGGGCGAGGAGAACGAGGCGGTCGCGCTCTACACCGAGCTCACCAGCGTGAAGAAGCCGCACCTCAACGCGCTCGTCAACCTCGCGGTCATCTGCGAGGATCGCGGCGAGTATCTGCGCGCCGAGCGCCTGCTCACGCAGGTCGTCGAGACCGACCCGAACCATCCGCGCGCGCGCCTCTTCATGAAGGACGTGGTCGCGAGCAAGGACATGGAGGTCGAGACCGACCCCGCCGCGAGCACGCTCGGCAACGCCGTCCTCGACACGCCGGTCACCGACTTCGAGCTCTCCGTGCGCGCGCGCAACTGCCTCAAGAAGATGCAGATCCGCACGCTCGGCGACCTCCTCAAGATCACCGAGGCCGAGCTCCTCAGCTACAAGAACTTCGGCGAGCAGTCGCTCATCGAGATCAAGGGTATGCTCGCGTCGAAGGGCCTGCGCCTCGGCCAGGGCCTCGAGGGCCAGGGCCGTCCCGGCGTCCGCAAGGACATCCTCGACGAGCTCAAGGCGACGATCCCGGAGAACATCCTCAACAAGCCGATCTCGTCGCTCGAGCTGTCCGTGCGCGCCCGCAAGGCGCTGCAGCTGCTCGGGATCTCGACCCTCGGCGAGCTCGCCTCGCGCACCGAGGCCGAGCTCATGGGCGTCAAGAACTTCGGCGCGACCAGCCTCCACGAGATCAAGGAGCGCCTCGCCCAGCACGGCCTCGCGCTTCGCACGCTGACTTGAGATCCTGCTTGAAACCCGCGCGCGGCGCGGGTGGCCTGGCATCACGGAAGGAGCTTGCATGGACTCGCAGGCCTTCGATCGGAACAGGCGCACCTTTCTGCTGACGGCCGCGGTACTCGCGGCCGGCGCGGCGGCATCGTGCGATCAACCTCAGGGTTTGAAGCGCGCTCGGAGCTCGCGCCCGCTCGACGGCGACGAGGCGAGCGGCACGTCGGCTGCGAAGGACGCCGCCGCGGCGTCCGGCGCCAAGCCGACCGATGCCTCCGCGAAGAAGACCGATGCCGACGCGAAGGCGAACCAGGCCGCGGCCGAGAGCGTGAAGCCGAAGCCGGCGCCGCCGGTCGAGCGGCCCGTCGCTCCGTCGACCGAGCCCGCGATCCGCGTGAAGAGCGGGGGACTTCCGAAAGCCGATCCCAAGATCCAGATCGACGGGCCGGGTGCACATCTCTGGATCATCGAGCCCGGTGGCACCCAGCCCGGAACGGTCGGTGTGTCGCCAGTCGAGTTCCGCTGGACCGATGCAGGATGGAAGGCGACCGAGGCCGCGGGCACTTCGCGCGCACGTCCGCTCGCGCTGCCCGCGCGCGCCACGCTCGAGGTGATGGCGTTGCGCGACGAGCCGCAGCGGCTTCGGTTGCGTGGAATCGAGTGGCCTGGAAGCGTGCGACTCGTGCCGCAGCCGACCGATCTCGCCGAGCCCGTCGACATCGTGCACGAGGTGCCGATGGAGGCGTACCTCCCCGGCGTGCTCGCGCAGGAACTCTTCAACAAGTGGACGGTGAACATCCACCGAGCGCAGGCCGTTGCCGCGCGCAGCTGGGCGCTCTGCGAGATCGCGCAATGGCGCGGACGACGCCACTTCGACGTGGTCGCGGGCGAGCTCGGTCAGGCGTGGGTGGGCGCGACGAAGCACCAGCGCAGCATCGATGCCGTCGCGGCGACGCGCGGCGAGGTGCTCCTCTGGGGCGGCCGGGTCGTTCCCGCCTACTACTCGAGCTGCTGCGGCGGTCAGCGAGCCAGCGCGCGCGATGCGATCTCGTCGTCGATCGTGCACGACATCCCGCCGCTCGTCGTGAACGCATCCGACGGCCGCGACTGCTGCTCGGCGGCGCCCACGTACCGCTGGCAGTCGAAGTACGACCTCGCCACGTTCGCGCGCACGATCCCCGCATGGGCTCGCGCGGAGGGCTATGCGTCGCTCCTCAAGCTCGACGGCGTGCGGCGCATCGAGACCAGCGCCCGCAACGCGGCGGGCCGGCCCACGCGCTTCGCGATCACCGATGCGAAGGGCATGCTCTACGAGGTTCCCGCCGAGCGCCTGCGCTTCGCGTTGAACACCGATCCCGCGCGCCCCGGGGAGCTGCGTCCATCGAAGGAGCGCCTCAAGAGCGCGTTCATCGACCCGCTCATCGTGGGCAAGGAACTGGTCGTGTCGGGGCGTGGTCACGGCCACGGCGTCGGCATGTGCCAGTACGGCGCGGAGGCGATGGCGAAGAAGGGTGCGAAGCCCACCGCGATCCTGGCGCGCTACTACCCGGGCGCCGATGTCGTGAAGTCCTACGCCTGAACCGAGCGGCAACCCGCGCCCGCCCCGCGCGTCCGCCGCGACGTCGGCTACATTCCGCGCCATGCACGCAGTTCATCCCGGTCGACGCCTGCGCGATGCCATGTCGCGCGGCACCGTGCTCGTCCCCGGCGCCTTCAACGCGCTCGTCGCCCGCTCGGTCGCGCGCGCCGGCTTCGAGGCGACGTACATCTCGGGCGGCGCCACCGCGAACGTGTCGGGCTACCCCGACATCGGTCTCATCACGCTTTCCGAGATGTGCCGAACGATCCGCGAGATCGCCGACGCCTCCGGCATTCCCGTGATCGCCGACGCCGACACGGGCTATGGCGAGGTCGAGTGCTGCATCCGCACGACAAGGTCGCGGCGATGGCGCGCCACCGCCTGTCGCCTGATTTTGTCCTCATTGCGCGCACCGACGCGCGCCACGTGACCGGCTTCGACGACATGGTCGCGCGCGCCAACCTCTACCGAGAGGCGGGTGCCGACGTGATCTTCCCGGAGGGGCTGCACGACGCGGACGAGTTCGCGCGCTTCATGAAGGCCTCGCCCGGCGCGACGCTCGCCAACATGACCGAGTTCGGCAAGACGAAGCATCTCACCGAGGCCGAGTTCCGCGCGCTTGGGATCGCGATCGCGATCTATCCGCTGTCGCTGATGCGCATCGCGATGAAGTCGGTCGAGGAGGCGCTGGTCTCGTTCCGGCGCGACGGCGGGTTCCACGGCGCGCTCGAGCGCATGCAGTCGCGCAAGGAGCTGTACGAGCTGCTCTCGTACAAGCCCGGCGACGAGTGGCGCTATCCGGCGAATCGCCGCTGAGCGACGCGCATGGGCGCTCCCGCGTGGTTGCGGTCGCGTGGTTGCGGTCGCGTGGTTGCGGTCGCGTGGTTGCGGTCGCGTGGTTGCGGTCGCGTGGTTGCGGTCACTTGGCCGGCGGCTTCGGTGCCTTCGGCTGCTTCGGCGGCGCGGGTGCTTCCTTCGGCGAGAGCAGGTCGTAGTCGAAGTCGTCGCCGGCCTTGTTGCGTGTCCACCGGAGGACCAGTTCGCGTGGCGCAAGCCCGCGCGTGTGGATCACCGCGGGCGTCGGATGCTGCTCCTCGAGGCGTTGCTCCTTCTTCGTCTGCCTCGCGGGCTTCGCCGGGATGAACTCGAACACGGGCTTCGTCTTCGCGAGCGGATCCTGGGGGATGTCAAGGATGGTGTCGTCGGCGCGCAGCACCTGCGTGCGGCCGTGCACCGAGACCTCGATGCTGAAGTCGCGCTGACGCAATTTCGCGAGCAGGTCGTCGATGCCATCGGTCGAGATCCCGTCGCGCGAGAGTGCGCGGAGGCCCTCCGCGAGGAATGTGAGCCGCATGGCGGCCGTGCCGAAGGCGGTCGGCCGCATCGCCTTCGCCCATTCCTTCCAGGCCTTCTCGAAGCTCGCGATGTCGTCGGTGCCGAACGCCTGCACGAACGCGCGTTCGCTGGGCATTCCCGCGTGGAGCAACTTCAAGTAGCCCTCGAAGCGCGGTTGGTAGCGCCCGCCTTCCGCGGTGCCGAGGAACTGGATCATCGACCACGACTGCATGTACTGGATCGACGCGTTGCCCGAGGCGACGTTTGCATTCCACTCGTCGGGCGTCATGCGCAGGAGGCGAAGGAAGTCGAGCGTGGCATCGCGTTCGATCGCGCGCTTGATCGACTCGACCGGACCGGGGCTCGCCTGTCCGAGGATCACGCGCCCATCGACGACGACCGCCTCGCCGAAGAACTCGGCGAGTCCCTCGTTCACCCACATCGGCAGCGTGTTGGTGAAGCGGCTGAAGGCGTACTGGTGGAATCCCTCGTGCTGGATCACGTGGAAGACACGCGTGCGCGGAAGGCTCTCCACGAAGAAGGCGAGCGCCGCGCCGCGCGGCGACATGAAGAACATGCCGCCCGAACCGGTGGCGTTGATGGCGTAGGTGTTGCGGAGAACGTCGAGATAGTCGCGCTCGCGCGAGAACATCAGCACGAACGGGACTTCCGGCGCCTGCTGCGGCAGATGCGCGAATCGCCGCGCGTACTCCTCGTAGAAGAGATCGAGATGCGTGGCGTAGGTCTTGGTCTCCTCGGCGGAGAGATCGCTGAGGATGCGGTAGTGCTTCGAGCGCTGCTCGCGCCCGGCGCGCGCGTAGAAGTCGGCGTCCGCGGGCGGGGACTTCGACTGTGCGCCCGACGGCGCAGGTGCGTGCGATGCCGCGGGAACCGGTGTGGACGCCTGGGCAGCCGCCGCCGATGTCGTCGCGAGGAATCCTGCCGCGATCATGAGGGCGCACGCGGGCACGCGCGCCGCCTGCAGGCGGAAGAGGTGTTGCAAGTGCCGATCGCAGCGGGGCATGGGTGCAGTCTAAATGCCGACCGTCTGTTTCCCCGGGCATCGAAGCCACTGTGCGCGCTGTGGGGAACGCAAGGTGCGATAAGTCTTCAGGGCCGGAAAGTCCCGCACTTGCGCCGGGCAAATTCGCGGAAAATCGAGACTTCCTCGACCAACTCGGGCTCGGATGCGGAACAATGGACGCGTCGGAGAAATCCGACCCCGCAGACCGTTTAGGGACAGTCTGCGTTCGCAAGTCCTCGGGTTGAGGGACCTGAGGACGGGCGGAGGTAAAAAGGGACGGCGACTCGGAATCTAGACCAAGTCGCCAGTGAACGGCGGAAAGGGAACCTGCCGCTCACAAGCTCACGTCTGGGGACGCCTGGACGTGAGATTTCTCGGAGGGCCTTTCACGACGCAAGTCGCGAAAGGAACGGGATAGGACCCATGCGCCGGGAAGCGCAAGGGACCGAACAAGGGAACGCGCCGCGTGTCGAAAGGGACACGCGGCGCGTTGTTTTTAGCGCTCGCGTTTCTGAGCGCTCGCGACTGGCGGGCTGCCGAGGCTTCGCCTCGGGTGCCCGCTCTCGCTCGCTCCGGCGTGGATGGCGTCGAACGCAGCGCTCGCGACTGGCGGGCTGCCGAGGCTTCGCCTCGGGTGCCCGCTCTCGCTCGCTCCGGCGTGCATGGCGTCGAACGCAGCGCTCGCGACTGGCGGGGCGTGCATGGCGTCGAACGCAGCGCTCGCGACTGGCGGGCTGCCGAGGCTTCGCCTCGGGTGCCCGCGCTCGCTCTGGCGCGAACAGACGACCGGCGGCTTCGCCCGATCACTCTCCCACGCGGTCGAACACGTACGGACCCTTCTTCGCGCCCCAGACCTGTGCATCCGTTGCATCAAAGCCACGGTCCCACGTGCGCAGCACCGCGCGTGTCAGCCACACTTCGCTCGTCGCGTACGACGCGCCGCGCAGCAAGCTCGCGCAGTTCGAACCAACCGTCGCACCGCTCCACGAGCCGTCGGCTGCGGGTGAGAGTTCGATCGAGCATCCTTCGCGCGTGACAAGAGCCTCCGGCGTGTCGGTGGCGAACCGCGCCGGATCCGCCCACGCACCCACACGGTCCGCCGCGTTCGGCAGTTCGAACACCTGGCTCTCGACGCACGTCCGCTCCGCCGTCGAGCGGTCGACCAGACGGTAGATGCGCTGTCGGTAGGGCTTGTCGAGCGCGGTCGCCATCGCCTGCTCGACGTAGAGCCACGGGCCATCCCGGCGATCGGTCCAGATCGGGGCCATCCGGAGATGGACCTCGAAGAACTCGGGGTCGGACTTTGCCTGCGCGGCGCTCGTGAAGTGCCCGGTGAGGAGCGAGGCCACCTCGCGGGTCTTCGGCTCGGGATCGCGCGCGAGGCCTGCACAACCCCCGCAGGCCAGGACAAGCAGGGCGGTGGCCGCACGGAGGGCGTGGCCGATCGAACGAGGCGCGCGACGGAGTGCCGAATGCATGGGCCGGGAATCTATCCGGTGTTTCCGGCGGCATCTCTCCGCGCCGCGCGCCCCCGGGGGCGCCGCCGACGCTGTAGACTCGCCGTTTCCGCGCGCGGCCCGTTTTCGGTTCCGCGGCGTCGGCACGCAAACCCGACTGGAGTCCAGAGATGAGCACCGCGCCCGCCCCGTCCGCCAAGCCCGTCGACACCCGCGGCCTCGCCGGCCAGACCGTCGGCGAGACCTCGATCTGCGCCGTGACGCAGTCGGAACTCATCTACCGCGGCTACGAGATCGCCGACCTCGCCGAGAACGCGACCTTCGAGGAGGTCGCGTTCCTGCTGCTCGTCGGTCACAAGCCGTCGGCCGCCGAGCTCGCCGCCTTCAAGGCCGAGGTCGCGTCGATGCGCGCGATCCCCGCGAGCGTGCGCGACGCGATCGTGCGCGTCGCGAAGGAGAGCCCGAACGCGCACCCGATGTCGATCCTGCGCACGGGCGTGTCGCTCCTCTCGCACCTCGACCCCGACTGCGAGGACAACTCTCCCGCCGCCGAGCTCCGCAAGTCGAAGCGCCTGCTCGCGCAGATCCCGACGATCGTCGGCGCGTGCCAGCGCACGCTCGACGGGCAGGCGCCGGTCGATCCCGACCCCTCGCTCGGTCACGCGGCGAACCTGCTCTGGTCGATCACGGGCAAGAAGCCCGACGAGCTGGCCGCGCGCATCATGGACGTTTCGCTCGTCCTCTACGCGGAGCACGACTTCAACGCATCGACCTTCTCGTGCCGCGTGATCTCGTCGACCGAGACCGACCTCCACAGCGCGGTCTGCGGCGGCATCGGCGCGCTCAAGGGCCCGCTCCACGGCGGCGCCAACGAGATGGCGATGGAGATGCTCAAGGACATCGACCGCGACTGCGCGGGCGGCAAGATGACCGTCGACGCGTGGATGCAGCGCGCCTTCGCCGAGAAGCGCAAGCTCATGGGCTTCGGCCACCGCGTCTACAAGAACGGCGACCACCGCGCGGGCATCCTGCGCCGCTGGGGCCTCAAGCTCGCCGAGAAGCAGGGCGCGTCGAGCAAGAAGTGGTTCGACATGGGCGACGAGGTGCAGGCGATCATGCTGCGCGACAAGAACATCCACCCGAACGTGGACTTCCCGTGCGGCATGACCTACTTCATCATGGGCATTCCCGTGCCGCAGTACACGCCGATCTTCGTCGCGAGCCGCATCACCGGCTGGTGCGCGCACATCATGGAGCAGCACGCGAACAACCGCATCATCCGCCCGCTGGCCGAGTACAAGGGCCAGATGCACCTCAAGTGGAACGGCTGATTCCGCGCGTCGACGCCGCGGGCTGCGAGGGCGCCAACGCCGATCAGGTCATCGTGTTCGGCAGGTGCTTGCCGCAGTGGCCGATCACGAAGTGACCGCGTTCCTCGTCGTGCCACCAGTGGATCGAGAGACAGGTGTTCTGATTGCGCGATCCGAGCGTGATGTGCTGCGAGAGGTCCACCTCCCGGCCGCGGTACATCATGTGGTAGAAGCGGTGGTGACGCTTCATCGTCTTCTTCGAGCAGGGCTTCTTGGCGAAGCCGCGCTGCTCGAAGACGTCGTCGAGCGGCTGGCCATCCAGCGAGCCCGCCGCGAGATCCCTCGCGATGCCATGCAGCGTCTCGAAGAACTCGAAGACCTCGTTCGCCCGGCGGAAGGGCGAGCGCTCGGCACTGTCCTCCGCCCGGTCGGTGAACACCAGCAAGTCTGCGAAACGCTGTCTCGCGCGCTCGAAGGCATCCGCAACCGACTCGATGCGATCCTCCGCGGAGTCCTCTTCTTCCGCGGCCTGCTCCTGCCCCTGCGCCGTTGCGGCCGCCGTCCGCGTGTTCTCCCGCGACTCGTCGGGTGCATCGATCACCTCGAAGCCGTCGAGTGTCGCGTCGATCCGGCGCTGCTCCTCGGTCGTGATCTCCTGGTCGAGGCGGAGCCCCGACTCGATGAAGATCTCGAATCCGCCCTCCGCGCGTCGCCGCGCCCACGATCGAATCGTCTCGAAGGCGAACTGCTGGACGCCGCAGACCGCGAGCGCCGATGCGCCTCGGCAGTGCTTCCGGCGAATCCAGGAGTACACACCCTTCTGCGCCAACGCCGCGCAGCCGATGCGGTCCTTGAGTTCCGCCATGTCGTGGAGCGTGAGTTGCGTCGTCCGACGACCGGCGAACCAGCGCTCGAGTTCATCGAAAGCCCGCGCGAGCAGCTCGTACCAGCGTTCGACGACGCGAAGTTCGCGTGGCTCGTGCCCGACGAGCGCCCTCGGCTCGGCCGTCCAGTCGTTGAGACAGGCGTCCGCAAGCCGCTCGCTTGGCGGCGGAGTCCCATGTCCATGCGCCCGAGCTCGGCGTGCCAGCCGGAGGCGCTTCGCTTGCGCAGTCGCCGCGGTGGACACCTGACGGGCGACGTCCGCCTCTCTGAAATAGGGCGGCGTGGTCGCTGGAGCCGACGCGGCAACGCGCACGCCGCTCAGCCCGCCGCCCTTGCGGTTCGGGTCGTACTTCGCGAGGAGCCCTGCGAGGCCATGGTCTCCACCCTCACGCGCCTCCGCACTCGAGTCGATGGAAACCGTCGATTCACCCGCGTCGTCGGGGGCGACGACGGGAGCCAAGGCCGTGGCGACCGTGGGCGGGAGCTCGATCGGCGTGGGGTTGGGAGCCGATGCCGGCAGGGGGCTTGCGGCGTCGGTCTCCGCGCGCGGCGCGATGTTCGGCGCCTCAGCCGGCGAAGCCGGAGTGTGTGATTCGTCGTGGGGCGATTCGCGGGACTCGTCACGCGGTGCTTCAGTTGCGGGAACGGCCGACCCGCTGCCCGCCCCGGTGCGATCAAGCGCGCCTCGCTCGCCGAGCACTGCGCGAAGCAGCGTCACGATCGCCTCGACGATCTCGGGGCGTTCGTGCGCGAGTCTTGCAAGCAGCGTCAGCAGTTCCGCAGCAGCGCGGGCGTCCTGCTTCTCCTCCGAACCAGACATGGGGCTCCTCCAACTCGGGCGCATGATAGCCCGGCCGTCCCGACCAGCCGAGTCGAAAGCAGAAACGGGGCGCACCTCCGGAGAGGTGCGCCCCGCGGAAAGAGAAGATCACGGCGAATCGTGACCCGCGCTCCGCCCGGTCAGGGGAGGAGGTGGATCGCGTTGATGTTGGCGGTCGTCGGGATGCCCCGCAGCGCCGCCTCGAAGAACGTGGCGAACGTCGCGGCGGTGTTGGTGCCGATCGTCGTCACGGTTGCCTTGAAGGCGTCCTCGTCGGTGCCGGTCGCGCCGGTGACGCTGTACGCACCGATCGTCGAGAGCGTGAGGATGTTGCCGGTGGCCGCGTCGAGCGCATCGATGTCCTCGTTGGTGCTCGTCGAGAGGCCGACGTCGGAACCATCGAAGTAGTACGCGTAGGTGCCCGAGGTGACCGAGCCGAGACCGCCCGCGCTGAACGCGATGACGTCCTCGTCGGCAAGGCCGGCGAGTCCGGTGACGCTCGGGTCGCCGAGCGTCGAGATGCCGATCGCACCGCTCGGCAGGATCGAGATCGCATCGATGTCCTCCGCGGTCGTGGTCAGGCCCACGTCGGATCCATCGAAGTAGAAGCTCCACGTGCCCGCCGTGGTCGCGCCGAGCGAGGTCGGCGTGAAGCGGATGATGTCGGAGTCGTCGACGCTCGTGCCGCTCGGCCCGCCGGTGAGACCGGCCACCGTGCCGTCGAGGTCGATCGAGATCAGGATGTCGCCGCCGGGAAGGACCGCGAAGGCATCGACCGCATAGCTCGCGAGGCCGACGTCGGATCCGTCGAAGTAGAGGCTCCAGGTGCCGGTCGCGCCGTCGTATTGCGCGATGTCTTCGTCGGCGACGACGCCCGCCGCGCCGAGCGTGGGCGAACCGAGCACGCTCACGAGCACCTTGCCCGAGAGCGGCGGGGTGCCTCCCGACGTGTCGTTCGTCAGCGCGCGGAGGAGGTTGACGCGGAGCGATGTAGTCGCCCGCGTCATCGGTGTGCACGTGGTAGGTCGAGTAGATCGCGACGCCCGGGGCCGAGATGTCGACCCACGAGCCGTAGCTCGAGAAGCTCGCCTTCTTGTCGGTCTGGTCGAGCGCGGCGACCGAGTAGACGTCGGTGCGCGTGCACATGTAGTCGGCGGTCGAGGTGTTGGCGTTTCCTGCGGCCTTGAAGATCAGGCCGCCGGCGGCGACGAAGTAGTCGCAGGCCGCGGCGATGCCGCCCGAGTTCGACGAGCCCCACGAGCAGCTCGCGATCTTCGCGCCGTTGTTCGCGGCGTACTGGAGCGCGGCGGCGGCGAAGTCCATGCGGACGTAGCCGACCTCCTGCGCGCCGGATTGGGCGCTGTGGCCGATGCGGAGGCACATCACGCGCGTGCCGTCGCCGCTTGCCGTGAGTGTGCCGCTGCCGAAACCACCGGCAGGGCTCGCCACCGCGTAGGCGTTGTTGTTGAGCGCGCCGACGATGCCGGCGCAGTGCGTGCCGTGACCGTTGAAGTCGCGCGGATCGTTGTCGGCGCCCGTGCAGTCCTCGCCGGTCCAGCAGGTCGCGATCGGGGCGGACACGAAGTCGTAGCCCACCCAGTCGTCGATCACGCCGTTCGCGTCGTCATCCACGCCCGCGACGCCCGCCTTCTCGGCGTTGTTGATCCAGATGTTGCCGGCGGTGCCCGACGTGTTCGACGTCGAGGTGTTGAGTCCGCCGAGATCCTTGTGGTAGTAGCGCACGCCCGAGTCGAGCACCGCGACGACGACAGAGGGATCGCCGTTCTGGATGTCGAACGCCTCCGGTGCGTCGATGTCCTTGTCGCTCGTCTGGTTCAGGTGCCACTGCGAGGCGTAGTTGCCGTCGTTCGGCGGCGCGTAGAGGGGATGGATGCCGATCGTCTCGACGTGCTTCACCAGAGGATCGGCCGCGAAGTCGGCCATCGCCGCCTCGAGGGTGGTCGCGTTCAGATCAATGCGCACGACCGCGTAGCCGGAGAGGTCCGGCAGCGGGGCGTCGATCAGGCGCTTCGGCAGTGCGCGCGTGAAGAGCGGGCGGATCTCCGCGACGCCGTGCTGCTCGCAGATGAGGTCGAGGATCTCGATGCCGGTGCGTCCTTCGGTGCCGAGGGCGGTCTCCTCGAGCGAGATCCGGGCGTCGTCGGCGAACTCGACGATGAACTCGTCCTCGACAACCCACTCGGCCTGGCCGAGCTCGAAGAGGAGCTGGTTTGCCGGCGCCGCACCCGAGGCGGCGAGGTAGGAGTCGTTCGGTCCGGACGCGACCTTGCAGAGGCCGGGCGGCGCGACGGCCGCGAGCGCGGTCGACGCGGTTGCGACGAGGAAGCTCGTGAAGGAGCCGGTGAGAAGGACAAGCGATGCCAACCCGGAATTACGCATGCATGCACTCCGTGCGAGAGCGGACGGGAACAGGGACTGCCGCGCGCGGGTCCGCGCCGCGCGAGATGCAGGGGTGAGAAGGCGGGGTGGGGAAGTGACGCGAGAGGGTGGGGTGAAGCGATGGGGCGCCGGGGCGAGCGAAGCACGCCGCCGTCATGCCGGATCGAACCACGCCGCCATCGGCGCCCATCCATGCGGATGCGGCGTTCGGCGGCCAGGCCGAAGGAACCGGAAGCCATGCTGTGCTTCGATCTGCCAAGCGAGAGTCCATCGCGGCGCTTGCCGCACCAGTCGATCGGGACCAGCCAGAGCCCGAACGCCAGCACAGAACGACCCTGTACTGCACCACCACTACGTGGCCACGCTAGCGGCGGCGACTTGCCTTGCAAGCGCCGAATGCCGATTCGGGCCGACTTCATGGCGAAATCGCCCGAGCCCCGTTTGCTACAGTCTCGGTCCGCCCGGCGGCGCATCCGCGGGCTTCGGCATCGGCCGACAGGTCGCGACGGGTGCGCGTTTCCGAATGGACTCGGGGCGGGCGGCGCTACCCTGAATCGGGTCGTTCCGACGCCCCGGCCAGCGAGCGCCGCGCAACGCAACGCAACATCCGACGTACCCAGCTTCCGCACCGCAACTCATCCGATCCAAAGTCCCATGTCGAACGTCAAGACCATCGCCGTCATCGGAGCCGGAACCATGGGTTCCGGCATCGCCCTCACCGCCGCGCAGACCGGCTTCAGCGCCATCCAGATCGACGTGAGCCAGACTGCGCTCGACAAGGCGAAGGCCGGTCACGCGAAGAGCCTCGCGCGCCTCGTCGAGAAGGGCAAGATGCAGCAGGATGCCGCCGACTCGGCGCTGAAGCGCGTGTGCTACGTCACCTCGATGGGGGAGGCGAAGGGCGCCGACTGGGTGGTCGAGGCGGCCACCGAGAACAGCGAACTCAAGAAGAAGATCTTCAAGGAGATGCAGGCGACGTTCCGCGAGGACGTGGTCCTCGCGACGAACACGTCGAGCATCTCGATCACCGACATCGCGAGCGTGGTCGGCAAGGACGCGCCGCGCGTGATCGGCATGCACTTCTTCAACCCGGTGCCGATCATGAAGCTCGTCGAGGTCATCAAGGGCATCGCGACGAGCGAGGAGACGACCGCGCGCACCATCGAGCTTGCGAAGGCGATGGGGAAGACCCCGGTGCCGGCGAACGACCGCGCGGGCTTCGTGTCGAACCGCGTGCTGATGCCGATGATCAACGAGGCGTTCCACGCGTGGATGGAGGGCGTCGCCAAGCCCGAGGACATCGATCAGATCATGCTCCTCGGCTGCAACTTCCCGATGGGCCCGCTGCGCCTCGCCGACTTCATCGGCCTCGACGTCTGCCACGACATCATGATGGTGCTCCACAAGGAACTCGGAAATCCGAAGTTCTTCCCGTGTCCGCTGCTGCGTCAGCTCGTGCAGGCGGGACGCCTCGGCGACAAGACCGGTCGCGGTGTGTACGAGTATCCGGCGAAGTGATGCCCCGTCGGATCCGAAGGAGATCTGCCGTGTCCGGCCTTCTCGTGCGCCGAATCCGCCGTGATGTCCTCGCCAGCCTCGTGGCGACGATGTCCATCGCGATGGGCGCGTGTGCCGTCGCCGGCTGTGCGCCGAAGGCCGGGTCGGCGGGCGGCGGTGCCGACGGCTCCGCCGCACCGCGCGCTCCGCGGATCGCGTGCGTGTTCGAGCCGACCGGTGCCGTGTCCGAACTCGATCGCGCCGCGCTGAAGGGCGCGATGCTCGCGCGCGAGGAGCTTGGTGGAACATGGTGGGGCATCGACATCGTGAGCGTCGCGAGCGCGGCGTCGTCGGCCGAGGGCGCGATCGCCGCGTTCGGCTGCAGCGATTCCGACGAACTGCGCGCGGCGTTCGCGCCGTTCGCGGCGAAGGGCGCGCCGTTCCTCGCGGTCGGTGCGACCGATCCATGCCTCGCGCGTCTGCCGGGCGGCGAGCGGCTGTCGTTCGCGTGCTATTCGGATCCCGCGCAGGGGGCCGCGATGGCCGAGTTCGCGCACGGCGAGCTCGGTGCTCGGCGCGTGACGGTGCTCTTCGAGGCGCCGGGAGACTTTCCGATCGCGGTGAGCCAGGCGTTCGTCGCCGCGGCGCGCGCGCTCGACGGCATGACCACGACGAGCGTCGCCTTCACGGACGCGCGGAATCCCTCGGTCGACGAGGCGCTCCGGGTGCGCCCCGACGCGGTGTACCTCGCGTGCCTGCCGTCATCGGTCGTGCCCGCGATTGGTGCGCTCAGGGAGGCGGGGTTCGATGGCGCGATCCTTGGCCCCGACAGCTTCGACGTACCCGATGTCGCGCAGGCGTCGCTCGGCGCCCCGCGCTACTTCTCGACGCACGCGTGGTTCGGAAAGGGCGCGGGATCCGCGCAGACGCTCTTCGCAAGCCTCTATCGCGCGAAGTTCGGAGAGGAGCCGAGCGCGTTCTCGGCGCTCGGCTACGACGCGATGCAGGCGATGGCGCGCGCCCTCGAGGCGCTGCCGCGCGAACGCCGCACGCGCGACGGGGTCGCCGACGCGCTCCGCGCGCTTGCGCCGCACGATGGTGTCTCGGGCGAGATCGTGTTTCCGAAGGCCGGGCACTTCGCGTCGAAGCCGGTCTTCATCGTGAAGGCCGCGAACGACGGCCGCAGCCTCGCGAGGCGGCTGTCGCCGGCGCGTGTTCCCGAGCCGAACTGCGCGCGATGACGGTCACGCGCGCGTGGCGCCGACGATCCGCTCGATCGCCTTCGCCTCGTCGCGCAGGATGTCGATCACGCTGACCTGCACCGTGCGCCATCCGAGCGCCGTGAGCACTCCTGTGCGAACGAGCTCGCGGTCGACGACCGTCGGCGCCGTGCGGTGGAACGCGCCGTCGAGCTCGACGCCGAGGATCCACTCGTCGGGCGCCTCGGGCAGCGCGAGGGCAAGCGACACGCGGTAGTCGCGCGAGCGCCCGACATGCAGATCGACGCGATATCCGCGCGCCTCCAGTGCGCGCGCGAGCCTTCGCTCGATCGCGGAGACGTCGATCGGCGCGGTCGTGTCGCACTCCTCGCGCGCGGCGGGCACTGTGCCGAGTTCGGCGAACGCGAGGTAGTCGCGCAGGTCCTGCGCGCCCTTCGACGTGCACTTCCGCGGATCGAGCTCCGACGCCCGCACCGACGAGAACACGACCACCTTCTCTCGGGCGCGGCTGACCGCCACGTTCAGGCGGCGCTCGCCCCCGGAGAGGTTGAGCGGGCCGAAGTTGTGATGGAGCGCGCCCGATGCGTCGCGGCCGTAGCAGATCGAGAAGAGCATCGTCGCGCGCTCGTCGCCCTGCACGTTCTCGAGGTTCTTGACGAAGACCTCCTCGCCGGCTTCCGCAGCCGCGGCCATCCGCTCGCGCAGCTTCGCGTCGGCGTCGAGCGCCTCGTCGAGCAGGTCCTGCACGAGCGACTGCTGCGCCACGCTGAAGGTGACGACGCCGATCGAGCGGTTCGCGCTTACGGCGTCGTCGGTGAGCAGTCTTCGGCGGATCTCGGCGAC
>JAJTGL010000032.1 GCA_021297795.1 Planctomycetaceae bacterium
GGTGGCGGCGGTGGCGGGATCGATGGCGGCGTCGGCATCGACGGAGGCGGCGGACGCCCCGGCGGCGGACGCCCCGGCAGCGTTCGTCCCGGCGGTGGACGCCCACGGCCGACCGACCTCGGCGGCGGGCGCCCCGGCCAGTTCTCCGGCACCTCGAGAGGAAACCGACCTTGAGTCGTTCGGGTCGATGGCATGCGGTGCGCCGCTCGCCCGCGCGAACCCGCGGCTCTGTGATCGTGCTCGTGATCTGGGCGGTCGCGATCGCCGCGGTCATCGTCGGCGCGGCACAGGTGCTTGGCTTCCGCGCGGCCATGATGGGCCGTGAGGCGATCGCCAAGGTCGAGGCTCGATGGGCCGCACGTGCCGGCATCGAGGAGACGCTCGCCGTCCTCGAGTACCACACCGAGCAGCCCGATCCCACGGACGCGCGGCAGATGTACAAGGATCTCGAACTGGTGGCGGACGGCGAACTCGGCTCGGGCAGCTGGGAGATCCGTCACGTCGAGGACGGCGTCGAGATCCGCGGCCCCCAGGACGAGCACGCGAAGATCAACGTGAACAACGCCACGAAGGCGACGCTTCTCGAGCTCAGCGGCATGAGCCTCGACGTGGTCGACGCGCTCGTGGACTGGCGCGATTCCGACGACAACCCGGGCATGATGGGCGCCGAGTACGAGTACTACGTCAACCGCGACATTGGCTACGAGCCGCGCAACGGTCCCTTCCGGACGATTGCCGAGCTGGAGCTGGTCGCGGGCGCCTACCCGTCCTCCGTGCGCGGCGAAGATGCGAACCTGAATGGTCGTCTTGACCCAAATGAGAACGACGGCGCGATGAGCGAGCCGCCGGATGACGCCGACGGCCTGCTCGACGCAGGTTGGAGCGGCGCCCTCACCGCGCGAAGCTCCGGAAGCCTCGTCTCCGCGTCCGGCGACAACCGACTCAACCTGAAGGAGGCGACCGCGGAGGAGATGGAGGAGCGGCTCGGAGTCACCGCCCAGCAGGCCGCCTCGCTCCAGACCTTCGCGAAACGACAGGATGCGAAGCTCGAGATGCTGCTCACGCAGGATCTGACGACCCTCGCGACCAGTGGACCGCAGACCGGACGCACCGGGCGCAACACCGGTGCCACCGGTGGCACCGGTGGCACGGGGGGCGCGGGGGGGACGGGCGACACGGGTGGCCAGAGCGGGCGGCAGAGCGGGCGAAGCTCGTCGGGTATGCGCGGCAACACGAGCGCGGGCGCCCAGAATCGGATCCAGGCGCTCGATCAGCAGCAACTGCGCAAGATCTTCCAGGAAGCGACGCTCGAGGACGGCACGGAGCCGATCCTCGGCAAGGTCAACCTCAACACCGTCTCGCCGGCGATCCTCCGCGCCATGCTGCCCGACGACCCGATCAGCGCGGACGCGATCATCGCCCAGCGCAGCGCCTCGAGCAGCGGGCTCCTCGCGATCTCCGACCTGCGGGATTCAAGTAGGATCACGCCTCAAGCGCTTGCAGCCTTGGCGCCGATGGCCGATACGCAGAGCTACGTCTTCACGGTCACCAGTCGCGGCCGTTCCGCGACAACCGGACTCGAGGTTGAAATCACGGCGGTGCTCGATCGTTCGACCCTCCCGGCCCGCATTCTGGAGTACCGAGAACAGTGAAGCAACCGCAACCGACCGCCATCGATGATCAGGTTCTGGTCATCGCCGAACGACGGGGAGATCGCGTTCGCGCGTTGCATGTGCGGCGCGGCGCACGCCCGACCGTGGTCGAATCTCGCGAGTTCGATGGGATGTCATCCCTCTTCTCCTGGGTGGATGTCCTGCACTGCGCCGACGTTCGCATGCTGCTGCCGGCGGCATCGACGATCGTCCGGCAGACCACGCTGCCCGCCGCGGTTCCCTCGCAGATGCAGGCCGCGCTGCGGCTGCAGGCCGAGGGCATGTTCCTCGGAAGCGTTCCGTCGAACCGACTGGGCCTTGGAGTCCTCCCGGGCGGCGACGATGCCGAGCGGCAGGGACTGATCATCGCGTGGCCCGTGCCCTCGAGCGGTGAACTCGAGAGCGGACTCTCGGCGAAGCAGGAGAAGCTTGTCCGCTATCTGCCCGAGATGGCCGCCATGATCGTGCTCGCCACGGGCGATCTGCCGTCTGTGTCAGCGGACCGAGAGGTCGGATCGGTGGCGATCTCGATGCGCGGCCGCAAGGGCCTCGTCCTGCGCGCAGCGCGCGAATCGGTCGGCAACGACGGCGAGACGGCATGGGACTCGGGCGTCCGCAGCGCGATCGCCGAGACCGTGCTCAACGCCGGTATCGACGCCAGCCGCATGCAGGAGACGATCGCCCGCACCGAGGCGACGCGCCGCACCTCCGGCACGCGCACGACGATGCTCGACCCAGGCGTGCGCTCCGCGCTCGCCGAGTCGCTCGATGTCAAGGTCGCCGCGGCCGAGAGCGATTCCGAGTGGTGGAACGACTGGGCCGTGCTCCTCGCGGGCGCGGTGATCTCGTGCGGACCGCTGGCGGAACTCGCCCAGCTCCGTCGCGTCGAGGAAGGCGTCAAGACCTCGCGCCTCGAGGTGCTCGTCAAGCGCTACTCGGAGCCTTCGCGCGCCCTGCGCGTCTGCGTCGCCGGATTCGCGATCGTCGCGCTTGCGCCGATCGCGTTCGCATGGGTCCGCTCGGCGGTCATCCAGTGGAAGATGCCCGAGGAAGCCGCGGTCTTCGAGCGCAACCAGCGCACAATCGAGCAGCGGATCTCGCACTACCGTGAACTCGGGCGCCGCACGCTTCCCGTGACCAAGATCCTCGGCGACCTCGCCTGCTGCACGCCGGATGGGATCGAGATCGAGCAGATCCAGCTTTCAGGAACGCAGGGAGTCTCGGTCCGCGGCGTCTCGAAGGCGAAGAGCGACATCTTCGCCGAGAACCTCGTCACCGAGATGGCGTCGAACATGGATGCGTCCGGCGTCTTCGAGAAGTCGCGCCCCCGCTTCGACGCGGGCGACGGACGCGGCATCCTGAAGTTCGACATCGAGGCGCCGATCGTGCGCCCGACGCTCGAGAGCCAGTATCCCGAGACGCGCGACTGGGCCAAGGCGACGCTTGCCCAGCGGAAGTACGGCAAGCCGAACGACGAAACCAGCGACGGCGATGCAGCGGCGGAAAGCTCCGCCACGGCGTCGGCGAACAACGGCACGGCGATGGCGCGCGCGAACCCCGACGCGGGGGCCGATCCCGAGGCCGCTCCGTCCGAACCCGCCGCACCGGATGCGGGCGCCGCGCGCGGCGACGACGCCGGAACTGCGGATGGTGGCGACCGACGCGGCAGCGGCGCGGCAGCAGTTGGCGGTCCGGCCCGCGGGATCGCTCGTCGCGGTGATGCCACGGCGAGCGGCGCTGGTTCCGGCACCAGTGGCGCGAGTGGCGCAAGCGGCGCGACTGGAACGGGTGGTGCCGGATCGACGCCGGCAGCGACCTCCGGCAGTGGAGCCGGTGCAGGCGGCGGCCCCGCGGCAGCCGCGCTCGCCAACGCACAGGTGCCTCCGACGTTCAGCGACGAGGAACTGCGCGCGATGACGCGCGACCAGGCGCGCGGACTGCTCGCCGACTTCTCGCGCGCGAAGCGCCGCGCGGACCTCGATGCCGAGACCCGCAAGCGCATCGACGCCGACTTCAACCGCATCCTCGACTACCTGAAGAGCATCACGTGACGCAGGCGAAGCCAACAACCTCATCCACCGAACGCGATCCGTTCGCCCGAACGATCGCGTGGTTCGGCACGCTTCCGCGCGCCGGCAAGTGGGGCGTCGTCGCCGGGGTCCTCTTTGGCGGCTTCATGCTCCTCGACGAGGCGATCTGGCCGATCGCCGACCGCATGAACGAGCGCTCGGACCGCTGGGAGGCGCTGCTCTCGCGCGCCTCGGAGCGTGCCGAGGGCCTGCCTCCCGACATCGCCGCCAACGCGATCGCCTACGGCCCCAACGAGGTGCCCGAGGACGAGGCGCGGGGCATGCGCAAGCTCGCCGCGTCGGTCGACGCGATCCTCCGCAAGAAGGGCGTGACGAAGTACTCGCAGGACATCCGCCGCGGCCAGCAGCTCGGCACCAACGTGCTCGGCGACATCGCCGGCCCGCTTGGCGGCACGATGGGCCGCACGATCGCCGACATCGCGTTCGAGGCGTCGCCCGACGACGTGACCGGGATCATCGCCGATCTCGACGGAAGCGCCGACATCGACGCGATCACGGACCTGAAGCTCACGTACGCACCGGCGACGAAGCGCGTCGCGGTCCAGATGAGCGTCGAGAAGTGGGGTGTGCTCAAGCGCACGCCGAAGCGAGGTGGCGCGTGAAGGAACTCCTTGATCGCCTCCCTTCCGGATTGCGCGTCTCGAAGCCGGTCGTGATCTCCGCGGTCGCCGTCGGCGTGTCTGCCGTCGTCGTCTGGCAGGGTGTCGGCAGCGTGATGCGCGCAATCGTGTCGCCCTCCGTCGCCTCCGAGGAGGCGGATCCCGACGAGCGTCTTCGGCGACTACGTGATCTTCAGTTCGCTGTCCGACAACGACAAGCGCATCAAGCTCGGCGAAACGAAGTCCGGCATCAAGGTCCTCGAGATCAGCGCGCCGTACACGGTGAAGCTCGGCTATCAGCGCGGCGAGTACACCGTGCCGCTGTTCGGCCGCATCAACGAGTCGTTCCTCCGCGGCGGCATGCCGGCGACGAGCAACTCAGGCATCATCGAGGTCAACGGTGCGTCGGCGGCCAACGGCAGCGCGAATGCGAACGCCACGACCGGTGCGGCGAGCCCCGGCGGAGTCGCCACGCCGGCCGGAGAGCAACCAACCGCGCAGCCCGGCCGCACGCCGCTCGAGGGCGGCCGACCGTCGAGCCCACCAGGTGGAGCGCGAGCGCCGGCGGGAGGCACGCAGCCCGTGACCACACCGCCGCAGCCGAATGCGCCGGTCGGTCCGGGAGACGAGCCGGGAGCGGATCAACCGCGCGGTCCGGGCCCGGAAGGCGAGGTGCCTTCGCCGGCGATGGAGCCTCAGCGCCTGCCGCCGCCGACCGAAGCGGACGGTGATGGAGGCCAGCCCGGAGTCGAGTTCGTGGACCGCTCCCTTCTGCCACCGCGGCTCGAGGATGCGCAGATCGCGGCGATGTCTCTCGCGCAGGCGCGCGAGGCGATCGCGGCGATCGACTCCACGCGATCGTGGTCCGTGGACGACCACAGCCGTGCGCGAATGGATCATGAGCGATCGCAGCTGGTGGCGCGGGTGAACCGCGGGAACTAACGCGATCGGTGTGCTTTCCGCGCGATTCGTGCAGCGCGGTCTCGACAGTACAAGAACGAAATCCCGTCCAGGATGGATGGCAGTCAGATTCCCTCCGCGGATACCCGCGATGCAGAACCGGAGCCACGACGTGCGTCAAGACCGTTCCTTCTTCAAGAGCCTCGTTCACGATCTCGCCCAGCACCGCGGCGGAAGCCCGATCGGTGCGGCATCGTTCCGCGCGGGACTCCTCGCTGGAATCTCGACGAGCGACATCGTGCGTGCCAGCGCCGCGATCGCCGTCGCGGGAACCCTCGCGGCACCGCTCGGCGCGACGACTTCGGAATCGGGCCGACCCACTCCGGCCGTGCAGCCCTCGGCGAGCCCATCTCAGAACGCGCCCGGCGAGCCCACTCCGGCGCCCGCCGCGGAAACCCCCGCGGAAACCCCCGCGAAAACCCCCGCGAACCCGCCCGCTGCTGCTCCGACTCCCGCACCGGCTCCCGCACCGAGCGCGGGACAGAGTGGCGCGAGCGGCGATGCGGGCGGTGGCTCGCGCAACCCGCAGCCTGCGCCTCAGCCAGGCAGCGATGGCGATGACCCTCGCACCGTCGTGCGCTACCAGCCCGTTCCGCCCGCGGATGTTCCGCCGTCGCAGCTGCGCGGCGTGCGTGAAGGCCGCCGCGTACTCGACGACAAGCTCGTCAAGCTCTCGTTCAAGGACTCGGGCGTTCCGGACATCCTGCCGTTCCTCTACGAGTGGACCGGCAAGTACGTGTCCTACAAGCCGACCGAGGTCTCGAGCATCAAGATCACCCTCATCGGCGACCGCGAGATCTCGAAGAGCCAGGCGCTCGACTACATCTTCCAGTCGCTCAAGATGAATGGCATGGCCGTCACGGAGACGGCGGACATGATCCACATCGGCCTGCAGACCGACCTCATCAAGACCCAGCCCGGCGTCGTGCTCGGTCCGGACGAGGACGTGATGAAGATGGAGGACAACGGCCTCTTCGTCACGAAGGTGTTCCGCCTGCGCAACTCGCGTGCGACCGATGTGCTCGAGCGGATCGAGTTCCTCGTCCCCGAGGACTACGCCAAGCTCTCCGCGGACGGCGACTCGAACCAGATCATCCTCGCCGGCGACATCGGCCTTGCGAAGAAGGTGAAGACGCTCCTCGACATGCTCGACGTCCCGAACTGGGACGACTACGCGACCGAGACGTTCCGGCTCCAGTTCCAGGATGCGAACGCCATCAAGACGCTGATCGACGAACTCTTCGCGGATGATGGCTCGGCAGGCGGCCGCACGGCCGGCGGACGGACCACGCAGAACCGACAGCAGCGCGGCCAGCAGCAGCCGGGCGTTCCCGGGGTTCCGGGCGCAGCCGGCGGCGGCGGCGGTGGACTCATCGTCACGGTCCTCGAGTCGATGAACTCGCTCACCGTGCGCGCGACGCCCACGGTGCTCGCCGAGATCCGTCGCCTCGTTGCGAACGCCTGGGACCTCCCGCCCAACACCTCGGGCGACATCTTCCGCATCTACGACCTCGACTACGCGGATCCCACCAAGGTGCGCGATCTCCTCGGGACGCTGCTCGGCTCGGGCGGCGCCCGCACGGGCGGCACGCAGAACCGCGCGTTCGCCGGTCGGCAGGTGCTTCAGGGCGGCGGCATCGGCGATGGTTCGCCGTCGGCCGCGGTCGAGGGCATCTTCTCGATCGAGGCCTATCCCGACTCGAACCGCCTGATCGTGATCTCGAAGACTCCGGAGAACTTCGACTGGCTCGACCGCTGGATCAAGGATCTCGACCAGCCGTTCACATCGGGCCTCCCGGTCAATGTGCCTCTCAAGCACGCGGGCGCAGTCGAGCTGAGCGAGATCCTCAACACGCTGCTCGCGTCGAGCGGCTCCGAGGGCGGCGGACTTCGTCTGCCTGAGGAAGGCATCCAGGGTCTTGCGGACAGCTTCAACACCGGTGTCGGCGCGAGCGGCGACTCGGCCTTCACCGGCGGCACGCAGGGCGGTACGGAGGAGCAGTTGCGCTTCCCGTGGCAGGGCGCGCGCGCCGGTCAGGGCGCGGGCGGCGGTACGCCGCAGGAAGTGAGCGCGCTCATCGGCCGCAGCCGCATCGTGCCGAACCCCACCCAGAACTCGGTGCTCGTCATGGCGCCGCCGGAAGTCGAGAAGAAGGTGATCGAGATCATCCAGCAGCTCGACAAGCCGGGACGTCAGGTGATGATCACCGCGGTGCTCGCCGAGGTGAAGGTCGGAGACGGCTTCTCGTGGGGCGCGCGCGTCGGCACGAACCTGTCGGCTCCGCTGAACGGCGGCGACAACAGCGTCGGCGGCTCGGTCTCGCTCACGCTCGAGAAGGGCAACGGCGCCGTCGAAGGCGCACCGAACTTCGCGTCGCCGTGGTTCGACTCGAGCTCGCTCGAGGTCACGACCGGCGAGAACATGGAGTTCTTCCTGCAGGCGCTCTCGACCGACAACAGCGTGCGCATCCTCCAGCAGCCGCGCGTCTTCACCTCCGACAACAAGGAGGCGAAGTTCGTCGCAGGCCAGGACGTTTCGCTCCTCACGGGCGAGACGTCGGGCTTCGGCACCACCGGTACGACGTCGAGCTTCGAGCAGGAGTTCGTCGGCGTGGGCATCAACGTGCGTCCGCGCATCACGCAGGACAACAACGTCGCGATGGAGGTCGAGATCCTGCTCTCGAACCTCTCGGCGTCGACCCAGTCCTTCAACTCGAACCCGGTCATCGACCGTCGCCAGACCAACACGAACGTCACCGTGAAGAACGGCCAGACGATCGTGATCTCGGGCATCCGCCGCGAGCAGGAGACGCAGGTCGACAACCGCATTCCGTTCCTCGGCGACATCCCTGTGCTCGGCGCGGCGTTCACGTCGACGCAGCGGCAGAAGGAAGTCGTGGAGCTCGTGGTGTTCCTCGTGCCGGTCGTCGTCGAGAATCCCGACGCGAACGACTCGAACTTCAACGCCGACGAGCGCCAGCGCCTGCGCATGCTGTCCGAGCCGCTCGAGCACAGCTCCGACAAGCTCCTCAAGGAGAGCAAGTTCTTCGAGGAACTGAAGTCTCCGGCGCCCGTCGATCCCGCGCTCGAGCCGATCGACGAGACCCTCGGACCGGACGCCACGCAGAAGAACAATCCGTGAGACCCGATGCCGTCAGTCGCCCCGATCGGTCGGACGACCGCGCCGCGGCCGAGGCGAAGTGCACGACGGCGAACACCTCCGAGCGCAGCAACCCGCACCCGTCGCGCCTCCGCGCGACGGGTGCGTTCCTTCTCGCGTGCCTCGTGTTCGGACTGAGCGCCCTGCCGCTCGTCGCGTGCGCCGGCGGAGGCGGCGCCCGCGGTCGCGAGGCGACGAACAGGCCGACGAACGTCGCAACGCCACGCAAGACCGGGTCGGAGTCCAAGGTCGAGGCGAAGCCCGCGACCATGCCCGGCAAGATCGTCGGCAGCGCGCTCTCGGTCGATCTTCGACCGCTTGGCCTCGTGCCGACCGACGGCTACACGCTCCCCCTGCTCTCGCCGGATGGCCGTCTGATGGCGGTGCAGACCGGCACGGTGCCCGACCTGGCGACGCTCCTCGCGCGGCCGCAGCAGTCGACGCCGGTGGCCTCGCGCATCGCGATGTACCGAGTGGAGCCCCGCGGCCTCGTGCGCCTCGGCGAGACCGCGACCGGGCTCGTACTCGGCCGCTCGGCCGACGCGCGCGGATTCCTCGTCGAGAGTCCGCGCCCCGATGGCTCGCGCTGGATCGGGCGCTTCCCGTGGGGCGGCGACGAGCCGGAGTGGCTTGTGCAGAACGGCGAGGTCAACGCCTTCGGCGCGCTTGGTCCGGATGGCGCGCTTGCCTACGCGACGCGGGGACGCGTCGACGGCGGCTTCGACCTCGTGGTGCGCCGCAACGACCGCACCGCCCGCCTCTCCTCGGAGGCCGTGCGCGACTATCTCTTCCCGACCTTCTCCGCCGATGGCTCGCGCGTCTTCGCGCTGTCGCTGCGCGATGGAATCCTCGAGTTCGTCTCGGTGGATCCGACGAGCGATGAATCGATGCGACAGTCGGCGACGCGCGCCCTCGTGAGCGACCGCGCGAACGACGAGATGGCGATGCAGATGGTGGCGCCGCAAGGAGCACGCGATGGAGCAGACGGCGACGACTGGATCCTCTTCCATCCATCGCTCGGCTCGCTTGTCCGATGGAACCCCGTCGACGGGGTACGCGTGTTCGCCGGCAGGCCCGTCGCCGCAGGTCGCATCGACGAGCAGCGCACGGCATTCCTGGTGGGCGAGCGCGTCCGCGTCCGCACCCGCACCGAGGGCGCGGGTGCGCCGGCCACGACGATGAAACCCGACGCGGGTGTCGCCGATCCCGGGCTCGGGACGGTGCTCTTCGACGGCATCGCCGTCCCGCGCGCGATCGCGCCGATCGACGGCGCGCCCGCGATCCTCCTGGCCGCGCCCGATCGAAACGGACTCCGGCTGCTGCTGGCACGCCTGCCGGGCTGAGCCGCGACAGGAGCGCGAGCACGCCAAAGAAAGACGCCGCGCGGATGCGCGGCGTCTTCGATGCACGTTTTCGATCGGTCGGGCGGGAGCGAGGAGCGCGGTCGGTCTCGCGTTTCGTCCGCTCGCTCGGAATGAGCGCTCACTCCTGAGGAAAGCTCACTCCTGAGGAAAACTCACTCCTGAGGAAAAATCATTCTTCGTCGTCGAGGTCCTCATCGTCGAGGAAGTCGTCGTCCTCGTCGCCGAAGTCGTCCTCGTCCTCCTCTTCGTCTTCCTCCTCCTCATCCTCCTCGAGGTCTTCCTCGTCCTCGTCCTCGTCTTCGTCGAGGCCGTCCTCTTCCTCATCGAGGTCGTCCTCGTCGTCCTCGTCCTCATCTTCGTCCTCATCCTCCTCGTCATCGTCCTCGGCATCCTCGTCGCCGAAGTCGTCCTCCTCGCCGAAGTCGTCCTCGTCGTCGTCGATCTCGAAGTCCTCGTCCTCGTCCTCGTCGCGGTCAAGCAGCGCGGGTGCGCCGCCGCCGAGGCCGGAGCGCCACGGTGCGGGGAAGAGCTCATCGTCGATGCGGTCGTCAGCAAGCATGGTGAACGCGTTCCTCTTCATCTCCGATCCTTCATCTGGATCCTTCAGCCGGATCCTTCATCCGGGTAACTCCCGTGCGCCTGTCCATCCGCCCCCAAGGGTGCGGGGGACCTCCGATGGGCCGTGTATCGGACGATTGGCCCCGAAGCACCCAGACTTCCTCACGCACCGGGCTCCACGATTTCCTCATCGGGGGTTCCCGAAGAACGGGTGGACCCGCTCGGGACCATCCGGGAGGTTCGAACGGGGCCCCCGGTCGATTGGCCGGGAGTTGTCGCCACTTCAGCCCCCCGTGTCAACCCCGGTGCCCCCTCCCGCGGGGACAGCCTGATCGACCTTCGGTACGCCTCCGAGGGGCATCGGGATACCGATGATCCTCGACTTTGCGGAGAAGAGCAGCCAGCCATCCGCCGCGACCGCCCTGCCGATCGACTCGACCCCGGTCCGGAAGGCGAAGGGCTCACCGTCGACCCGCAGCCCATGGCGCGGCGAGAGCGCCTGCACAACGACTCCGAAGTCGACGCCACGGGCTCCAGGCTCGTCCGGGACCCCCGCGAGCACGGCGGACTCGCATCGCAAGATGCCGGAGGTGACGGGGAGCGCGAAGTTGGAGTTGCGCGTCCGCGGCGCCACGTCGGCTCCGCGCACTTCTCCCGTCGGTCCGACCAGCAGCAACCGATCGGTGAAATGCACGATGACCCCTTCGGGCACCGGCACCATGCCGCGGAGGCTGCGGTTGACGTCCTCGGCATCCGGGATGTCGAGGATGCGAGTCTCGCCACCGAAGAGCGGGAGAACGGCCGGGATGTCGTTGGCGGTGGCGAACAGGAGATTCGCGCCCACAAGCATGGGGCTCGAGGTCGCCCCGGTCTGGCTGTTCGTCGTGACGAGTACGGCGCGCGGCGTGCCCTCGGCATCGATGGCCCATCGTTCGATGGCGGCATCCGTTCCGAGGAACACCTCTCCAAGCGCCGTCGCGAAGGCCCACCGCACCGGCGCCGAGGAGATCGTCTTGAACTCCGCGATCTGCTCGAGCGTGCGCGGGTCGTGGACGGTGACGACGGTGTCGGGAAGCTCGCTTCCCCCGAGCCTTCCCACAAGGACGATCAGGCCACCGTGCAGCTTGAACGTCTGGACGCGCGCGAGCTTCGATCGCGCGATCCGAACATCGGGAGCCGGATCGGCCATGCCGAACCGGGCCAGACGCCCGTCGCGCCGCACGAGCACGACCGAGGCGCCGTCGCAGCCGACGAGCACCTCGCTCGCGAGCATCGGCATGCCGTTCGGAAGTCGATCCTGCTGGTCGACCGGCGGCGGCTCCTCCGTCCAGATGGCCGAGGTCCGCGGAGTCGACCAGACCACGGTTCCCTGTTCGGGATCGATGAGCGTGACCGCCTCGGCGCCCGCGAAGGGGCGCTGGAACACCGCGATGCGCCCGTCGCACCAGACGATGCGCGGATCGCGGTCGTCGAGCCGGAGTCGCCAGCGCGTCGAGAGGTTGGCCTGGTCGAATCGCACGAGCGATCCCTCCATCAGGCCGAGCAGGATGGAGTGATCGCGATCGAGGAGCGCGTCGCCGTCGATCACGGGGATCTGCCCGCGAAGCTCGATGCCTGCGCCGGGTTCCGGCCCGATGGCCGGAAGCGCGGCCGATGTCTCGACGAGCGCGGCCTCGGAGGTGCCGCTCGCGACGAGCAGTTCGGCGATGCGACGGTCGATCTTCGGCGATGCGTCGGCGAACTGCGTGCCGGCGAGGCGCTCGTCCAATGCCTTCCGACAACGCTCGACGAGATCCGCCCGCGCGGGTGGGATCAGGCACTCCTCGAGCACCGCGCTGAGCGCGGTCATCGCGGCGCGATCGCCCCCGAGCCGGGCGGCGTCGATCACGGCGTCGACCGCGGCCGCCGTGCGCGGATGGGACATGGTGAAGCGAACAAGCGCCACGCGGCGGTCGGACTCCGGCTGCGCCTCCGCCGCGACCTTCATGCGCAAGGCCTCAAGCGCCGTCAACGCCGATTGCTCGA
Organism: Planctomycetaceae bacterium; assembly: GCA_021297795.1. Lineage (GTDB taxonomy): Bacteria > Planctomycetota > Phycisphaerae > Phycisphaerales > SM1A02 > QWPT01. Next base: position 12,409 of record JAJTGL010000032.1, read on the forward strand.
GCGCCGCCGCGAGCTCGACGTCGCGCGATGCGAGTGTTCCCAGACGACGGATCGCATCGAGCCGGACGGAGCGCTGCGCCCCCTCCTCGGCGATCATCGTGTCGCGCAGTTCGGGGTCGCTCGCGATCTGGAGCCAGATCTCCGCGGCGCGCGCAGCCTGACCTTCGGACCGGAGGTACTCGCCGCGCGCGAGCGCGACGCGTACTCGGAAATCCGGCGTGTCGGCCAGCGACTGCGCGAGTTCGAACGCGGCCTCACCCGACGAGGGATGGCTGCGGGCGATGAGGATCGCCTTCTCGATCAGTTCCTGGCGAAGCGACGCGGACCCGTTCGCACGGAGCAGGCCATCGCGCGCGACGCGCGCCGCCTCGAGCGCGACCTCCCAGCGGCCCGTGCGGATCGCGAGGTCGACGAGTGCGGCGGCGGCGGCCGGGTCGTTGGGAGAGGCCACCAGGCGGGCGCGAAGGATCTCCTCCGCGCGGCCCGCGGGCATCAGCACGCGCAGCGCATCGTCGCCGACCGCCACGATGCGGTCCTCGAGCATCACCGCGTTCGCGGGTGTCTGTCCGGAGATCCGGGCCTGGACGGCGCCGTCCATCGCACTCAGGACGAGATAGTCCTCGACACCCGAGACGAGGAGCCGGTCGCCGGCGAGCGAGACGCGCCCGCGGATGCCGAGGCGATTGCCCATGCCCGCGCGCGGCGGATCGATTCTCGCGAGCGTCTCGGACAGCATCCAGCGCCGCTTCGCGAGGTCGCGAGCGTCGAACGCGACGATGTCGCCGCCCACTCCGAGCACGACGGGAGTTCCATCGGCGAAGGTCGAACCGATCAGGTAGCGCGTCGCACCCCACGCCGTGCCGGGCCCCACCGGTCGAGCCTCGAGCAACTTTCCCGTGGTCCGGTCGAGCGCGAGGATCTCGCGCTCGTCGGGCGACAGGGTGACCACACGATCGCCCGAAACGACCGGTCCACCGTACTCCCACGCCTGCGGCGTCGAACGCGCCTCCGCGAGCGGCACGGGGCTCCGGCGCAGCCACTGCATCGTCCCGTCGTCGACGCGGACGCGGGCGATCACACCGAGGGGCGAGGTCACCACCACCGCGTCGCCATCCACCGTCATTCCGGCCTGGCGACGGCCGAAGACCCCGCGTGCGGAGGATGCGCCCGCAAGGGTCGTCGCCCAGCGCAGGCCGCCGTCCTCGCGATCGAGTCCGATCAGCCAGTCGACCTGCTCGAGACGCTGCGTGGGCTTGCGTGCGAGGACGACCACGGTGTCGCCGCGGAGGAGCGGCGTGCCGACGGGAAAGAGCCCGGCGAGTTCCTCGCGTCCATCGATGCCGTCGAGATCGACCGTCCAGCGGATGCCCCCGTGCGCGGGCTCGAGGCACCACACGCGCGAACTCGCCGCGCGTCGGCTCGATGTCGCGTTGCCCTCGTAGGTGACGAGCGCGCCGCGATCGACCGCGAGTCCACCGATGTCGGCGACCATGCCGCCGTCGCGCTCGATTCCGCCGAAGCCGAGGGCCCGCGCCCAGACTTCATCCCGCGAGTCGATGTCGACCGCGCGCACGTACGAGCCCTCGTTCACGTAGGCCACGCCACCCTGCACGACGGGCACCGTGACGAGATAGGTGCCTTCGAGCCGTGCCGCCTCCTCGGCGCGCGGATTCGCGCGCATCATCGAGGGGTCGAACAGACGGCGGAAGAGCGTGCGGTCGAGTTCGAGCGACCAGACCTGCTGCCAGTCCGCGGCCGGAAGCTGGCTGGACGCCGCCGGCTCGAGCGGGCTTCGAGCGGCGGACGACGCGGGGCCTCTCGCGACTCCGCCGGCCGACGCCAGCGCGGCATCCGCGCCGGCCTCTCCCTGCGCGACGAGCGCCTCCAGTCGTGCGACCGCGAGTGCGCGCACGTCGTCGCGTCCGATGCGCGTGGCGGCCGAGGCAGCGATCCACGCCTCGGCGACGGCCTCCGCGCCGGCGAGATCGGGGTGCGATCGGATCCGCTCGACCTCGGCGAGCGCCTCGGGCGCGCGGTCGGCGAGCAGCAGCTCCTCCGCGACCTCGAGCGTGGCCTTCAAGCCGGCACGGGTGAGCCTGCGACGCGCGGCGGTCGCCGCTGCGCCCTCGGTGGCGAGCATCGTCTCGGCGGCCCGCGATTCGGACTCGCGGAACCGAGCGAGCACGTCGGGGTTCGCCGCGAGGAACCGCTCCGTCTCGTCGCCGACGGAGCGGAACATCCCGTCCTGCTCCTCACCGATGCGAAGAACCCTGTCCCCGTACTCGTCGAGCAGACGCCGCGCGAGCCGCGCCGCCTCGACGGGGTTTCCCTTCGCCTGCGCCAGTGCGTCCTCGAAGAGGGATTGCGCCGTCGGGCTGTCGGCGATCGCCGGAAGGACCGACTGACGCGCGAGCGCCGGAGCGGCGACGAGAAGACCGCCGCACGCGGCGACGAGGCCGACCGCGCCGGGGACCGAGAGGGCCCGAAGTAGAGGACGCGGGAAGAATCGTTCGGCCCTGGCCAACATGGCCCGAAGCGTAGCGTCGGCGGAGCAGCGATCGACGCGGACCTTCCGGGAGTCGTGCTACATTTCAACCATGTCGACGCGCACCCCCCGCCACCGATCCGCCTCCGCTCGGACTCCCGCGGAACTCACGCGGGAATGCGCGGCCTCGGTGAGCGGGATCGCCCGCGGCGTGGCCGTCGTCCTCCTGCTCGGCACGCTGGCCGGTCCGATGTCCGGTTGCAGCGTCGCCCAACCCGAGGCTCGGGCGCGCGCGCTCGAGGTCGGTCGCATCTCGGGTGATCTCGCCGAGGTCGACATCGTGGTCGAGCTGCGCAATCCAGGCCGCGACGAGATCGAGTTGGTGCAGTACGACTACACGCTCTCGGCCGGCGACGGAGCGCGCTACGGCGGACGCTGGGCGGCGCTCCGTGCGCTTCCGCCGGGCCAGACCGTCGAGGCCCGCATCCCCGCCGTCCTTCCGGCTTCGAGTGTCGAGGGGGGACGAACCTGGAGCGCATCCGGAACGCTCCGATACCGCGATCCGAACTCGATCGTCCGCATCCTCTACGAGGCGGGCATCCTGAAGACCGAGGTTGGGTTCGGTGGCTCCGGTTCCGGCGCGACGCGCGTGAATGCGGAAGCCTCGAGCACCGAAGCCGCGAGCAAGAAAGCCTCGAACACCGAAGCCGCGAGCAAGAAAGCCTCGAGCACCGAAGCCGCGAACACCGAAGCCGCGAGCACGAAGGCCTCGAGCACAGCCCGGGCCGTCGGCGCCGATTCCAACGGCGAATAACCGCTCGAACGCGCGCGCGAACGCGTGAAGGCCTGCAGGGACCGACGGGACGGGCCGACGAAGCCCGTGCCGATCCGCAGGAACCGCGCAGGGCAATCCCGCGCCCGACGAATCCGTCGGAGTCGCCACCCCCGCTCAACCAGCTGCCTTTTCGGACCGATCTCCCCTCGTGCGATGCACCGACCGGGCGGAGTCCCGGTGGCGCATCCCTGCGGAGGATCACCCGTGGCCGAAGTGAGCATGCTCGACGAAATCCTGCGGAAGGCAAACGACGGCGACGCATCGGACGTCCATCTGGTCGCCGGCCATCCGCCGATGGTCCGCGCGCAGACGGTCATGCAGCCGCTCGACATGCCGAACCTCACCAGCGAGGACATGTGGCGCATCCTCGCGGGCATGACCAACGAGCATCAGCGCCGCCATTTCGAGCAGAACCTCGACCTCGACTTCTCCTACGAGATCCCCGGCTTCCGCCGCTACCGCGTCAACGCGCACATGCAGCGCGGCATGGTGGGCATGGCGATGCGCGCGATCCGCACGAAGGTTCCGCCGCTCGCGACGCTGAACCTGCCCGAGGTCATCTCGCGGCTCACCTATCTGCCGCGCGGGCTGGTGCTCGTGACCGGCGACACCGGCTCGGGTAAGTCGACCACGCTCGCCGCCATGATCCAGGCGATGAACGAGCGCTACCGGAAGCACATCATCACGCTCGAGGATCCCGTCGAATACACGTTCCAGAGCAACCGCTGCCTCATCGAGCAGCGCGAGCTCGGCGCCGACATGCCGACCTTCTCGAGCGGCCTGAAGCACGCGCTGCGCCAGGACCCCGACATCATCCTCGTCGGCGAAATGCGGGACCTCGACACCACGCAGCTCGCGATCACCGCGGCGGAGACCGGACACCTCGTCCTCTCGACGCTGCACACCGTGAACGCGTCGCAGACCGTCGAGCGCATCGTCGACATGTACCCGGCGAACCAGCAGAACCAGATCCGCGCCATGCTGGCGAACACGCTGCAGGCCGTGATCTCGCAGACGCTCTTCCGCCGCATCGACAAACCCGGCATGGTGCCCGCGATCGAGGTGATGCTCTGCACGCCCGCGATCCGCAACATCATCCGCGAGGCGCGCACCTACGAGATCCCGAACGTCATCGAGACGAGCCGCTCGATCGGCATGACCACGCTCGACAACGCGATCGCGGAGCTCTACTTCAACGGCATGATCTCGCGCGACGACGCCGTCGCGCAGGCCGCCTTCCCCGACAAGCTCGACCGGATGCTGGCGGCCTGACCCATGCCAACGCAGCACTACCGCTTCCAGGCCAGGAACGCCCGCGGCGAGCTCGTCGCGGGGACGCTCGTCGCCGACAGCGTCGCCGGCGCCGCACAGGCGATCCGCGCGCGCGGGGAGCACGTGGTGCAGCTCGTCCCGGTCGCCGCCGCGGGCGACGACCTCCGCGCCGCGCTCAAGCGCTTCAACTACTCGTCGGGTCCGTCGCAGAAGGACATCCTCGACTTCACCACGCAGCTCGCGGTGATGATCCGCGCGGGCATCTCGATCCGCGCGGCGCTCGAGGGCATCGCCGAGCAAGTGCAGAACCAGAAGTTCCGCCGGATCCTCATGCAGATCAAGGCGGACGTCGAGAGCGGAAAGCAGTTCTCCGAGGCGATCGCGAAGCATCCGAAGCTCTTCGGACCGCTCTACGTGAACATGGTGAAGGCCTCCGAGATGTCGGGCTCGTTCGCGAAGATGCTCGACCGCATCGCCGCGTACCTCGCGCAGGAGATCGAGACGCGCAAGATGGTGGTGGGAGCGTCGATCTACCCCGGCATCATCGCGCTCATGGCGGTCTCGACCACGGTCTTCCTCCTCACCTTCGTGCTGCCGCGCTTCGCGGGCGTGTTCAAGGGCAAGGAGGAGGCGCTGCCTGCGCCGACCAAGTTCCTCATGACGCTCTCGACCTTCATGGTCGAGTGGTGGTGGCTGCTCCTCATCGGCGCGGTCGTCGGGATCGGCGCGTTCATCGCGTTCATCCGCACCGAGTTCGGCGGCTTCTGGTGGGACCGCTTCAAGATCTCGGCGCCGGTCGTGAAGCGCATGTTCCGCGCGCTCTACATCAGCCGCTCGCTCCAGACGATGGGCGAGCTCCTGAACGCGGGCGTGCCGATGCTCGACACCATCGCGATCACCGGCGACATCTCGGGCAACCGGCACTACAAGCGCCTGTGGCGCTCGGTGTACGCGTCGGTCAAGCAGGGCAAGAAGGTGCAGACGCAGCTGATGCGCAGCACGCTGCTCCCGCGCTCGGTGATCCAGATGATCTCGGCCGGCGAGGAGTCGGGAAAGCTCGGCGAGGTGCTCGACGAGATCTCCGTCTTCTACGCGAAGGCCCTCAAGGACGCGATCAAGGCCGTGACGAGCATGATCGAGCCGATCATGATCGTCCTCATGGGATCGGTCGTCGGCTTCATCGCGATGGCCATCATCCTGCCGATCTTCAAGATGTCGAACCTGGTCTCGGGCTGAGGAGCGACACATGCATGCGCGACGACACACGACCGCGGGGGCGGGAACGGCGAGGCGCGCACGGCGCACCGCGCGCGGATTCACGCTCATCGAGACGGCGCTCACGACGATCATCGTCGGGACGGGCGTCCTCGCGATCGTGTCGGCGCAGCAGGCGTTCTTCCGCCAGAACGAGTGGTCGACGCACGCCTCGACCGCGCAGCGGCTCGGCAACGAGATCCGCGAGCTGACGCTGCACATGCCGCGCCACGACCCCGTGACCGGGCAGACCTACTGGGGCCCCGAGTCGTCGGAACTCGGCGTGAACGACTACGACGACCTCGACGACTTCGACGGCGAGGAGGGCGAGGGCACCGTCTTCTCGGCGGCGCTCGGCAACGGGCCGATCAGCGCGCTCGGCGACACGATCCCGGACATGACCGGCTGGTCGCAGCGCGTGTTCGTCGAGCACATCGATCCGTTCGAGGTCACGCGCACCGTCGCCGACGGCGCGAGCGACCTCGTGCGCGTCCGCGTCGTGATCGAGTACCAGGGACCGGCCGACGACGAGCCGCGCGAGATCACGCGCGTCACGTGGATCGCGCCCGGCTGAACGAGCGAGGCAGGAATCGCACCATGCACGAGCGGTCTCCGAACAACCTCCCTGCCAGCTCCCCGACGGCGCGCACGCACGTCCGCCGCGGTGTCGCGAGCGTGCTCGCGATGATGTTTCTCGTGATCTTCGGTTCGCTCGCGGCCGCGATGGCCGTCGTCGCGCAGGGCAACCTGCGGACCGCCGACAGCTCGCTCAAGGTCTCGCGCGCGCAGAGCGCCGCCGAGAGCGGACTCGTGTTCGCGCAGCGTCGGCTTGCACGTGAATCGCAGCGCTTCGTGGTCGAGAAGGGCGTGATCGACGCGGGATTCGCGTCGCGGCTCTGGAACGGCACGTGGAGCTCGGGCGATGGCGAGGTCAACGTGCAGCCGGCCGTCGGATTCGAGGCGCCGGGCTCGCCCGACGGACTCGCGGCCGCGATCCGCGACGCGCATCTCGTCGACGCGGCGGCCTTCGCGGTGTCGGCCGAGCACGCCGACCTTCCCGAGATCTACGAGGGCGGCGCGCTCGTCACGCTGCCGATGCGCCTCGAGGCGGGCGTGAACACGCTGTGGTTCCAGCTGATGTACGAGCCCGTCGCCGGGACGAACCGCGTGCGCGTGACGAGCCTCGGCGTCGATGGCGAGATCCGCCGCACGCTCTCGATCGAGTTCGAGATCACGAAGCGCATCGAGTACGCGGTCATCTCGCCGAACCGCGTGATGATCGGCAAGAACGTGCTCGTCGAGGGACCGCTCGGGACGCGCTACGGCACCGAGGAGGGCGAACTGACGGCGGAGAACGGCGATCCGCTCGTGATGCGCTCCGACTTCCGCTACCTCTCCGACGAACTGACGGAGAAGATCGACATCCTCGCGCAGGCGATCGCCTCGCACGACGTCGATGGCGACGCACGTCTCCGCCCCGCGCACCCCGTCGAGGGCGAGGGGCTCTCGGGCACCGGATTCACCGATCTCGACGGCGACCAGTTCGTCGACGACTTCGACCTCTTCCTCTCGGAGTACGACGCGAACGGCGACGGCATGGTGGTGTGGGACGCGGCCCGCGCGGAGGCCGCCGACATCGACCAAGGCGCCGAGTTCTCGGGAATCGACGACCAGCTCGCGCGACTGATCGACCTCGCGCGGCCCGACCGGAACGGCGACGGCGAGGTCGACGAGCGGGATGTGCGGCTCGGCTACTCGGACGGCGTGCTCAGTTCCTACGACCTCTACGCGAAGGTGACGGGCAAGCTCGTCTTCGCCGTGACCGAGGAGGAGTGGCAGTCCGCCGCCGGCGAGGACTGGCGCGGCATCGCGCAGGGCCCCGTGCGTCCGACCGACGGCACCGGACCGGCGCTCTTCGGCGCCTCGACCGACGAACTGCGCGTGGTGACGACCTCCGACTTCGCCGACAGCGCGCAGTGGTTCTCGACGAACGTCACCGCGAACTTCGCGGCGCAGGCATCCGCCGGCGTCTCCGCAGGCGGCACGATGGTCGCCGCGGCATCCGCGCCCTACGAGTCGGTCCCGTACGGCTCGACCGCGGCCTACGACTACTACCGCCGCCCGATCTACCGGAACATGGTCTTCCGCGACGTGCGCATTCCGAAGGGAACGAACCCGCTCTTCGAGAACTGCAGGTTCGAGGGCACGGTCTACATCGAGACCACGACGGCCTGCACCGACATCAACTGGAACTACACCGGCGCGCTCAAGCAGGTGGACCTCGGCGGCGGCAACATCTCGTACGTGCCGCGCTTCCCGGGCGTCAACTCGATGCTGGGAAGCACCACCATCACCGATACGCGCACGATCTCGAACTCCGTGCGCTTCCACGGATGCACGTTCCTCGGGTCGATCGCGGGCGACACGCCCGCCGAGTTCACGCACTGGCGCAACAAGGTGCAGTTGACCGGCGCGACGCGCTTCTACTCGGACCCCTCGGACGAGGAACTCGACCTTCAGCCGGACGGCGCGCAGCTGCGCGCGATCCTCGAGTCGTTCGGATCGACCAAGCTCGACCGCCTGCAGCGGAGCTCGATCATGCTGCCGGGCTGGTCGGTCGACGTCGGCAACTTCACGAACGAGGTCGCGGCCGATCCCGACCTCACCGCCCGCGTGAAGCTGAAGGGCACCATCATCGCGGGCGTCCTCGACGTGCGCGGCACGGCCGATGTCGAGGGCACGCTGCTCATGACCTACCGCCCGGTCGGCGGCCAGGGCGCGCTCGCCTACAACGGCAAGCCGGAGAGCTTCAACACGACGCTCGGCTACTTCGGAGCGCTCGACGGCGACGGCGAAGGCGCGCTGCCCGGCGACGCAGGATTCAGCGGCTTCGGCGAGATTCGCCTGCGCTACGACCCGAACGCCAAGCTTCCCGACGGCATCCCGTGGCCCGTGTCGATCGAGCCGGTCGCGGACAGCTACCACGAGGGAGGGTTGCCGGGATGAACCGCCGTACGGACACCATGCGACGCGCGCGCGGTTTCTCGCTCGTCGAGATGCTCATCGCGCTCGCAATCTCGGCGGCGCTTCTCGTCGCGGTGCTCTCGGCGCTCGTCGCGAGCTTCCGCGCGTACCAGGCGACCACCGAGCAGGCCTCGACGCACGTCGTCGGCCGCGTGATCATGCACCGTATGATGGCCCTCGTCCGCAACGGCGTCGACTTCGGCCCCCTGCCCGAGGACGCGCGCGACCGCTACGTCGTGACCGACGAGTTCATCTTCGTCGACGAGGATGGCCGCGAGATCGCGCTGCGTCTCGACCGCGCCGCATCGGCGCTCCTCATGCAGGTCGACGACGCATCCGAACAGCTGCTGCTCGAGGGCGTGCGCGGGCCGGCCGATTCCACCGGCGAGGCGATCGGCGCCTTTACGCTCGAGTTCGAGAACGGCACCAGGCTCGTGCGCGCGAGCTTCGACCTCACCGTCGATGCCGACGACAACGCCAGCGTCGCGCTCGAGGGCGACGAGGTCATCCCGATCCGACTCGTCGGCTCGACCGCTCCGCGTCGGCTGACGTGGTGACCGGCGCGAATGCGCGTCGGGCACGCGTCAGATCGCGCGCTGCTCTCGCGCGCGCAGGATCGACTCGATGGTCATCCGCATGAGGTTCTGGTGCGTGCCCGCGAACGCCGTGTCGGCCGCCTCCTCCGCCGTCGGGAGACGCGCGGGATCGCTCAGCTCGTACGAGCCGTCCGCCGCCATGATCCAGCGCTGGCGCCGGTCGGTGAGGTGCAGTCGGAGGATCTCCCAGAGGCGCGCCCGGTGCGCGCGCTGCTCGATCGGCGCGGCGCACTCGACGCGCGTGTTGAGATTGCGGTACATCCAGTCGGCGCTGCCGATGTAGAAGTCGCCCTCGAGCGGATCCGCCCGCCCGCAGCCGAACCAGAAGATGCGGCTGTGCTCGAGGAAGCGCCCGATCGTCGAGGTGACGCGGATGTTCTCGCTGAGCCCCTTCACCCCCGGCCGGATGCAGCAGAAGCCGCGCACGATGAGGTCGATCGAGACGCCCGCGCGCGACGCGGCATAGAGCGCGTCGGTCACCGAGCGATCCTCGAGCTGGTTCATCTTCACCACGATCCGGCCCTGCCCGCCCGAGCGGGCAATGCCGGACTCGCGGTCGATCAGCTCGACGAAGCGCCGCTTCATGGCGACGGGCGCCACGAGGAGCTTCGCGTACTCGCGCTTGAGGCTGCGTCCCGTCATGTAGTTGAAGAGCTCGACGAGATCCTCGGTGATGAGCGGATCGCAGGTGAGAAGGCCGAGATCCTCGTAGAGGCGCGCGGTCTTCGAGTTGTAGTTGCCGGTGCCGATGTGCGCGTACGAGCGGATCCCGTCCTGCTCCTGACGCACGACCAGCGCCACCTTCGTGTGCGTCTTGTAGCCGACCACGCCGTAGGCGACGTGCACGCCCGCGTCCTCGAGCTTGCGCGCCCAGAGGATGTTGCGCGCCTCGTCGAAGCGCGCGCGCAGCTCGACGAGCACCGCGACCTGCTTGCCGCTCTCGGCGGCGCGGATGAGGCTTGGGATGAACGGCGAGTCGCCGCTCGTCCGGTAGAGCGCCTGCTTGATCGCGAGCACCTTCGGATCGGCCGCCGCCGCCTCGATGAAGCGCTCGACCGAGTGGTCGAAGCTCTCGTAGGGATGGTGGACGAGGAGATCGCCCTTGCGGATCAGGCCGAAGATGTCGGCGTCCTCGTCCTCGAGGCCCGCGGGCGCGATGGGCGACCACTTCTGCCAGCGGTACTCGGGCATGTCGAGGTCGGCGAGCTCGTTGAGCGTGCCCCAGTCGAGCATTCCGTCGGTCTCGTAGAGATCGTCGTCCCCGAGCTGGAGTTCGTCCTCGAGGAAGCGCATGATGCGGTCGTTCGGACGGGCGCCGACCTCGAGTCGCACGACGCGCGCGAAGCGCCGCTCGCGCAGCTGCTGCTGGATCTGCTCGAGAAGATCCTCGGCATCCTCGTTGTCGCGTTCGGTCTCGGCGTTGCGCGTGACGCGGAACGGAAGCACCTCGACGATCTCCATGCCCGGGAAGAGGTCGTCGAGGTTGTGCGCGATGATCTGCTGCAACGAGATGAAGCGCCGCGTCGTGCCGAAGCGGTAGAGTCGGCCGCCGATCTCGGGAACCTTCACGCGCGCGAAGAGCGCCTCGCTCTCGCCGGGGCGGCGGAGGAGCACGCCGAGCGACACCGACATGTTCGAGATGAACGGGAAGCGGTGCCCGGGATCGACCGCGAGCGGCGTGAGGATCGGGAAGATGTTGCGGCGGTACCACGCCTCGACCTCGGTGCGCTCGGCGGGCGTGAGCGCGCCCCAGTCGAGCAACTCGATCGACTCGCGGCGCAGCTCGGGCACGAGCGCCTCGCGGAAGACGCGCGTGGCGAGCGCCGTCTGCTCGAGGACCTTCTCGCGGATCAGCACCATCTGCTCGGACGGCGCGAGCGGCTCCCACGGCGGGCTGCCGACGCCCGCATCGATCTGCCGGCGAAGTCCGCCGACGCGCTTCATGAAGAACTCGTCGAGGTTCGAGCCGAAGATCGCGAGGAAGCGCACGCGCTCGAGCAGCGGGTTGCGCGGGTCGTAGGCCTGCGCGAGCACGCGGCGGTTGAACTCGAGCCACTGCAGATCGCGGTTCAGAAACCGCATCGGATCGTCGGGGCCGGAGGGAGTGATCTCGTTCGGGGACGTCGGGCGCATGGCTTCGGCGGGGCGTTGGTTCTGGATCGGGCGGAGGAGGCTATCGCGCGAGGCGCACGATGGCGGTGCAGCGCGGCGCCTCGGTGACGCGCACCCACTCGAGATGGACGGAGGGGACGCGTGCGCCGAGCGCGGCGTCGAGCGCGTGCGCGATGTGGCGCGCCAGTGCCTCGGCGGTCGGATTGATGCGGCCGAAGGGCGCGGTCTCGTTCAGGTTGCCGTCGCGGAACGGCGCGACGATCTCGCCGAGCAGCCGCTCGACGAGGTGGAAGTCGCAGAGAAGTTCCTCGCCATCGAGTCGCTCACCGGCGACCGACACGACCACGCGCCAGTTGTGGCCGTGCAGACGCTCGCGCTCGCCCGCGAGGATGATCGCATGCGCCGCGGCGAACTCGCACTCGACCTCGAGCGCGTAGGGCAGCGGGACTCGAGGCGCGAGCGCACCACCGCCCGCCGCCGTGGAAAGGGGCGCCCGGGGCGAGGTGCTGGATGCGGGTTCGGACATGGGCCGGGCGAGTGTATCGCGGAAAACCCGCACCCTCGGCCGACGATTCACCCCGTACACTCGCGGCCCGAAAGGCGTCGCGTCTGCCATCGCGCGATCCGACCGCCGATCGGCCATTTTCGCGCGTCGCGCGACCATCGCGACCAAGCCTCGCCCGCATCCCAACCAGCCTCCACGCATGTCCTCCACGATCCCCGACCCCGCCCCGCTCATGCTTTCCGTCTCCGGCGCCCGCGGCATCGTGGGGAAGACCATGACCCCGGTGGTCGCGGCGACCTTCGCCGGCGCCTTCGGATCGCACATCCGCACGCTCGTCCAGGGTCGTCGGCCGAAGCTCGTGGTCGCGCGCGACGGGCGTTTCGGCGGCGAGTCGCTCGCGCGCGCCGTGCAGGGCGCGCTGGCGTCGACCGGATGCGACGTGGTCGACCTCGGGGTGGCGATGACCCCCACCGTCGGCCTGATGATCCGCGCGCTCGGCGCCGACGGCGGCATGGCCGTGACCGCAAGCCACAATCCGATCGAGTGGAACGGCCTCAAGTGCCTCGACGGCGACGGCCTCGCGCCGCCGAAGCCGGTGGCGGAGGCCATCATCGCGCGCTTCAAGGGCGCCGACATCGCGTTCGCGAAGCCGCTCGACATCGGATCGATCGCAACCGACACGAGCGCGAACGAACGGCACGTCGCGCGCGTGGTCGAGGTGCTCGGCGGCGCCGCGGGCGCCGCAGCGCGCATCCGCGCGAAGCGCCTGCACGTCGTCCTCGACAGCGTGAACGCCTCGGGCTGCGTCGGCGGCCGCATGATGCTCGACGCGCTCGGCTGCGGCGTCACCCACATCTACGGCGAGCCGACCGGCATCTTCGGGCACACGCCCGAGCCGACCGCGGAGAACCTCGGCGATCTCGCGGCGAAGGTGCGCGCGGCACGCGAGGCCGGCGCGGCCGTCGCCTGCGGCTTCGCGCAGGACCCCGACGCCGACCGCCTCGCGATCGTCGACGAGAACGGCCGCTACATCGGCGAGGAGTACACGCTCGTCCTCGCCGCGCTGCGCATGCTCGAACTGCGCGGACCTTTCGCCTTGGCCGCGAATCTCTCGACCTCTCGCATGATCGACGACGTTGCCGCACGCTTCCCGGGCGCGAAGGTGCTTCGTACGGCCGTCGGCGAGGCGAACGTGGTCGCGGCGCTCAAGCCGGCCGGCGGGCTTCTCGGCGGCGAGGGCAATGGCGGCGTGATCTTCCCCGAGGTCTGCTGGGTGCGCGACTCGCTCAGCGCGATGGCGCTTGTCCTTGATCTCATCGCCAGCCGCGACGAACCGCTCTCGCGGATCGTCGACGCGCTGCCCCGCTACTCGATCCTCAAGTCGAAGATGGATCTCGCCGCGATCGGCGGATTGCCCGCCGTCGCAGGGGCGCTGACGAAGATGAAGGCCGTCTTCGCGAACGAGCGCGTGAACGACGCCGATGGCGTGCGCGTCGACTTCGCCGATGGCTGGGTGCATCTGCGCGCGTCGAACACCGAGCCGATCGCGCGCGTGATCGCCGAGGCGCCGACGAAGGAGCGCGCGCAGGAGCTCGTGGCGATGTGCGCGAAGGCCGCGGGTCTCTGACGGAAGGGATCCCACGGACCGGAAGACTGCGGAGATTTTCCCGTGTCTTTCGCGAAATCGAGAGGAGCGCGATGCTCCCGGGGGTTGGTACGATCCGACCATGCGACGCGCGTTCCTCACCCAGCTCCTGCTCTCGGCCGCCTGCGCCGGGACGCTCCTCGGTTGCGAGGCACGCCGGTACGACCCCGCGAAGGCGACGCGCGCATACCCCTTCGGCACGCCGCAGGAGCGCATCGCGGATGTGCAGGTCTTCAACGACGGCGACGCGATGCTGATCGTCAATCCGACGGTCGAGTCGTGGAGCGAGTTCGATCTCTGGCTCAACCAGCGCTACATGAAGCGGGTCGCGCGTCTCGAGGCGGGCGGTACGCTCAGGATTCCACTGGAGGAGTTCTGGGATGTACGCGGCGAGGGACCGTTCCCGGGCGGGCTCCTCCGCTACTACCCACCGACGCCGATCCGACTTGTCCAGGTCGATCGCCGCGACGGCAGTCCGCTGGTCGGATTCGTCTCGATCCCGACCGAACGCGAGCTTGAATCGACGCGAATCGATAACGAACAGATGTGACGGGCGGACGGGTGCGATGCAGCGCACGCTGACGCGTGCCTTCCGCAGGAGAGCCTTCAACGACCATGAGCGCGGCCGGAGACACTTCGAACGCACGAAACGATGCCACGCACGAGGCGATCCACGCCGCGCGCGCGGTGGCGATGTCGTGGCACGGCGTGCTCTTCGACCGTGGGCGCCGTGCGATCCACGCGGCGACGCGCGCGACCTTCGCGCGATGGCAGGTGGCACTCACCGACGCAGAACTCGAGGAAACCCGCGGACCCGCGGGGCGGCCGCAGATCATGAGGCTCTTCGCGCTGCCTTCGGTTTCCGAGGCCTTCCGCCGCACGCATGGGCGCTGGGTGACGGCCGAGGACATCGCCGCGATGTTGACCGACCTCGAGCCGCGCCTCCTCGAGGCCGCGCGCGCCGCCCAGGTGCCGAACCAGGACGCGTGCGACGCGATCCGACGACTGCACGCCCGCGGCGTGCGCACCGCGGTGATCTGCTGCACGCAGCGCCGTCTGCTCGGGCCTCAGCTCGAGGCGCTCGAGCGGGCGGGCGTGCCGATCGACGCGCTCGTGACCGCCGACGAGGCCTGCGAGCCGGCGCCGGCGCCCTGGGGGATCTTCGAGGCGGTGCGACTGCTTGGAATCGACGGCACCGGCGACCTGGCCCTGCTCGATGACTGCGACGACGGTGTTCGTGCGGCGCAGAACGCCGGCGCCATCGCGATCAGCGTGTGCACCGAGGGCGGCCGCCCCGCCGCCGGCGCGGCGGGCGCGATCCGCTCGCTCGACGAAGTCGGTTGATCGCGCCGGTCTCCTGCTGCTGCCCTTGCGGACGCAGCATGGCTGGTCCCGTGGTTTCGTGTCGAGGACACGACCCCGACCTTTTCGCATCGGCGGAGAGCGCGCGTGCGAAGCCGCGCGACAGCGGGCCCGCAGGGGCCGTGTCCTCGCACCATGAACGTCGTCTGGCTCAAGCGCGATCTCCGCATCGACGACCACGCGCCTCTCGCCGAGGCCGCGCGGGGGTCGATCGAGGATGGGGTGCCGATGGTGGCGCTCTACGTCTTTGAGCCCGAAGTCTGGAACGCACCCGACGCGGATGGGTCGCACCTGGCGTTCGTCGTCGAGTCGCTCGCGGAACTCGAGATCGAGCTTGCGGCGCGCGGCGCGCGCCTCCTGCGCCGGTTCGGCGAAGTGACCGAGGTGCTCGAGCGACTCTCGCGAGAGATCCCGATCGATGCGCTGCTCGCGCACGAGGAGACGGGGAATGCCGCGACCTATGCGCGCGACCTGCGCGTCGCGCGGTGGTGCCGCCGAAACGGCGTGCGGTTCAGGGAGTACCGGCAGCACGGCGTCTTCCGCCCGAATCCGGGCCGCGACGGCTGGGCCGCGCGGTGGGAGACGCACATGCGCGTCGCGCGGGTGACGGCTCCGGAGCGCTTTGTCTCGCCGGACGAAGGCGCCGTCGCTGCGGGCGACGCGGGGCTGTGGCAGGAACTCGGTCTTGGAGACGACACGCGCGCCGCGCTCCGGCAGCGCGGGGGGTCGCGCGAGGCGGCCGCGCACTTGCGCTCGTTCCTGCTCGTCCGGGGGCGCGACTACCGCACGACGATGGGTTCGCCGGTCCTCGCGTGGGAGTCATGCTCGCGGCTTTCGCCGCACCTCGCGTGGGGCACGATGTCGGTGCGGCGTGCGTATCAGGGGGCGCGACGGAGGCTCGGTGAACTTGCGGAACTCGAACACACGGGCGCGATCGCGCGCGACGATCTGCTCGCCTGGAACGGTTCGATCCGGAGCATGCTCTCGCGGCTCTCCTGGCACTGCCACTTCATCCAGAAGCTCGAGGACGAGCCGGCGATCGAGTCGTCGTGCATGGCGCGCGCCACCGAATCGCTGCGGGCGGACGGCGACCCGGTGGTCGCCGCGGAGCGGCTTGCCGCGTGGCGCGAGGGCCGGACGGGCTACCCGATGATCGATGCGTGCATGCGCGCGCTGGTCGCGACGGGCTGGATCAACTTCCGCATGCGCGCGATGCTGGTCAGCTTCGCGAGCCACCATCTCTGGCTCGACTGGCGCACCTTCGCGCCGTGGCTCGGGCGGCAGTTCCTCGACTACGAGCCAGGCATCCACTATCCGCAGGTGCAGATGCAGTCGGCGACCACCGGCATCAACACGCATCTACTCGCCGCGCAAGCAGGTCGAGGATCATGATCCGACGGGGGTCTTCATCCGTCGCTGGGTGCCCGAACTTGCGCGCGTCCCCGATGATTTCCTCGCCGAACCGGAGACGATGCCGGGGCTGCTGCAGGCGATGGTCGGATGCCGGATCGGGAGCGACTATCCCGAGCCGATCGTGGCGCACCGGACGGCGTATCGCCAAGCGCAGGAGCGGATCTTCGGGCTGCGCGCGACGGCCGAGGCCCGCGCCGAGGCGCGTGCGGTGTTCGTGAAGCACGGAAGCCGCAAGCGGCGGCGGTGAGCCATGGGCGGATCGGGACGGTCGAGGACCATGGCATCCCGCCGGTCGCGAGCGCTCGTCATGCAGGCGGTCGCCGCTGCGGCGGCTCCCTCTGGCGCGATCCGCGCCAAAGCGAGCGAAAGCGGGCACCTGAAGCGAAGCTTCAGCAGCCCGCCGGTCGCGAGCGCTCAGGAAATCCCAAGCCGCGCCTTCTTCGCCTCCCACTCGGCGGTCTCGCGCTTGTTTTCGGTGGCAAGCGGCTTGCCCGTCCGGATCGCATCGATCTCGAGTCCGGTGAGGTGCATCGCGTTGAGGCGGTAGTCCTCGAACGCCTCGCAGGCGACCGGCACGATCGGCTTGATCAGGTCGTACATCGCCTTCGCGTAGTCCTGGATCTCGATCTGCGCGTGCGGATCCATGCGCAGCGACAGGAAGTGGAAGATGTTGTGGAGGTCGCACTTCCAGTACCACTCGGTGTACACCGACACCGGAAGCACCGCGCGGGCGAGCTCGCGGGCAACGCCCTTCTCGGTCAGTTCGAGGTACTTCGCGTAGTTCGCCTCGGCGCTCTCGAGGAGCTTCAGGAACTCCTCGGCCGTACCCGCCTCGATCGGTCCCTCGCCGCCCTGCCGGTTCGACTTCGACTGCTTGCGCACGTTCTCGATGTCGGGGCGGTAGAAGCGGTCGGGCATGATCGAGTAGCGCGCGCTGTACTCGTTCACGTTCGCGGTGCGGTGGCGGATCCACTGGCGCGCGATGAAGATCGGCATCGCGATGTGGAACTTGAACTCGACCATCTCGAACGGGGTCGAGTGCCGGTGGCGCATGAGGTAGCGGACGAGGCCGCGATCCTCGCTGACCATCTTGGTGCCCTGTCCGTAGCTGACGCGCGCCGACTGGACGATCGCGCTGTCGGCGGTCTGCCCCTCGGGGACGAGCCGCGGCATCGCGTCGACGAGGGCGATGAAGCCATGCTCGTGGATCGGGATCGACCAGCGGCTGGCGCCTCCCATGACGTCGCGGAGCGGCGTCTCGGGCATCGCGCGCTGGATCGCGGGGTTCATCGCGGAAGCGGCGGAAACTGCGGTCGCGGCGGCATCGGGCGTGGGCGGCATAGGCCCGGAATGTAGCACGGGCCGCGGGGGTTTCCGCCAGGCGGAATCCCCATGCGGGAGGCTGAAATCCCTACCTCCCGCGGATCCGCTCGCTCATCGCGTAGAGCCACTGCCCCACGGTGGGCGCGGTGCCCTGGAGGGTGGGCTTCCCCTTCGAGCGGAGGATCGGCTGCACGTCGCCGGCGAGGCCCCACTCGACCTCGATCGACTCGAGGCACTCGTCGAGCGTCGGCGCGGGCTCGGCGCCGCCAAGCGCCGCACGCGTCGTCGGATACGTGCGCTCGGCATCGTCCGGAGGTGCCACCGCGAGGGTCGCGGGCACCCCTTCAGGCGCGGCGACGAATGCGCGCAGTTCGGCCTCGCTCGTCGGGAACGCGTCGTTCCGGTCGGCGTACGCGAGCACCATCCACGCCATTTCACGCAGACGCGCGTCGGTCGTGGCCGCGTTGGCGCGGACGTTCGCGAAGACGTTCCACGAGATCGCGCTCATCACCGCCGAGAGCGTGACGAAGACGGCGATGATGGTCCAGAAGAGTGGCTTGCCGCGCATGGAGGGAAGCGTAGCCGCGAACCCGCGGTCACATCCGCGCGTTCGCGAGCTTGATGCGGGTGCGCTTGCGACGCGGATCGGCCTCGGGCACCGCCGACAGCAGCGCCTGCGTGTACTCGTGCTTCGGACGATTGATGATCTCGTCGCGCGAGCCTTCCTCGACGATCTTGCCGTTGTACATCACCGCGATGCGGTCGCAGATGTGATGGATGACGGCCATGTCGTGCGAGATGAAGAGGTACGACAGGCCCATCTCGTCCTGCAGGTCGCCGAGCAGGTTGAGGATCTGCGACTGGATCGACACGTCGAGCGCGCTGGTCGGCTCGTCGCAGACGATGAGGCGCGGGTTCAGGCTGAGCGCGCGGGCGATGCCGATGCGCTGGCGCTGGCCGCCGCTGAACTCGTGCGGATAGCGGTCGGCCGCCTGCTTCCACAGGCCGCACTTCACGAGCAGTTCCTCGACCTTCGCGCGCGTCTCGTCGGCCGACTGCGTGAGGCCGTGCACCTCGAGCGGCTCGCCGATGATGCTGCCGACGCGCATGCGCGGATTGAGGCTGCCACCCGGATCCTGGAAGATGATCTGCATCTCGCGACGGAGGCGACGCATGTCGACGGCGCTCGCGCCGAACACGTTCTTCCCGTCGAAGAGCACCTGGCCACCCGAGTTGGGGATGAGCCGCAGAAGCGTGCGTCCGACGGTGGTCTTGCCGCAACCCGACTCGCCGACGAGACCGAGCGTCTCGCCGCGGCGGACGTAGAAGCTCACGTCGTCGACCGCCTTCACGTGGCCGACCGTGCGCTGCAGGATGCCGCGGCGAACGGGGAACCACGTCTTGAGGCCCTTGACCTCGAGGAGGATCGGCTGGGAGTCCTTGCTCGTCATACGGGGCGCCGATGGTACACGGCGGCGCGTCGGGCTCCAAGCCATCGAGCGCTCCGTCCACGGGAATCACGGACAAGCGGCCGGAAACGCGTGCGGGGCCCGCGCGTGCGCGCCCGCCGGCCTCACGGCGCGGCGATGGCCACGTTCACGACGCGGCCATCCGGGCGCGTGATCGAGAGCGGGATCTCGACGCGGCGGATCATGCCGCGGCGCCCCCCCGCCATCGACGACACCGCGCGTCCGACGCGCGTGTAGAACTCGTCGAGCGAGCCGACCGGCTGGTCGAAGACCGCGGTGATCGTGCTGCCCGACGGAGCGAGTTCGGCGATCTCGGAATCGGCGCGCACTTCCTCGATGAGGATGCCACGGCGGAACGGAACCTCGAGGGTGCGCGCGCGCTCGGCGGTCGCGGTGGCGATCTTCGCCATACCGGCGCGGTCGAGCGCGGCCGGAAGGTACGGCGCGAGATTGACGCTCGCGTCGAGTTCGGCGAGCGTCGCCACGAGCTCGATGCGCTCACCGCCCTCGCCGGCGTCGCTCGCGCGCCAGACCTCGAACTTCACCGCGCTGCCAGGCTTCCGCGACGAGATGATCGCGGAGACACTCTCGTTCGTCGCGACCTTCTGGCCGTCGGCGGTCATGATCACGTCGCCGGTCTGAAATCCCGCGCGCGCCGCCGGTGAATCGCTCGTCACGTCGGCGATCACGACGCCGTCGCCCTTGAAACCCTCGGCGACCTGCCCGAAGACGCCGTCGCCACCGCGCACGCGCAGTTCGTCGAGCGTCACCATGCGAACGCCGAGGTAGCCCTTGCGCACCTCGCCGGTCTCGATGATCTGGGTGACCGTCGATTCGATCATCGACATCGGGATCGCGAGGCCGATGCCGGCGAACTGCCCTTGGCCGACGCCGTTGCCGCGTCCGGTGGCGATCGCGGTGTTCATGCCGATCACGCGGCCCCGGATATCAGTGAGCGGACCGCCCGAGTTGCCGGGGTTGATGGCCGCATCGGTCTGGATGAAGTTCTCGTAGTCGATGTCGGTGAGGCCCGCGGTGCGGCCGAGCCCCGACACGATGCCCGACGACATCGAGAAGCGGAAGTCGAACGGCGAACCGAACGCGTAGACGAGGTCGCCCTGCTGGAGCGTCGAGGAATCGCCGCGGAGCGAGGGATGCAGCCCGCCGGGCGCGACCTTGATCACCGCGATGTCGGAGCGCAGGTCGAGGCCCACGAGCTCGGCCTCGCGCAGCTCGCCGTCGAAGAGCTGCACCTGGAGCCGGTTGCTTCCCTCGACCACGTGTGCGTTGGTGACGATGTGCCCGTTCTCATCCCAGATCCAGCCCGAGCCGCTCGACGCGTAGGGCGCCGTGAAGTCGCGACGCTGCATCGACATCATCGTGCTCACATGGACGACGCTCGGCTCGACGAGCGTGGCGATCGCGCGGTGCGCGCGGTTGAGCTGCTCGAGAAGCGGGAGCGCCTTCTCGACCTCGCTCGCGCCGTCGGATCGGCGCGCATCACCGTCGCCGGCGCCTCCACCCGCGCGGCGGCCGGCCTGCTCCGTGCCGCCGAGGGCGGTCGGTGCGCTGTCGAGGATGCGCGAGGCGCGCTGGATGCCGGCATCGGCCTCCGCGTCGTTGGCGCGGCGGATGGCGAGCGGCGCCGCGAGGATCGCGAGACCGGCGGCGGCGGCGACGACAAGACCGGGTCCGGCGTAGGGGAACTGTCGCATGGTGGCTTCTTAGGCTCTGCGGCCGGGCGGGATGCTCAGCCTCGGCCGATCCGGCGGAAGAACTCGGCCTTCTGTTCGTCGGAAAGCGCGTACGGATGCTCACCGAGCGTGCCGGAACGCACGCGCGACTTCCATTCGGTCGCCATCTCGCCGAGTTGACGCGAGAGCGAAACGATCGGGAGTGCAAACGGCGGCTGGCGGTCGGTGAGACCGAGAAGGTCGTGCATGACGACCACCTGACC
Organism: Planctomycetaceae bacterium; assembly: GCA_021297795.1. Classification (GTDB taxonomy): domain Bacteria; phylum Planctomycetota; class Phycisphaerae; order Phycisphaerales; family SM1A02; genus QWPT01. The sequence goes on from JAJTGL010000032.1 coordinate 33,661, forward strand.
GTGGCAGACCGGGCCGGCGCCGCAGCCGATCACGGGGACGGGCGATCGGCGCACGACTTCCTCGGTGACCTCGATCGGCGTCGCCTCGACGAGCAGCATGGTCGCCCCTGCCGCGACCATCGCGTCGGCGTCGGCGAGGATCTTGAGAGCATCGTCGGCCGTCTTGCCGGCGGCGACGTAGCCACCGACCTGCTTCGCATGCTGCGGACGCGAACCGATGTGGGCGACCACCGGGATGCCCGCCCGGCTCATCTTCGCGACGAGCGGTGCGAACGAGGCGTCGACCTCGAGCTTGACGACATCCGCCATGCCCTCCGTCATGAAGCGGCCCGCGTTGCGGACGCCCTCGGCCTCGTCGGCGTGGTAGCTCATGAAGGGCATGTCGGCCATGACGAGCGCCCGGGGCGCCCCACGCTTGACCGCGGCGGTGAGCATCACAAGGAAGTCGAGCGGCGCGTGCAGGGTGTTCGGGTAGCCGAGGATCATCTCCGCGGCGGTGTCGCCGACGAGGAGGACCGGCACCCCGGCGCGCTCGTACCAGCGCGCGGTCGTGGCGTCGTAGCAGGTGAGCGCCGCGAACTTGATTCCCTCCCGCATCGCCCGCTGGAGCGAGCGCACGGTGACCGGCGCCACGGTCGGATCGGGGCCGGGCCAGGATGCAGGCCAGGATGCGGAGCTGTCCTGCACAGGCGGGAGCACATCGCCCGTGTTCATGCCCTGCATCGGCTTTGCTTCGGCTCGGGAGGTCGGTCGGTGACCCTGCTGCATGGAGGCAGATGATAGAGCCGGGCTCCGTCGACCGGAGGCATCTTCAGGCGAGCGCACAGTTTCAACCCGAAGAAGGGCGGCAAAGAACAGTGACTTACGCCGAGGGACGGGTGTTCCCGGCCCTTCGGCTCAGCAGCTTACGACACGCGGCTCGCGGTCGACACTTAGCCCCTTGTGGGGACGAGATTGTCGCGCCCGCAGACGATCCAGTCGGCGATCTCGATCGCCTCGGCGAAGCTCTCGCGCGCGGCCTCGAGATCAAAGCATGGCGTGATCACCTGCCCTGCCGCAAGGTGCTCGACCGTGGCCACCGCATCGCCCGCAATGAGCGTGGTGGCGCCGCGCCCGGGAAGGAGAAGACCCGTGAGGCCCGGGGTGACACCCGGCATCGGAAAGAGATCGACGCCCGGTGCGAGCTTGTCGGGCGCGGGCCGGCAGCGTTCGATGATGGCGATCTCCTGGCCGATCGTCTTCACGAGATCCTCGTCGCGCGCCTCGTGCGCCTCCTTGATCTTCTCGATCAGCTGGACGCCGATCGCCTCGCGCTCGCGCTCGGAGACAAGCCACTCCGCGCGCTCGAAGGCGAGGATGCCGCGGCGATGGACCGGGCTCAGCGACGTGAGGAAGACGTGGGTGATCTCGTCGGGTCCGATCCCGGCGCGCTCGACGAGCCGCGGCACGAGCGCCTGCGCGGGTAGAGACGGATCGACGAGGATCTTCGCCTTGCCCGACACGATCAGCGATGTGGTTGCGTGCGGCGGCCGCACGGCACCGCGCTCTCCCCAATGGGGATTCGCAGCGAGCGTGCCGATCGAGATCACGCGGAACGAGGCGGACGACATGACGGTCATGGGTTGAGGAGGGTAGCAGGCCGCACGGGCGGAACGGAGACGGCGCCGCGTGCGAGCGCGCCTACTCGACGAGTCCGTCGCGCGCGAGGCGGCCGATCGGGTTGGTCGGGTCGCCGCGCTTGGCGCGCAGCGCCTCGACGACGACCGGCGGCACGAGCGTCGAGAGCGCGTCGAGCGAGCCGCCGAGCGCAGCGATCTGCTTGATCAGGCTCGAGCTCGTGTAGGCGAAGTTCTCGCCGGTCACGATGAAGACCGTCTCGATGCCCGCGACCTGACGGTTCGTGATGGCGAGCTGGCATTCGCTGGCGAGATCCGTGATGTTGCGGATGCCGCGCACGATCGCGCAGGCGTTGACCGACTTCGCGTAGTCGACGGTGAGGCCCGTGTAGTGATCGACGCGCACGTGCGCCCCCGCCGACTCCTTCGTGGTCATCTCGGCGACGAGCGTGCGCGCGAGCGAGAGACGCTCCTCGAAGGTGAAGAGCGCCTCCTTGTTCGGATTGCGGCCGATCGCGAGCACGACCTCGTCGAACATCCCGCGGCTTCGACGCAGGATGTCGAGGTGTCCGTAGCTGATCGGGTCGAACGAGCCGGTGTAGATGGCGAGATGACGGGCCACGCGGGCATCGTACATCTCGGCAAAGGGCCTTTCGGTCGCGGAGATGCGCCCGCGGGGCTCTTCGAGGGGGAGTTCCGGCCCGCACAGACCATCCAGAGCGACCGACGCAGCCTGCCGGAGGCGCCGCAACCGACGCACACCGCACAGAGCGACCCTCCCTGCGCAGGATCCGCGAGGGATCCACGCGAGGCGCTTGCTTCTTTCCCGCTGGAATCGACCCTTCTCATGTCGACCGCCGCGTAAGGGACTCCGCGGCGCCGACAGCTTCGACTCCACGAGGTTCGCCTCTGGGAATCGATCTTGGATCGGCCCCGCATCGGATCGCCTCCCCGATCGGGGCTCCCAACGACTCCGTGCGGGACGGGGTGACTGAGGAGCACCCCGTCCCGTCTTGACCGCGCACAGCCGCCCCGCCTCGTCCGCGGGGCGGCTGCCTTTTTGCGCCCGTCTCGACGCAGGGCGAATCCGCACGCTGCCCCATGGCCTCGCAATCGCCCCGTGACAACACTCCTTCCCGGAGCGCCGTTGGGCGCGGAGATACGGGAAGACACGGGACGCACACGGAGGCCAGCCATGCCGCGACTTGCGATCGTCGAACCGAAAGACGCCACAGGGGACGCCGCCCGCATCCTCGCGGGGGCTCCGATCAACATCTACAAGGGCATCGCCGCGAACCCGGAGATCTTCACCGCGTTCATCGGCTTCATGCGCGCGATCGGAACGAGCGGCGCCATCACGAAGGCGGAGAAGGAGCTGGTGATGCTGTTCGCCGCCGAATCGCGGCGTTGCGGCTACTGCGTGGCCGCGCATACGCGCGTCGCCGCGGGTGCGGGGATCGGCGCGGAGAATGCTCTGGCGGCGCGGCGCGGCGTGGGCGCAACGCCGCGTGCGCAGGCGTTGCTCGACTTCACGCGGGCGGTGATCGCGAAGAACGGTACGGTCAGCGATGCGGAGCTCGCGGCGTTCCGGGCGGCCGGGTTCGATGACCGCGCGGCGATCGAGGTGGTGGCGGCGATCACGGCGATGACGTTCACGGCGCTTTACAACCACGTGAACGACACGGAGGTCGACTTCCCGCCGGTGCCGAAGGTCGAGCAGGCCGTGTGCGCGGCGTGCTGAGCAAGGATGCCGGGGGATTCCCTCGGTTCAGCGCGGGGTTCGGCGGGGTCTGACCATCGGCGTTGCCGCATCGATGGGGACCCGTGCTGGAGACCCGTGCCGCGCAGTGGGGACCCGTGCCGCGCAGCGACCCGCTCGGACCCGTTCGTACCCGGTAGCCTCCCGGCACCGCGAGGCCCGTGCGCATCTGCCGCGCATGAAACGGCTTCCGTTTACAACGCCCGGTACCCGGGAAGCACCCGCTCGTACCCGCTTGTACCCGCCAGCCTCTCGGCACCGTTCGAAAGCGGGCGGCTGAAGCCACGCCTTGGGAACCCGTGCCGCGCAGCGACCCGCTTGTACTCGTTCGTACCCGGCAGCCTCCCGGCACCGCGAGGACCGCGCGCATCTGCCGCGCGTGAAACGGCTTCCGTTTACAACGCCCGGTACCCGGGAAGCACCCGCTCGTACCCGCTTGTACCCGCCAGCCTCTCGGCACCGTTCGAAAGCGGGCGGCTGAAACGCGCGAAGCGAAGCTTCGATAGCCCGTCGGTCGCGAGCGCTCAAACCACGTCGCGAGCTCTCAGGAGACGAACTTCTTCAGCCCCGCGCCCTCGAGAAGCGTGCGGAAGTTCTCGCCGAAGACGAAGTTCTCCTCGGGAAACTCGACGCCCGCACGGTTCTGGTCGAGGTGGCTGAACATCAGCTCGATGCGGCCGACCGGCGCCCACGCCTCGTCGACGAACGACCAGCGCTCCACAATGCCGACGGTGCTCGCGCCCATGTCATCCATGCGCTCGATCGACGCGTCGTAGCGGATCGTCTCGCCCGGGGTGACGTCGCGTTCGAATGTGGCCGAGACGACCTTGGCCAGGACGACCTTCTCGCGGAAGCCATGCACGCTTCCGACGAGGATGCCGGCGGTCTGCGCCATGCCCTCGAGGATGAGCGAGTTCGGCATCACCGGAGCCGCGGGCAGTCCACCCTCGGCCGGAAAATGCTGGTGAAGATGCTCCTCGGCGAGCGAGACGTTCTTCACGGCGACGAGCCGCTTCTCGGGCTCGAACGCCACGACCTTGTCGATCCACATCCAACGCATGGGCGGAGACTCTAGCAGTTGCGATCGCTGCCGCGAGTTCCACGGCCAAGGCCAACGGCCGTTGGGTGCCACATCCCGCGAGGGCGAAGCCCAAGCGGGCAGTGCTCGCCCGGCGTGACAAGGGTCGAGGGACGGCGCGAAGCGCCGGTCCTCTGATCACGTCGGACGAAGACCGCCGCACTGCGTGCGACGTCTCACGTTGCTCGCGAAGGGAACGACACCACCCGGTCGACTTGGCCGACCGGACCATCCGTCGCATGTCTGCAGCGCGCTTACGCCGCGAGCTTGCGCTCGACGAAGTCGCACAGGCTCTTCACAGTGAAGAGCGTCGGGAGCTTCGTGATCTGCGGATCCGACTCGAAGTCGCCGAGCGCCACGTGAGGGACCTTCTCCTTGAGGAGCGCGAGGCCCTTCGCCGTGACCTTGCCGTTCTCGACGAGCGTCGGATCGGTCATGAGGTTCTCCGGGAAGAGCTCGCCCTGCGCGATCTTGAACGGCTTCTCCGGCGTCGAGAACTTCTTCTCGAGGCGGAAGACGATGTCGAGGTAGTCGATGCTCTCGGCGCCGAGGTCGCCCTTCAGGGTCGCGGTGGCGACCACGTCGTCCTCGTCCACTCCGAGGGCGTCTACCAGCACGTCACGCACGTCGGCTTCGATGTCTTCGCGGCTCTTCGCCATCACGGTCTCCACAGTCGCACCCCAGAGGGGGCGGCGTCGTTCGAATACCCAGCCATCGGCCGGGCAGGTCCCGAAACTTCAGTTCCGGAGGGGGCGCAGTATAAGGCGACCCGACACGGCCGTTTCGGAGGGCGCGGCCGGGTCCGTCGCGCCGCGGAGAACCGTTCCCTGCGCCTTGAAGACCACGGACCCGTCGTCCTTGGTCTTCTCGAGGTTCACCTCCACCCGGAGGGTCTCCCCCGGCCGCACGAAACTGCCGTAGCGGAGGGCCTTGACCTCGCCGAGCACCATGCGCGGGGTGCCCCGCTTCTCAAGGACCGCTCGGGCGGCCTGGGTGAGCGCCTCCACCATGAACACGCCGGGGAGCACCGGAAAGCCTGGGAAGTGGTCCTGGAGGTACTCCTCGGCGGCGGTCACGTTCTTGACGGCGACGGCCGAGGAGTCGTTCAGTTCGAGGAAGCGGTCGACGAGCCGGAAGTGCATGGGGGGCAAGGTAGCGGGAAGGCGCCGGACCGGGTGGGCGCGCCCTCCGCGGCCGACCGTCCGGCCCGAGCCTCCGCACCACGGCGATCCTTGGGCTTTTCGCGGGCGCCGAGCCGATATCGGGACCATGGCAAAGACCGCTCGGAATGCCTCGACGCGCGCTGGCGCGTCCGAGGTCGATACGGATGTGACCACTCCCGGCAACGACGGCGACCTGAACCGCCGGCGCATCGTCTGGGTGCTGCTTGCAGCGCTCTACGTGTGCCTGTTCGCGAGCCTCGCGAGCTTCCGCTCGACCGACTGGCCGACGCACGTCGTCGCCAGTCCGACCGATCCGCCGCAGAACCTCTGCGGTCGCTTCGGAGCGGCGGCGGCGTACTGGCTCTACTCGACGCTCGGGTTTGGCGTGTGGATCCCCGTCGTCTACTTCGGCGTGCTGCTCGCGTTCACCGCGATGGGGCGCGCGCTCGCGCACCCGTTCGTGCGCTTCGTGGGATGCCTGATCGCGATGTGCGCGTTCGGCGGACTGCACGCCGAATGGTTCCCGACGGTCGGACCCCTCACCGGCGTCGATGCGGGACTCGTCCCGATGTTCTTCGCCGAGGAGATGCACACGCGCTTCGGCCCCGTCGGCGCGTCGATCATCTTCCTCGCGTCGCTCTCGGTCGGTGCGATCGTGGCGGCGGATGCGCTCGTCGCGATGCTGCCGGGCGCGATCAAGCGCTCGCTCTCGTTCCTCGCCCCGGTGTGGGAGACCGACTGGAAGTCGCACCTCGCGTCGCTGCGCGAGCGCTTCTCGGCGATGTTCCCGCAGCCGGCGGTGGCGGGCGCGCGCCGCGGTTCGTCCGCGCGTCGCTCGGCCGCGCGCCCGGCGGTCTCGGTGGCCAAGCCCGCGACGGAAGTCGTCGAGGATGAGGCGGAGGAGACCGAGGAGGAAGAGGAAATCGAAGACGAGGACGCGACCGTCGCCGACGAGGAAATCAATGATTCAGGCGAGGATTCGGAGGAGGATTCGGACGAAGACTCCAACGACGTGCCCGCCACCGCCGTCGCCGCCGTCACCGAGACGAAGCCCGCGGCCGCGGGTGCCGACACCGGCGCGCGCGCGCCGCTCTCGGAGGACGAACTCCGCGCGAAGATCGAGAAGCTCCCGATCAAGATGACCGCGAAGGCCGCGACGACGAACCTCCGCGACGAGGACATCCCGCGCACCGAGAACTACGAGGGCTACCAGTTCCCCACGCTCGACCTTCTCGAGGAGCCGGAAGGCAACTACAGCGAGAAGATGGAGGCGTACGTCCGCGACCAGGCGAGCGTGCTCACGCAGTCGCTCGCGAACTACGGCCTCGAGGGCGAGATCACCCACATCGAGTCGGGCCCGGTGGTCACGCTCTATTCGGTCGAGCTCGCGGCCGGTACGCGCGTCGCGCGCCTCGAGACGATCGCGAAGGACATCGCCCGCGCGCTGCAGGCGCCGAACGTGCGCATCATCCCGAACATGGTCGGTCGCACCGCGGTCGGCATCGAGGTGCCGAACAAGCAGAAGGAGAAGGTGCGTCTGAAGGAGCTCATGTCGAGCGGACACGCCTCGGGCATGATGCTCCCGATGTTCCTCGGCAAGGACTCGGCGGGCGAGCCGCTCGTCCTCGACCTCACGAAGATGCCGCACATGCTGATCGCCGGCACCACCGGCTCGGGTAAGTCGGTGTGCATGAACACGATCATCATGTCGTGGCTCTACACGAAGCGTCCGGACGAGCTCAAGCTCGTGCTCGTCGACCCGAAGATGGTCGAGATGGCGCAGTTCAGCGAGATCCCGCACCTCGCCTGCCCGGTCATCACCGAGATGGGCAAGGCCGCGGCGATCCTCGAGTGGGCCGTCAACAAGATGGAGGAGCGGTACGAGCTCCTCAAGGAAGCAGGCGTCCGCGACATCAAGAGCTTCAACGCGCTCAGCGAGACGGAGCTCAAGGAGGTCATCGCCCCCGCCGACGAGGTCGAGTGGGCGAAGGTGCCGAAGAAGCTCCCGTACATGGTGTTCGTGATCGACGAGCTCGCGGACCTCATGATGACGAACAAGGAGGTCGAGCAGTCGATCGTGCGCATCGCCCAGAAGGCGCGCGCGGTCGGCATCCACCTCATCCTCGCCACGCAGCGTCCGCAGGCGACGGTCGTCACCGGCCTCATCAAGTCGAACATGCCCTGCCGCGTCGGCTTCAAGGTCGCGTCGGGAACGGACAGCCGCATCGTGCTCGACCAGAAGGGCGCGGAGCTCCTGCTCGGACAGGGCGACATGCTCGTCGTCACGCCGAGCCAGACCGACGCGCGCCGTTGCCAGGGCACGCTCGTCGACGACAAGGAGGCCCGCGCGGTCACCAAGTTCCTCAAGACGGTCGCCGCACCGAGCTTCGAGCGTCAGCTGCTCACGATCCGCTCCGGACAGGTCTCGGGCGGTTCCGGCGGCTCGGGCGACGGTGGCGAAGGCGGCGCGGTCGAGACCGAGCGCGACGAACTCTTCGACAAGGCCGTCGAGATCATCATCGAGTCGGGCCGCGGCAGCGTGTCGCTCCTGCAGCGCCGTCTCGCGATCGGATACGGCCGCGCGTCGCGCCTCGTCGACCAGATGGGCCTCGCGGGCATCCTCGGCGAGCACAAGGGCTCGGTCGCGCGCGAGGTCGTGGTGACGATGGACGAGTGGAAGCGCATGAAGGAGCTGCGCGACGAGCAGGAGCGCAGCGGCACGGTCTTCCAGACGCACTACGACAACTCCGACGCCGACAGCGAGGCGCTGAAGTTCCACGACGAGGAATAGTGCGGTCGAGGCGTGGCGCCGGTGAACGGCGCAGTACACGAACGACGAACCAGCGGCCCGCGCGAAAGCGCGGGCCGCGTTCGTCAGCGTCCGTCGACGTCCGTCGGTGCCTGACACATGCCAACCCGTGCCGGGCACAGAACGGCACGTGCCAGACACGAAGCGGCGTTGACGTAAATCGCCATATCGACGCGTGTTACGGAGACACGACCACGTGCACGGCACGTGCCAGGCGGTGCCAGGCACCGCACGGCACGTGCCGTGCACCGTCTGGCACCATTACACTCAGCGCCCGATGGCGGAGTTCTTTCCGAAGGTCCCGTACGAAGTGCGGGGTGAAGGTGCCGAGCGGGCTTCCAACGAGCCCGAGCTCGTCATGCGCGCATGCCTCGAGGAGGCGCTTGCCGACCGCCCCTGGATCGTCATCCAGAACCTCCTCGTCCAGGACCCCGACTCCATCGGCACCCGCGAGCTCGATTTCGTCGTCATCGACCCCGACCGCGGACTGATCGTCATCGAGGTGAAGGGTGGCGACTACCGCTTCGACGCCGAGAACGGCTGGCATCGCCGCGTGCGCGGCGAGGTCCGTCAGTTCGACCGCGACGCGCCCTCGCAAGCGGTGAGCTCGATGCACGCCCTCGTGCGTGCGCTCGCCCACTACGGCTCCCACGACGAGAGGCGTCCGCCGTACCTCCACGGTTGGTTCCTCGCACTCGTCGACGCGCACGTGGACTTCGACACCGTTCCCATCAGCGCCCGCAAGCACGTTCTCTCGGCCAATCACTGCCGCAGCGCACCGCGCCTCCGCGCCGAGATCGACGAGATGTTCGAGGCGCTCGCGCGCCGATTCCCCGATGTACCGCTGGGCGAGGCGTCGCCCATGCGGCGCATCGTGTCGCGCCACATCCTGCCAAGCATGAAGTCGGCGCTCTACGTCAGCGACGAGATCGCAAACGCGCGCGTCGTCGAACACGACGTGATGCGGCCAGTGCGCGGGATCGTCGACGCGACCTCGCGACTCGACCGCGTCAACATCGAGGGCTATGCGGGAACAGGAAAGACCTACGCCGCACTCCACCGCGCCCGAAAGGAGCTCGCCGCGGGCCGCAGAACCCTTGTCACCTGCTTCAACGAACCGCTTGCGAGCACGCTCGGCCGCGCGATCGGAGCCCGCCCCATCGGCCCCACGACGCCGCTGCGCGAGATCCGCGCCGATCGCATCGTCGTGGCGAACCTTCACAACCTTGCCACGGCCGCTGCGAATGGCGTCGGGCGTACGCCGCCGAACTCGCTCCCGCTCGGCGAACGCTACGACCTCCTCATCGAGATCCTCGCCTCGATCGCGCGCGAGGGTGGACTCGGGGACTTCGACTCCATCGTCATCGACGAGGGCCAGGACTTCACCCTGCCGATGCTCGACGCGATCGACGCGCTCGGAAGTGCCGGCGTCCGCATCGCTTTCTTCCATGATCCGCTGCAGGCGATCTACGGCGCTCCCGCCACCGCCGAGATCGAGCGTCGGTTCGGTCGGCCGCTTGTCCTTCGGGAGAACCTGCGCAACTCGGTCTCGATCACCGCCTTCCTCCGCTCGCTCGATCCGGAACGGCTCTGCGAGATCGACGCTCCCCCCTCGGTACGCGAGGGCCAGCAGGTGGTCGTCGCCGAGTTCGCGTCCGACGACACCGCCGGACAACGCGACGCGATCCGACGCATCGTGCGGTTCCTCGTCGACGAAGAGGGTGTCCGCCCCGAGGACATCGTGCTTCTCTCGCCCTTCCGGCAGGGGCGCGGCGTCATGTCGACCATCGATATCGTCGCGGGAATCCCTCTCGTGTCGCTCGGCGACGCGCTCGTCCGAAGCGAGGACGATCCGCCGTGCCTCCGCTGGGAGACGCTCCATCGCTTCAAGGGGCTTGAGGCGCCGGCGGTGATCCTCCACGACGTGCGCGGCAGCGGCCCGAACGTCGAGCTCGAGGCGATCTACACCGCTTGCTCGCGCGCCCAGCACGCGCTGTACGTCCTGCGCACCGATGACTACGCCGGCGGCGCTCCGCTGCCGATCCAGGGCTCGCTGCCGGACTGATCGCGTTTTCCCGAAAACCCTCGGCGCCTGCCGATGAATCGATATGAGCAGCACGCAGAACATCGACCCGAGTTGGATCCGGCGCGGCCTCGATGCGGCGATCGAGATGGCCGAGAAGGGATGGCGCGAGGGCGGCATCCCGATCGGCAGTTCGTTGCTCGATGCACGTGGCAACATCGTCGCCGCCGGGCACAACCAGCGCGTCCAGTCGGGCGATCCGACTGCGCACGCCGAGGTCGACTGCGTCCGCCGCGCGGGGCGACGACGCGACTGGCGTTCCCTCACGCTCGTCTCGACGCTGTCCCCCTGCCCGATGTGCTCGGGTACGGCGATCCTCTTCAAGGTCCCGCATGTCGTGATCGGCGAGAACCGCACGTTCATGGGCGCCGAGGACTGGATGCGCGCGAGCGGCATCCACCTCACCCTCGTCGACGATCCCCGCTGCATCGCGCTCATGGAGCGCCTGCAGCGCGAGAAGCCCGATCTCTGGGCAGAGGACATCGGCGAGTGACGGAGGCGCGACCTCTCGTCCGACCCACCGGCCGCCCGCTCGTCCTCGTGACGAGCTTCGAGCCGTTCGGCGGAAGCCCCGTGAACCCCACGATGCGGATCGCGGAACTGCTGCGAGCGATGCCGACGGCACACGGCGCGCGCATCCACGCCACGCTGCCGGTCGTCACCGGTATCTCCGCGGGCAGCGCGTGGTCGACGCTCACTCCGCTCCTCGATGCGCTCGCCCCCGACGCCGTCGTCGCGCTCGGCGAAAGCGCCAAGGCCGATGCGATCACCTTCGAGCGCGTGGCGGTGAACCTGCGCGACGCGCGCATCGCCGACAACGCAGGCACCCAGCTCGTCGACATGCCCGTCGTCGAGGGCGCACCCGACGGTCGCTTCAGCACGCTCCCACTGCGCGCGATGCGGGCCTCCTGCGAGGCGGCAGGCGTGCCCGCGACGCTGTCCCTTTCGGCCGGAAGCTTTCTCTGCAACGAGGTGATGTTCCGCCTGCTCGAGCGCGGTGCGCCCGCGATCGCCGGGTTCATCCATGTACCGCAGCTCCCGGAACAGGCTCTTGCCCGCGGTGGACCGTCGATGGACGCCGCCACGAGCGCACGCGGCGTCCATGCCGCGCTCGAGACCCTCGCGGCGGCGTTCGCAACGCGTGCCGTGCCGGAGATCGACGCATGAGCGGCGTGGTGCTCGTCACGGGCGGCGCCGGTTTCATCGGCTCGCATCTCTGCGAGGCGCTCGTCGCGCGCGGCAGGCGCGTGCGTGTGCTCGACGACTTCAGCACCGGCAACGCCGCGAACCTGGCGCGCGTGTGGCGCGAGATCGAGGTGCAGGAAGGATCGCTCGAATCCGAGTCGTCGATCGCGCGCGCGGTCGACGGCGTCGGCGCGATCGCGCATCTCGCGGCACGTTCGAGCGTGGCGGAGAGCATGGCCGCCGAGGATCTCTACCGGCGCGTGAACGTGGGCGGCACCGCGGCCATCGTGGCCGCCGCGCGTCGCGCGGGCATCGCGCGCATCGTGCTCGCCGCGAGCTCCAGCGCCTACGGCGACCACGACGCGCCCCACGACGAATCGATGGATCCGCGTCCGATGTCGCCCTACGGCGCCACGAAGGTCGAGGGCGAGCGCATGCTCCGCGCGATGGCGGCCGAGTCCTCGGCGCCCGGTGCACCCGACGCGGTCGCGCTTCGCTTCTTCAACGTGTACGGCACGCGACAGGATCCGAACAACGCCTACGCCGCGGTGATCCCCCGCTTCCTCTCACGGATCGCGTCGGGACTTCCGGCCACGATCTACGGCGACGGCGAGCAGACGCGCGACTTCGTCCACGTGAGCGACGCCGCGCGCGCGGTGATCGCGGCGATCGACGCACCGCAGCGACTCGCGGGCGCGGTCGTGAACGTCGGAACCGGTCGCGCGATCTCGATCCGCGCGCTTGCCGAGACGATCGGCCGGGTGCTCGGGAAGCCGGCGAAGCTCGACTTCCAACCGCCGCGACCCGGCGAGATCCGCCACAGCGTGGCGACGGTGACGCGCGCGCGCGAACTGCTCGGCTTCAACGCCGAGGTCGACCTCGAGCAGGGCCTTGCGACGATGGCGTGACGCCCCCGGGGCTCAGGTCGGACCCCAGTTGGAGAGCAACACGGCGAGATCACCTCCGCCGACGACGCCGTTCCCGTCGAGATCGCCAAGCGGCGGATGGACCAACGCCCAAGACGACAGGAGGAACGCAAGATCCTCCGCCCCGACCTCACCGCTCAGGTCGAAGTCGCCGAGTGCGAACTGGCAGACGTCCGGCCGACCGTCGACGTCCTCGTCCGCCTCACCGGCGGCGATGTCGCACCCGTCGGGAACATCGTTGGCGTTGCAATCCTCGGCCTTGCCTGTATCGATCTCGCATCGGTCGATGCGCGCGTCTCCGTTGCAGTCCGCATCAAGCCCCGTCGCAAGTTCCCAGGCATCGGGAAGTGCATCCTCGTCGCAGTCGGGCTGGCACGCATCGAGCACCCCGTGTGCATCAACGTCGGGCGCACCCTCGGCCAGTTCCAGCTTG
>JAJTGL010000033.1 GCA_021297795.1 Planctomycetaceae bacterium
AAGCGGCTCGAGGGGTCGGGCGCAAGGCGTCGATCGGGTGCGTTTCATCGGATGCGGGCTGCGATGACGCGAGCACCAGCAGGAGGTCGATATGGCGAGCGGTCCAGGTCGGGGCAGTGCGGGCAATGTCATCGCGGCAATCTGCAGTCTGTTGATCCCGGGCGTGGGTCAGCTGGTGCAGGGTCGTTTACTTGCGGCGCTTGTGTGGTTCATCGCGTCGCTCGTCGTCTGGGCGGTCACGTTCGGCCACATCACCTCGCGGCCGGTCGCTGGAATGGGCAACTTCTCGATGTCCTCCACCGCGTGCCACTCGAGCCGACCTTCGTCGAACTCGGAGTGCGGGATCTCGTCGCGACGGATCGGCCGTGTCGCCTCGAAGAGGAAGATCAGCCAGTGCTCCTCGCCCTGGTAGGCCCGCTCGCTCACGATCGCGATCATGCGGATCTCGTCCGGACCGAGCACCACCGACGCCTCCTCGCGGATCTCGCGGAGCGCGCAGTCGTGCGGTCCCTCGCCGTCGGCGATCTCGAGCTTCCCGCCGATCGGCGAGTACATGTCTCGGTTGGGCGGCTTCCGCCGATGGAGAAGCAGCAGCCGCCCCTCCTCGTCGTAGAGGTAGCAGAGCACCGCGATCTTGTAGGGGAGCGCGCGCGCGTCGTAGGGATGGGACGGCACCGAGGTCACGCCCGCGTCACCGCCTCGAGCTTCGTCAGGCCGAAGTTCGCGAGGATCTCGCCGATGCGCACGACGGCGTCCTTCGAGGCCTCCGCGAGCGGCAGACGCACCGAGCCCGAATCGCGACCAAGGAGCTTCATCGCCGCCTTGAGCGGCACCGGGTTCACGTCGAGCGAGAGGAGGCCCTTCGCCAGCGGGAAGAGTTCGCCGTGGATCGTCTGCGCATCGTGGAATCGTCCGTCGAGGAACGCGTCGCAGAGCGCCTGCACGCGTGCCGGCATCAGATTCGACACCACGCTCACGACGCCGGCGCTGCCGCAGGCTGCGAAGGGAAGCGTCAGCGAGTCATCGCCCGAGAGGAGCGTGATGCCGCAGCGCTGACGGATCTCGCTCGCCGAGTCCATCGAGCCGGTCGCTTCCTTGATCGCGACGATGTTCGGGTGCCGCGCGAGCCGCGCGACGGTGTCGGGACTGATCGGCACGCCGCAGCGACCCGGGATGTTGTAGAGCATCACCGGAAGCGGGCACGAGTCGGCGACCGTCATGAAGTGGCGGTAGATCCCCTCCTGCGACGGCTTGTTGTAGTAGGGCGTCACCTGCAGGCCGGCGTCGGCACCGAGTTCGTACGCAAGCTGCTGCAGCGCGACGGCGTGGCGCGTCGAGTTCGAGCCGGCGCCCGCGATCACCTGCATGCCGCGCGCCTTTCCGCACGCAACCGCGGTCTCGACGACAAGCCGATGCTCGTCCTCCTCGAGGGTCGGCGACTCGCCAGTCGTGCCGCACGCGACGATCCCGCGCACACCGCCATCTGCCTGGAAGGCGATCTGCTCTGCGAGCCGAGCCTCGTCGACGGCGATCCCGTCGGCGGTGAACGGCGTGACGATCGCGGTGTAGCAACCTCGGAATTCGATCATGCGCGGAGTGTAACGCGGCCTCCGCATCCTGCGGCGAACGCGCACGCCTCGCGCGTCGCGACACGGATCCGGAGGTCATCGCAGGGGCGGCTCCGGAGGAACTTCGGCGGTGGCCTCGGAGATCAGCGCGGCGATGCCGCGGCGGCCCCTTCGACGATCGCCCGACGCATCGCCGCCACCGCCTCGCGCATCCCGACGAAGACCGCATGCGACACGATGGAGTGGCCGATGTGCAGTTCGCACAGACCTGCGATCGCTGCGATCGGCGCGACGTTCGTCCGGTGCAGCGCGTGCCCGGCGTTCGCCTGCATGCCCGCGGCGCGCACGGCGGCCACGGCGCGCGTCACCTTCGCAAGTTCCGCCGCCGTCGCCGCATGCGTCGCGCCACGATCGTGGTGCGCATGCGCGTAAGGGCCCGTGTGGATCTCGCAGAAGTCGAATCCCGCACGAGCCGCCGCCTCGACCTGCCGCTCGTCGGCGTCGATGAAGGCGCTCGCCGGGATGCCCGACCCCTTCAGCCGCGCCACCGCTTCGCGGATCCGCGCCTCCTGCCCCGCCACGTCGAGTCCGCCCTCGGTCGTCACCTCCTGCCGACGCTCGGGCACGAACATCGCAAGATCCGGTCGCAGCCCGATCGCGATCCCGACCATCTCGTCGGTCGCCGCCATCTCGAGGTTGAGCTTCGTCCGAACCGCCGCCTTCAGGCGCGGGAGATCGGCGTCCTGGATGTGCCGTCGATCCTCGCGCAGGTGCACCGTGATCCCATCGGCGCCGCCCGCCTCCGCCTCGCGCGCCGCCTCGATCGGGTCGGGCTCGTAGGTCCGGCGTGCCTGCCGCACGGTCGCGACGTGGTCGATGTTGACGCAGAGTTCAGGCATCTCGTGTCCCTTCGTGGAAGAGCCCGCCATCCGGCGACCGGAGCGGACCCGCCGGAATCGGGAGCGGTTCCGCGCCGCCCGCCGGGCCGGGAGGATACGCGCGAGAGGTATACTCGCGCGCCGTGCCGACGACCTTCAACGAACGACTCGCCGACCTCCGCAACGCCATCAACGCCCAGGGCGACCGGGTGCTCGAGATCACCCAGCGCTCGATCGACAGCTACTTCGACGGCGACCGCGAGAAGGCCCGCGCGGCGATCGCGCTCGACGAGGAGATCGACCGGGTCGACGTCGAGATCGAGCGGGCGTCGATCCCGCTGCTCGGCATGGGCGTGACGGACGAGAAGTCGATCCGCTCGGTGCTCACGATCGTGAAGGTCAACAACGAGCTCGAGCGCGTGGCCGACTGCGCGGTCGACATCGCCGAGGCCGTGCTCTCCGATGTCGCGCTTCCGGCGCGCATCCCGCCCACCTTCCGGGTGATGGCCAACTCGGTCATCGGCATGCTGCGCGACTCGAACCGCGCGCTCGCCGAAGGAAACGCCGCCCTCGCGCAGCAGGTGCTCCTCTTCGACGACACAGTCGCGATGCTCAAGAAGGAGCTCCTCAAGGTGGCGCAGGAGCAGGTCGCCTCCGGCGCGCTGCCGGTCGACTACGCCTTCCGCCTGCTCACGATCACCAAGTCGATCGAGCGGATCGCCGACCACGCGACGAACACCTGCGAGCAGGTGATCTACCTGCACTCGGGCCTCATCGTCCGCCACCGCCCCGAGGGCTGGTCGAAGCCGCTCTCGCCGTCCGCCACCAACTGACCGCTGGGCGCACGCCCAGACGCCGCACATGCCACGGCGGCCATCGGGCCGCGATTCACCCTCGGCGACCCAACCGACTCGGCGACCCCCTCCACTCGCCCACCCCTCCCCATGACGACCACCGACACCGCGACATCGCTCCGCGACGCCTTCGAGGCGGCAGGCCAGGGCCACGTCTTCCGTCACATCGACCGGCTCACGCCCTCGGAGCGCGAGGCGTTCCTCGCGCAGCTCGCCGAGGTCGACCTCGCGCTCGTCGCGCGGCTTGCAAAGCCCACTGCCGAGGGAAAGCACGCGGGCGGCGCGATCGCGCCCGCGCCGTACTTCCCGCTCGGTGGCGACACCACCGATGCACGCGCTGCAGGCGAAGCGCTTCTGCGCGCTGGGAAGGTCGCGGCGTTCACCGTCGCGGGCGGCCAGGGCACGCGCCTCGGCTGGAAGGGTCCGAAGGGGACGTACCCCGCCACCTGCGTCACGGGCCGACCGCTCTTCCGAGTGTTCGCCGAGCAGATCGCGGCCGCCGAGCGGAGGTACGGCTGCGCGATCCCGTGGTACATCATGACGAGCCCGCTCAACGACGATGACACGCGCGCGTTCTTCCGCGATAACAACTGGTTCGGCCGCAACCCCGCCGACACGTTCCTCTTCCCGCAGGGCACGATGCCGTCGGTCACGTTCGACGGCAAGCTGATGCTCGAGACGCCGGGCTCGCTTGCGGTGAATCCCGACGGGCACGGTGGCGCGATCCGAGCGCTGCACGCAAGCGGCGCGCTCGAGGACATGCGCGCGCGCGGCATCGAGCAGATGAGCTACTTCCAGGTCGACAATCCGCTCGCGCGAATCGCCGATCCCGTCTTCCTCGGACTGCACGCGGGAAGCGGCGGCAACGCGCGCTCGTCCGGCGAGATGTCGAGCAAGATGGTCGCGAAGCGCGACGCGGCGGAGAAGGTCGGCGTCTTCTGCGACGTCGGCGGCAAGACCGGCGTCGTCGAGTACAGCGACATGCCGGCCGAACTCACGAACGCGGTCGACGCGCAGGGGCGGCTCCGCTTCAACGCGGGTTCGATCGCGATCCACGCGATCTCGGTCGCGTTCCTCGAGCGACTTGCCTCGGGCGGCGGCGAGGACGGGAGCGCGGGCGGTTTCGCACTCCCCTTCCACCGCGCGAAGAAGAAGGTGCCCTACTGGTGCGATGCGCACGGAAAGACGGTCGAGCCGTCCGAGCCGAACGCGACCAAGTTCGAGGCGTTCATCTTCGACGCCCTCGCGCTCGCCTCGCGCAGTCTCGTGATGGAGACCTCGCGCATGGAGGAGTTCGCGCCGATCAAGAACGCCTCCGGCGACGACAGCCCGGCGTCAAGCCACCAGATCCAGTCGAACCGCCACGGCGCGTGGCTCGAGAAGTTCGGCGTGAAGATCCCGCGCCGCCCGAACGGCGACGTCGACGCGCGGATCGAGATCCTCGCCGAAACGGCGCTCGAGGCCGATGATCTCGCCGACGCGTCGCTCCCGCGCGAAATCAAGGCTGGCGAAGAAATCGTGCTGTAAGAGGTCGGGCTGTCGCGTCGAGCGTGGCGAAGGAGGACATTCAAGCAACGCCGATCACGAGAGCTGTTCAACAGCCAATCGCAACACACGCGCGATTGGGCCCCGCACGCTCTGCAGTGAAGCGCATGACGTTCAGTCACTGCATGGTCCGCCCCACGCCGCGAAGAGCGCCGAGAGATCGGACGAGTTCACGAACCCATCGCGATTGAGATCCCCCTCGCCACCGATCGCTGAAGCTCCCCAGTTCGCGAGCGTGATGGCGAGGTCCGGCGCTCCGATGTCGCCGTCTCCCGAAAGATCGGCGGCACAACACACCAATGCCTCACCTTCGATGCGATAGGGGCCAAGGACGTTTCTCGGTACGTTGGCACAGACAACCGCGCCCTTTGCGAGGACGCATGACTGCTCGGGGCCGACGATCCGTACTCCAGCGGCATCGACCTCGAGCTCCTCTTCAATGTGGTTAGAAACGATGTCGGTTCCCCGCAGGAGCATCGTCCCGGCGAGGGTCTTCTCGTTCGCGTCATACCCGACCGCTGATCCCCGAACAGGGATGGGGTTGCCGCTGATCGAGCACGACTCGATGACCACCACCCCGCCTGCTTCGCGCGCGCCGATCGACTTGATCGCACTGGAGCTCCCGGGGAGCATCGATCCGCAGCGATTGCCGCTCCACGTCGAGTCTCGCATCGATCCCGAGGACTCGATCGTGAGGATCGCGCCGCCGTCGATGCTCGATTCGTTTTGGATGAAGTTGCATCCGTCCACATCGAACGACGATCGCAGCGCAAGGACCGCGCCGCCGAACTGAGCCGCATTGTGCTCAAACACACAGTCTCGAATGAACGCCGCTGAGTCGCGTCCAAACACCGCACCGCCACCAGTTCGATTGTCCTGCGGCGGGTCGATCGCCTGTCCGGCGACACCGTCGCGGAACACGAGGCGCTCAAGCCCCGCGGTCGGAGGCTCGTCGCCCGTGAACGTCGCGATCGATGTCGTCAGGCCCGTGCCATCGAGAATCGTCGGGGCCAACGTCGAGCCCTGCATGACGACATCCTTGCCGTTGAGCGCGAAAACTTCGTTGAAGATCCCAGGTGCGACAGTGATCGTGCGAGCCTCGCCTGCCGGCACTGCGTCGATCGCGGCCTGGATCGTCGGGTACACGCCCGGCACGTCGAAGATGATCGGAGTAAACGTGAGGCCAAGACTCATACTGCCCCACGCATTGCATTGCCAGCAAATCGTCTGGCATGTCGGTCCACAACAGCAGCAGTTGTGGCTGCAACTGTTTCGCGAGCCGCTCCAAATGCTCCCCTCAATCGCGTAGGTTCCGGGAAGTAGAGCGATCGAACCCGAGCCCCCCGTCGCCGTTGGCTTCAGATTCACGTTCACTGGACCGGTCAATGCTGCGTTCGCGCGATCGTAACTGCTGCTCACACACGGCACGGGGTTCGACGCACACACGAAGTGCATCATGGTCGGGGACGCGAGCTCAAATGCGACCGTCACTCCGCGAGTTCCGTCGCCAGCAAGCCCTCCGCCAATCACGCAGTTCATGCTGTTCGGCATGAGTGATGTCCAGTTTGCATTGCATGAGCCTTGCCGAGCCGTCGAGACGCCGAAGTTGCTGCACCACCAAAAAGAGCCACCGCTCTGTGTGACGGACTCCCATTCACTACACCGCTGCCAATCCACTGCTCCTTTCGCGACCCCTTCCACGACCGTGACCAGGAAGGGACCAGCGACGCTCGTCCCGCAGAGATTGGTTGCCGCGCACGTCAGCACCGCGCCGTCGTCTGAAGCATCTATGTCGAGAGTCAGCGAAGACTGGGTCGCGCCACTGATCGGAACCCCATCCCGATACCACTGGTACTCCACACCGGATGGACTCAGCTTCGGAGCAAACGTGATCTGCTCTCCCATGCATGCGTCGACCGAAACCGCCGCGGTGCCCAGATACGGGCGCCCTTGCGCTGACCGCGCAAATGGCGCTCCGATTGGCTGGCTTGCGATCGCCGAGCCAGCGGCATTCCGGGCGACGAACAACCAGACCCCGTCAAACGCGGGAGCCGACTCGACCGTCCAGAGCGGCGTCGCGCTCGTTGCGACGAGATACCTCAGCTCCGGCTGAATGAACAGTTGCTGGGAACCCCCGCAAGGTCCGTCGCAGTATCGAGCGACCGAGGTGTAGAGCTCGTAGACGACCGCTCCAGCCACGAAGGTCCCCTCGACGGTCGTACTGCACCGCGGAATCGCGATCGCCGACCTTGCGGCGACCGCGCAGCTGACGAGTGCGAGTAAGCGAAACGGGTAGAAGCGAAGAACCATGGTGCCTCTTCGAGCCGACTGTCCATACGCGCGGCCTAATGACTACGTCCGACCGATGACACACGCCCAGTCTCTCGCGCGAACACGACCTGACGCTGCGTTCCGTTGTGAGCCCGGCTACTTGCACGGTCCCCAGTAGAGGAGACACAGGCTCAGATCCTCCGCATCGACGACGAGGTCGCCGTTGAGGTCGGCCGGATTGCCGCCGTAGTTGCCCCACTCGGCGAGGATGAACGACAGGTCCGCCGACGTGACCGCGCCGTCGCCCGTGCTGTCGCCGGCGCAGTCGCAGAAGTTGGGGACACCGTCGCCGTTGGCGTCCTCCTGACAGGTGTCGAGCAGCATGTCGCCGTTGCAGTCGAGCGTTGGATCCGCGGCAATCTGCTGGACGTCGAGCACGAGGTTCGCATCGCAGTCGGCGGCGATGTTCGCGGCGAGCAGCGCGCCCGCGCGACCATCGCAACCCGGAGCACCGACCGCGAGCTTGCCTCCAAGCAGCGCAACTGACGTACCGAACAGTTCCTCGGCCTGCGCCTCGCTCGGCACGAACTCCGCGACCTTCACCCACTGCGAGCTCGGCTCGCGCATGTAGACCGAGGCGCGCCCGTGCCGCTCGCCCGTCGCACCGGGCCCCGTGTAGCCGGGTTCGCCCACCACCAGCACGTTGCCCTCGATGGCCACGTCCCAGCCGAAGTTGCCGCCCACGGCGGGCGTCGTCGGCCGCAGCTCCGCGCTGCGCGACCAGTTGCCGCCCACAAGGTCGTACAGTTCGACCGCTCCGCACGAGGAGATCGCGGCATCGCCCGAGTCGGCGCCGTAGGCCCCAACCGCAAGCCTCGTTCCCTTCACCGCGATCGAACGACCGTAGTACTGGCGATCGGCGTTGACGGCTGGGACGAGCGTCGCACGCAGTGTCCATGCCGAGCCAACCAGTTCGTACGCGTACACGGCGCCGCGATCGGTCACGATCGTGTCATCGAAGGGATCGGACACCAGAAGCCTCGTGCCTTCGATCGCAACCGCCTCGCCGAAACGATCGCCATTCGCCGGCGTCGGATTGACGACCGTCGACTCGAGCACCCAGTTGCCGTCGACCAGTCGATAGATCGCCACGCTGCCACCCGTCGGGCCGCCGGGCGTGGAACCCGGCGCTCCGATCACAATCCGTTCGCTGCCGGCGGTTCCGCCAAGCGCCACCGCGGTTCCGAAGCGAGCGCCATCGGATCCCATGCCGGGGATCAGTTTCTGCGGAGAAGTCCACGACAGACCATCGCGCCGGTACACCCACACCGCGCCCGAATCGGTGCCCGATGCGTCGTGACGCGTCGCGCTTGCGGCAAGCCACTCGGGAGTCGCCGCCAGCGCGTGTCCGAACTGGTCGCCCGCCGCGAGACCCACGGGCGCCAGCCGCTGGCGGTAGGTCCAGAGCCCCTCCTTCAGGTCGAACGTATCGATCGCGCCCGTGTTCGTCGCCGCCCCATCCGCCCCTCGCACGCCGACGGCGCAGTAGATCGACGACCAAAGCGCGAGATCCGCGCCGAAGGCGTCGAAGGGAGCCGCAAGCCGCGAATGGACCGACGGCGGAAGCGACGGGGCCTGCGCGTGCGCGCTCGCCGCGACGCAGAGCATCACCGGCGCGACGAGCATCGCGGGCTTCGCTCGGAGGTTGGCGTCAGGAAACCACATGGCGCGGATCGATGTCTCGAGAACTCAGGGAAACCGACGTGGAGAAACGCGCTCGCGCATCTCACGGCGCGAGGCAGGTGCCCCAGCCCTGGAGCACGAGGCTCAGGTCGCCGCCGTTCACGGTTCCGTCGTTGTTGAGGTCAGCCTCGCCTGGGAACGGATCGCCCCACGCGATGAAGATCTCGATGAGGTCGTCGATGTTGACCACGCCGTTGCCATCGACGTCGCCCCGGCACTCCTGGCACGCGTCGGGTAGACCGTTCCGATCGGCGTCGAGCGCTGCGCCCGTCGCGATCTCGATCGAGTCGTGCACGCCGTTCCCGTTGCAGTCGACGAGGATCGGGTCGGGAATGCCCAGCGCGTATGCCTGCCACTCGTACCAGCCGTCCTCCGGATCGGGGACTCCGTGGCGGCCGAGCAGGTTGATCGATGCCGTGGGCTTGATCGCCTGGTTCGTCGTCAGCTGCATGAGGAGGATGCGGTTGTCAGCACCAGCCTGGCTGCCCGCGGCGCCCGGCGTGACGTAGTAGGCGCCGTTGTTGGTCGAGAAGTTGCCACTGCCGTCGAAGTTGGGGAAACCGATCGTCGTGAGCAGTTCGATCTGCGCGTTGCAGGTCGCCTCGATGGTGAAGTAGCTGTCGCGCAGTACCGAGCCCGACGCGGTGCATGAGATCGACTCGACCGTCGTACCTCCGGAACCGTTCTGGTAGAGCCCGCCCGATGCCGAGATCGTGAAGGGCCGCTCCGCGTTGCCGTAGACGCAGATCACCGACGCGGTTGGGTTGACGGTCTTCGCGTACACGCGCCAGCAGAGTGCCGTCGTCCCAGGTGCACCGGAGGTGCCGGCGCCCACGATCGGCACAAGTTCCGACTCGAGTCCCACGAAATCGAGGAACCGCTTCTGGCAGTCGTCAGGGATCAGGTCGTTGTTCGCGTCGTTGTCCGTGAGTTCCTCGTCGTCGGCAACTCCATTGCTGTTGCAGTCGACGATCGGGATCTCGCAGGTGTCGGGGTATCCATTGCTGTTGCCGTCGTTGCAACTGGTCGTGAAGCAGTTGTCTGCCGACTCGAGATACGCGCCCTGGATGTCGTTCGGGTCGTTGCCGCAGTAGACCGTGCGCCCGAGCTGGCTGCGCGTATTCGTCCCCTCGAGGAAGAGGCCGCCGCCATTGGCCGCCGAGTTGGTGATGAAGACCGAGTCGGTCAGCGTGCGCAGCCCCGATCCACCGGTCTGGCGGATCCAGATCGCGCCACCCGATGAACCTGCCGCATTGTTGACGAAGCGGCACTCGTCGAGTTGGAGAACGCCGTCCGCAACCCAGTCAACGTTGAAGGAAATCGCGCCGCCGTAGCGGTTCGCGGAGTTGTTCTCGAAGATGGTTGGCACGCCGTCGGCGCCGTCGATCTCGAGCCGGTCGATGCTCTGCATCGCGATGGCGCCGCCGTCAACCCCGGCGAAGTTGTTCCGAAAGACCGATCCTACGATCCTCGCACTGCCTCGATTGTTACCTGGCCATCCAATCGAAACTGCTCCACCGCGCCCGTCGGATTCCGCTCTACAACGCAAAAACTCGCACGAGGTAATTAGCACATCCGAATCAGGGCCGATGATTTGAACGGCGCCAGTCTGACTGCCGCAGCACCTCAACACAAGATCTCGAAACAGCGAGCCTGATATGGTCAACGCGGAGTCTAACGCGTACACCCCAAGTCCAAGCCCGCCGCATGTACACCAGTTTGTATCGCGAAAGATGCAACCCGAAATGAATGACTCGTCATCCCGCGTGAAGTACCCGCCGCCGCGCGGAGCGCGGTTATTCACGAACTCGCACGAAGTGATCATGAGCGGCCCGTTGGCGTTGAAGATGCCGCCGCCCTCAGCGTCAGCGGAGTTGTTGTCGAAATAGCACTCGTGAATCACCGATGCACTGTTCAACAGACGCAATCCACCGCCCGAAGCGACACCGCCGGTGGCGACGTTTGAGATAAAGCGGCAATCCTCGATACGCGGGTCGCCGTTCACGACGTACATACCCGCGCCAGCCGAGGCGCGTCCGCGCCAGATCTTGAAACCACGGACGATCGTGTCGGAGGTCTCGTTGAGCGTCGCCACGATGCAACGACGGGTGTCCTGACCATCGATCACCACCGACTCGGGGTTTGCCACGTTACCCTCGAGCACAATCAACTTGCCCTTCAGGTTGACGACTTCCGCGGCCGACGACGTGTAGGTGCCCGGATACACCTTCACGGTGTCGCCGTTCGCAGCCGCATCGACACCCGCTTGGATCGTCGTATACACGGTCGAACCCGCGGGCGGATTGTTTCCATCCGCACTGTTGTTGTCGACATACCGAATCGCCGACCACGCGGCGCTTCCCACGCCGAGCGACGCCGCGACCGCGAGGGCTGCGAGCAGACCCGACGCGCGCACGCGTCGAACGCCATCCTTCATCGACTTCATGACGAGACTCCTCTTACATCACATCTCCGCGCGTTGCGATCGCCGGCCGATCGATGAACGTGGCTCGCGCGCGCAGCGCGGTACGCCTTTGCCATCGGCCGACGAGACGGACGCAACCGGACTCGATCAGACTTCACCAGACGACGCGCCCGGACGCGGGCGCCGCGGTAATCATGCGCTGAGGGGGCAGGAAAAGTAAACAGATTCCGACGGATTTCGAAAGCTCTCCACGGAACGACGACGCGCCTCACCGCGAACTTTCGACTGTCGCCAGGCGCGAACGTCGACGAGAGATCCTCAGCAATCCGATGGCGAATGACGTTCTAAGTGTCGATTATTACGTGGTTTATGCATTTGCAACCCGTGCCGCGCCGCGACAGTAGCCGGCACGGGTTGAGGCGGTCGCTGTGGGACGCGAACCTTGGCGTCGACTCTGGAACTCAACTCAAGCGTCGCCTCACGCCCCCCACGCCATCGCCTAACGCCCCGAAACCTCAAAGAACCACGCCATCTCGGCCTCAAGTGCTTCCCTGTCGCCGGGTGCTTCCCTCTCACCAAGTGCTTCCTCGTCGCCGCGCGCTTCCTCCACGCCCCGATCGCCGCGACGTCGGGGTGCGGCCAGCTCCTCGCGCACGAGGTCGACGAGCGCTGCCTCGAAGCGCGGCGCGGCGCGGCGCGCACGGGCGCGAGCCTCGGCCGCGGTGATTCCGAGTTCCCGTGCGATCTCGGCAAACTCCGCGCGGCCGAAGTGATGCCGTTGGAACGCTTCCCAGGCGTTGAGATCGTCTTCCCCGGCAAGTTCGCGCCGGAGCCGAGCACCGGCCTCCGAAAGCAGCGTCCGGCTCCACGCACGCTCGAACTCCTCGAATGCGCCAGGCTCGAGCCCGATCGCGCCGCCCCCGCCGCAAGCAGCCGCAGAGCCGCACGCACACCCGACGCAGGGAGAGCTCGCAGGCTTCGCCGCCGCTTCCGCCGCGCGCCGGAGTTGCTGCTCGCGTTCGCGCGCAAACACG
Organism: Planctomycetaceae bacterium; assembly: GCA_021297795.1. GTDB lineage: Bacteria > Planctomycetota > Phycisphaerae > Phycisphaerales > SM1A02 > QWPT01. The sequence goes on from JAJTGL010000033.1 coordinate 12,319, forward strand.
AGGAAGGCCTGCACGAGCCAGCGTCGGAGCGGTAGACCGCTCTCACGCCAGCGATCGAGATTGAGCGCCGGGTCGCCTCGCGCCGCGGCAAAGTCGTCGAGAAACGCGGTCACGAGCCCATCGGCGTCGTCGAGCCGAGCCGCAAGCATGCTCGCGTCGATGTACGCCCGCAGCGGCGCCGCGAAGCGGCGCGTGATGCGTGCGATGCGCGCGGCCGTCGGTTCACCCTCCACGGCGCTCATCGCACTCCTCCCACCGCCTGCGCGGCGCGGATCCGGAAGTCGACCACCTTCGCCTCGACCTCGGCGATGCCGCGGAACTCGTTGAGCGCGGGCTCGACCACGACGTCGATGCGGGTGCCGCGCGCGAGGAGTTCGGCGTGTTCGGCACCGTTCCACCACTGCATGCGGAGGAACTGCATCTGCCCGCCCTGTGGCTGCCGCACCTTGACCTCAAGGTGTGTGCCGGTCTTACCGATCGCGCGCACCTGCGTCACCTCGACGTCTTCCACAAGCACCGTGGGGCGGCGGTTCGAGCGGCCGAACGGCGCGAGCCGCGTGATCTGGCCGACGGTGGAGAGATCGAGGTCGCCGAGCGTGCACTCGCAGTCAATCTCGAGCTGCGGCCGTTGTTCGGCGGCCGGCGGAAGCAGCGCGTCGCACGCCTCCTCGAAGGCCGACGCGAAAGCCTCGATGCTCGCGCCGTCGATCTTGACGCCTGCCGCCATCGCGTGCCCGCCGAAACCGAGGAGATGCGCGGAGCACTGCTCGAGCACGCGGTGGAGCTCGATGCCCGGCACGCTGCGGCCCGAACCCTTGTAGATGTCGCCGTTCCTGGTGATCAGGATCGCGGGGCACGCGTAGCGATCGACGAGCTTCGAGCAGACGATCCCGACGACGCCGAGGTTCCAGCGCTCGTCGGCGAGCACGATCCCGCGCGGCGCGCGCCCGCCGGTACGCGCCTCGAGCTTGGCGATCGCCTCCTCGAGGATCGTCTTGTCGTCCTTGCGACGCAGGTCGTTCAGTTCATCGAGTTTCGCCGCGATTTCTGCGGAACGCCGTCGATCTGCGGTGGTAAAGAGCTCGACCGCGTCCTCCGCATGACCCATGCGGCCGCACGCGTTGATGCGCGGAGCCAGCCGGAACGCGATAGCCTCGCTGTCGATCCTCGCGGGCTCGAGCCGCGCCGACGCGAGCAGTTCGTCGAGCCCCACGATCCCCGTGTGGCCGATCACCGCGAGTCCGCGCGCGACGATCACGCGGTTCTCGCCAAGGAGAGGCACCACGTCGGCGATCGTGCCGATCGCAGCGAGCGGGAGCAGCGAGAGCAACCGGTTGCGCAGCGCTTCGGGGAGCGTCTTTGAGCCGGAGAAGGTCTCGGCGACCTGCCACGCGAGCTTCCACGCGACGCCCGCGCCGCAAAGTTCGCCGAAGCGCTGGTCGGCCGGCAGGCGCGGATGGACGACCGCATGCGCGAGTGGCACGGCACCCGACGCCTTCAGCTCGTGGTGATCGGTGACGACGAGCTCAAGCCCGATTTCGCGCGCGAACGCGGCCTCGTCCACGGCGCTCACGCCGCAGTCGACGGTGACGACGAGGTCGATGCCTTCATCCTTCAGCGCGCGCAGCGCATCGGCGTTGAGGCCATAGCCCTCCTCGATCCGATGCGGGATGTACGTGCGCACGGCGAGGTCGGGCGCGATCGCGCGCAGCATGTGCCACACGATCGCGGTCGCCATGATGCCGTCGACGTCGTAGTCGCCGTAGATCGCGATGCGCTTCTTCCGCCGGACGGCATCGCAGATAGTCGCGGCGGCCTCGCGCATGCCGTGCATGTCCGAGGGGCTCTGGACGTGCTTGAGGAGCGGGCCGAGAAACGCCTCGCGATCCTCCTTGGTCACCACGCCGCGCGCGGCGAGCAGGCGATCGACCAGCGCGCCGTCGGTCGCGGGCCGACCACCGCCGTGGCCGCTCGCGCGGCCCGCCTCCGGGGCTGTGGGTCGAATCCACCTTTTGGCGGGGAACTCCATGGGGGCCGAGTGTAGCGCCGCCCGCCGGGCCACCGCGGGCGTTCGGCACTCCCTGCGCACGGCTCCGATTTTCCATTTTGGGATCCCGTTCAACCCCTTCGCGGGGGCGGCCGATCTAACCTCGGCCCCGCACGTCGAGGCCTTCCGGAGCTCCGTCATGTCGAACACTCCCGCACGTCGCTACAAGACCATCCTGCTCTTCGGCGCCCCTGGCGCCGGCAAGGGCACGCAAGGCAAGATCCTCGGCAAGGTCCCGGGCTTCTTCCACCTCGCCTGCGGCGACGTGTTCCGCTCGCTCGACATGGCGTCGGAACTCGGCAAGAAGTTCATGGAGTACTCCTCGCGCGGCGAACTCGTGCCCGACGAGCTGACGATCGAGATGTGGCGGCAGAACATGCACGCGCAGACCGTGCTGTCGATCTACAAGCCGAACGTCGACCTGCTCGTGCTCGACGGCATTCCCCGCAATGTCAACCAGGCGAAGCATCTCGAGCAGTATCTTGAGGTGCTCACCGTGCTTCATCTCGTGTGCCCCGACATCGAGGCGATGGTGACGCGCATGCGTCGTCGCGCGCTGAAGGAGAACCGGATGGACGACGCGGACGAGAAGGTGATCCGTCGTCGCTTCGAGGTCTACGAGAAGGAAACGCGTCCGGTGCTTGACTTCTATCCGAAGTCGAGCGTGCGCGAGGTGAACGCGATGGGCTCACCGGCTGAAGTGCTGCAGCACGTGCTTGAGGTGGTCGTGCCGATCCAGAACGAGCACTTCCGCAATCCGCTGTCTTGACTGGGAAGGCGTGAGCCGCGGCAACCGGAACCGTGCCGCGCAAAGACCCGCTTGTACCCGCTCGTACCCGTGAACTACCCGGCACGGGCCCAGTTCGGACGTAACTGCTTGTCGTTGGCGCGACTGTGCCTTAGACGCCTGCGTGCCGCGTGCGGTCCCGCTCGTACCCGCTCGTCCCCGCGAACTACCCGGCACCGGACCGACGCGGGACCAACGTGGAACCGGGAACCGTGCCGCGCAGAGACCCGCTTGTACCCGTTCGTACCCGTGAACTACCCGGCACGGTTCGAGTTCGGACGTAAGTGCTTGCCGTTGGCGCGACTGTGCCTTCGACTCCCGCGTGCCGGGTGCAGTCCCGCTCGCACGCGCTCGCACCCGCCAGCTACCCGGCACCGGACCAATCCGGTGCAGGCCACGCGGATCACGCCTCGCCGCCCCCTCACCGCGCGGCGCGGATCTCCTCCTCGATCGACTCCAGAATCGCGTCCACCGCGGCCTCGAAGCGCGCGCGATCGTCATCCGCTCGCTCCGCCTTCGCCGTCGCGACGATCTGACGCTCGATCGCGTCGATACGCGCGCGAAACTGGCGCACGAGCTCGGGACTACCGCCGCCGAGCTGGAACTCGACCAGCAGCTGGCGCAGCGAATCCACCGTTCGCGGCCCATCCTGCGCCGGGCCTGACACCGCGCGGCGCACCGGGACAACGCGGGGCCTCGGTAGGAAGCGCTCGGCGGCGGCGTCGGCAATCGCCTCGCGCCCGAGGAGCGCCGGATTCTGCATCAGCGGATTCGGCGCGACAGGGTTGAGCGGATCACCCTGTGCCTCGAGATCCTCGGTCGAGCCAAGTCGCATCTTCACGTCGAGCAACTCGTTCAGCTCCATACCGTTCTCGTCGACCATCGCCTTGCCAGCCTCGTCGCGTCGCACGCGCTTCACCTTGACGCGCACCTCATCACCCGGCTCGAGCGACTGAACCTCGCGGATGAGATCGTTCCGATCCCGAAGCGGCGCCTCGTTGACCTCGATGACGACGTCGCCGACCTCGAGCACCTTTTCCGCAGGCATGCCGGCGATCACGCCGGTGATGCGCACACCCTCCTCGCGCAGCATCATCGACTCCATGCGGATGCCGAGGGCTCCGCGCGGCGACTTCAGGATGCGCTCGCGAAGAATGCCGACCAGCGACTGTCGCGCCTCGTCGCCGAGATCGCGGCGAAGCAGCAGCGCCATGAGCTCATTCTGCGACGGACGACGCGCGAGAATGGCCGCACGCGCGGCCGCCCGGTCGGCGTACTGCTCGGCATCGAGAGACCGCGCGATTCGAACCAGTTCGGCCGGCACATCGATCTTGGCCAGTTCGGCATCGCTCGGAAGCGTGACGGGCGGCGTCGAGACACCGCCGACGATGCCGACTCCCGGCCGCGGAGCGAGTTGGATCTGCGCGCACGCCTCCCTCGCGGAAACGTGAGCGCCGAGCGCGAGAATCGCGGCGCATGCCGCAGGAAGGGGCCGGATCGCGGTGGCCATGTGCAGAGCGTAGCACGGAGCCGCGCCGCGTCGAGCGATGTACACGACGCAGAACCGGATTCGAGAAGTCCGGATTCGAGAAGTCCGGATTCGCGAGGAGTCTCGAGCCCTCAGCCGCGTCGGTCGCCGCGCACGGAGCCGACGCAGCCCAGGCCGCCCACGGAACTCGGGCAGCCGCCGCGACAGCAACCGCCCCGACATCGCCCGACGGTCCTCACACCTCGAGCGTCGCCGAGATCGCGCGCGTGCGCTCGGCGATCCAGTCCATCATCTGCACGGTTGCGCAGAGGAACGGCTCGGCGGGGATTCCAGCGAAGTCGCCGTCGCGCGCGATCGGCGAGGCGGCCTCCGCAACGATCGCCGAGAGCATCAACCAGGGGATAAATGGCGCCATCACGCGGGTCGGTGCCGCACTTTCGCCCGCGTACCCAGCCGCGAATCCGCGCAGATTCTCCGACACGAGCCCGATCGGCCAACGCAACGGGTCCTCGCCCTTGCGGTGCCGAACGGAAAACTGCAGCATCGCGTTGGCCACCTCGGCCGCAATCGCCTCGTAGCGCACGCTGTCGAAGTCGATGACCGCCACGAGATGATCACCCGACCAGAGCGTGTTGCCCGGATGGAAGTCGCCGTGGCAGATCGCAGACGGCTGCAGCGTCAGGCCCTTCACCGCCAGCTTCGCCTCGACACGATCGACGTGCGCGCGGAGGGCGTCGAGCGACGCCGCCAGACGCTGCTGCCCCTCGGCAGGAGTGCGCTCGATCGCCCGCTGGGCGCCGAGGTCAAGCGCATGCCGGACGCCGTCGATGTCGGTGAAGCCGCCCTGCGGAAGTTCCTCGAGCAGCTGGAGCCGAGCGAAGGCCGCATGCATGCGCGCGAGGCCGGTCCCGCCCGAGCGCGCCTGCTCGGCATGACGTTCGTAGCGCTCGCCCTGCACCCACGCGTGGAGTTCGTAGAGCCGATCGCCGAACTGGAGCAACGTGCCGCCCGAGCGAAGCGGGACGAGCCCGGCGACGGGTACGCCACCCGCGGCGGCTCGCTGCTGGACGGCGTGTCCCGCCGCCGCGCGCTCGCGGTCGCGCTCGAGGCTTCGGCCAAGCGCGCGGCGCTTCAGGAGGAAGTTCCCGGCGTCGGCGGAGATCTTGAGCTTCGCCGCGCGCCGCGATCCACGCCGATACTCGCGGATCTCGCGGATCACGCCGAGGTCGTAGTGCGACAGCACCTGCGCGATCTCGCGCGACTGGAACCGCTCCCGCACGAACCCGACGCCCTCGGCGGACGCGGCGGAGGCATCTCCATCGAAGAGGTGGCCGTGGAACGACGCATCGGCGCGAGGGTCGACCGGTTCGCGAGGGTCGCGCGGATCGCGGGAGCCTGCCTGATCGCCACCCTGCATCGAGTTTCACTCGGCGTTCGCCGACTGCTCCTTGATGCGGTCGATCGCGGTCTTCATCTCGACCACGCGGCGCGCGATCTCGACGTCCTGCGACTTCGACGCGATCGTGTTCGCCTCGCGAAGCATCTCCTGCGAGAGGAAGTCGAGCGTGCGTCCGGCGGGCTCGGCGTGGCTCGGCGCGATCACCTGCGCGAACTGCGAGAGGTGTCCGCGCAGGCGCGCGACTTCCTCGGCCACGTCCGATCGCTCGGCGAAGACGGCAACCTCGCGAAGGAGATCCTGCTCGGCCGCGGTCGCTCCGACCTCGGAAAGCAGCGAGTTCATGCGCGCGCGCAGTCGGTCCTGATAGGCGTTGCTCGCAAGCGGCGCACGAACGGCGACTTCCTCGAGCGCCACGCGGATCGCCTCGCCATGCCGCTCCAGCTCGCGCGCGATCGACTCGCCCTCGCGTGAGCGCATCTCGAGCACACGCGCAGCGGCCGACTCGACGAGCCGCAGCACCACGGGGCGCGCGAACTCGACGATCTTCTCGACGCCATCGGTGCGCAGGACGCCCGGCACCGTGAGCAGTGCTCCCAGGTCGACCGTGGCGCGGTCGCGTAGTTCGACGGGAAGCGCGGCGAGCAGCGCCGTCAGCGCGGTGCGCGCCGCATCGGGGTTCACCTCCGCCGCGGCAACCGAGCCACCGGGAACGAACCGCACGAGCACCATGACGCTGCCGCGCCCAAGGCGCTTCGCAACCGCGGTCTCGAGCTCGGTCTCGAGCGTGGAGAGTTCCTCGGGAACGCGGATCGTCGCCTTGAAGAACCGGTTGTTGACGCTCTTGATCTCGACGGAGAAACGGCAGCCCTCCGCATCCGCGGAAGCGCTGCCGAAACCGGTCATCGATCGGATCATCGTGTTCAGCCGCCCGTCGGTGCGGTGGCCGGAGTGGTCGCCGGCGTCTCGGCGGGAGCGGGAGCCGGCGCGGGCTCGGTCGCAGCGGGCGCCTCGGCGGCCGGGGGCTCCGCAGGCTTCGTCGGGCTCGTCAGCGCCTTCATCTCCTCATCGGAGAGCCGCTTGAGCTCGAAGCCCGACGTCGAACCGCCATCCGCCGAACCGGCCGAAGCCGCGTTCGGGTCCGCAGGCGCGGCGCCGTCGGTGGTCGCCGGAGCAGCACCCTCGGCGGTCGTCGAGGCGGGCTCGGCAGCCGCGCGCGAGGCGACGTTCGAGGTGATGTTCAGGCCGATCGCGAGCCCGAGGTAGATGACGAACGCGGTGATCGTCGCGACGGTGAGCGCGTCGCCGGTACGGCCACCGAAGGCCGTGTCGGTTCCGCCGCCACCACCGAAGGCGCCGGTGAGGCCGCCCCCCTGGGGTCGCTGCACGAGCACGATCACGACAAGCGCGAGCGAGACGAGGATGAACAGAAGGGTGAGCGCGAGAAGGAGGAAGTTCATCGTGGGATCCTGAGGTCACTGCACGCGTCGCGCGGCCGCCGCGACGATCGTGGCGAAATCGGCCGCGACCAGCGATGCGCCGCCGACGAGGCCGCCGTCGATCTCCTCGCGTGCGAAGAGTTCGGCGGCGTTCTTGGCGTTCACCGAGCCTCCGTAGATGACACGGACCGACTCGGCGAATCGGACATCATACAGATCCGCAAGCGTCTGCCTGACCGTCCGATGCGCCTCGGCCGCGTCATCGGCACTCGCCGTGCGCCCGGTGCCGATCGCCCAGACGGGTTCGTAGGCGATAACGAGCCGTGCGGCGTCGAGCGCATGACCCCCGAGCGTGCCCCGCAACTGCGTCCGGATCACGTCATGGGCGCGACCGGCCTCGCGTTCCGCCAGCGTTTCGCCCACGCAGACCACCGGGCAGAGGCCCGCCTCCAGCGCGCGCGAGAGCTTCTTCGAGAGCACCGCATCGGTCTCGCCCAGCCCGTGACGCCGCTCAGAGTGGCCGATAAGTACTTGCGAACATCCCGCGTCGACGAGCATCGCGGCGCTGACCTGTCCGGTGAAGGCGCCCTCCTTCTCGGCGGAGCAATCCTGACCGCCGACCAGGGAGGCGCCGCGCGCCGCCGCAACGCCGGGGATGTACACGAAGGGTGGGAAGACACAGACCTCGGCGCCGCGGTGCGCGGCCGCGTGCGCGGCGGTCGCCTCCGCAAGCGCGCGGCTGCGGGCGCCATCGAGGTTCATCTTCCAGTTGCCGCCGACGAAGGGAGTGCGCTTGGGCATGGCGGCAAGCCTACCAACCCGCGGAACAGGCGAGGCGAGGCCCCTGCACCCCTTCCCGACGGCGCCCCGCGCGCACCGCTTCGCGGCTCCCGACAGCCTGCGGCCTGTCCCGGAGGTCTCCAACCCTCTGCCACCCGGGATTCCATCTATTCTTCCCCTCCACTTATGCCGCGCCCCACCACCGCCGCCGAGATCCGCAAGGCCTTCATCGACTTCTTCGTCGAGAAGGCCGGCCACACCTTCGCGCCCTCGAGCGCCGTCGTCCCGCACGAAGACCCCACGCTCCTCTTCACGAACGCAGGCATGAACCAGTTCAAGGACGTCTTCCTTGGACGCGGCAAGCGCCCGTACACCCGCGCGGTCAACACGCAGAAGTGCATCCGCGCCGGCGGCAAGCACAACGACCTCGAGGACGTCGGCAAGGACACCTATCACCACACCTTCTTCGAGATGCTGGGCAACTGGTCCTTCGGCGACTACTTCAAGCAGGAGTCGATCCGCTGGGGCTTCGAGCTCCTCACGAAGGTCTACGGGCTCGATCCGAACCGCCTCTACGCGACGTGGTTCGAGGGCAATCCCGCGATGGGCCTCGAGCCCGACCTCGAGGCGAAGGCGATCTGGGAGTCGCTCCTGCCGAAGGACCACGTGCTCCCCGGCAACATGAAGGACAACTTCTGGGAGATGGGCGAGACCGGCCCATGCGGCCCCTGCACCGAGATCCACTTCGACCGGATCGGCGGCGGACGCAACGCGGCGAAGATGGTGAACTCGGGCGACCCCGACGTCCTCGAGATCTGGAACCACGTCTTCATCCAGTTCAACCGCGAGCCCGACAAGAGCCTCAAGCCGCTGCCGGCGAAGCACGTCGACACCGGCATGGGCTTCGAGCGACTCGTCAGCGTCATCCAGGACAAGCGCTCGAACTACGACACCGACATCTGGGCGCCCGTGTTCGAGGCGATCCGCGCGCGCACCGGCGCGCGCGCGTACACCGGCAAGCTCGATGACCACACCGACATCGCGTACCGCGTCATCGCCGACCACATCCGCTGCCTCACGATGGCGCTCACCGACGGGGCGAATCCCTCGAACGAGGGCCGCGGATACGTGCTGCGCCGCATCCTGCGCCGCGCGGTGCGCCACGGGCACCAGACGCTCGGCGTGCGCGGGCCGTTCCTGAAGGATCTCGTGCCCGCGGTGGTCGCCAGCCTCGGCGGCGCGTTCCCCGAGCTTGCTCCGGCGGCGAAGCGCGTCGCGCAGGTGATCGAGGACGAGGAGATCCAGTTCGGAAAGACGCTCGAGCGCGGCCTCGCGCTCTTCGCCGACGCCGCCGCGCGCGTGAAGTCCGCGGGCGGCCGCACGATCTCGGCCGACGATGCGTTCCGCCTGCACGACACCTGGGGCTTCCCCGTCGACCTCACGCAGGTGATGGCCGAGGAGGCGGGGCTGACCGTCGACGTCGCGGGCTACGAGGCGCTGATGGATGCCGCACGCGAGAAGTCGCGCGCCGCAGGTGGTGGCGAGGCAGGCATGCACTTCCCGCCCGATGCGATCGCGAAGCTCGAGGAACTGCGCGTCAAGCCGACCGACGACCACGGCAAGTTCGGCGGCAAGCCGACCACCGCCACGCTGATGGCGATCTGGAACGGGAAGAACTTCGACGAGCATGTCGAGGCCGACTCGTCGTCGCGCCTCGCGTTCATCTTCGACAAGACGCCGATGTACGCCGAGATGGGCGGACAGGTCGCCGACCACGGCACGTTCCGCACCGACCGCGCGCACGGTCACGGCAGCGACGCCGAGCGGGCGTCGGGCGGCAGCGCGGTGTACGAGATCGAGGACGTCCAGCGCGCAGGCCAGTTCGTGCTGCACATCGGGCGCCTCAAGCACGGCCGCATGAGCTGCGGCGAGACCGGCCAGCTGATGCTCGCGCGCGACCGACGCGATGCGATCCGCGCCAACCACAGCGCGACGCACGCGCTCAACCTCGCGCTGCGCGCGGTGGCGGGCGACGATGTCGAGCAGAAGGGCTCGCTCGTCGACGACGAGAAGCTGCGCTTCGACTACGCGGCGAAGTCGGCGCTCACGCTCGCGCAGATCGCGGAAGTCGAGCAGCGCGTGAATGCGGCGATCGACGCGAACCTCGCGGTCGATGCGCGCGAGGTCCCGCTCGCGAAGGCCCGCGAGATCAGCGGCGTGCGCGCGGTGTTCGGCGAGCGCTATCCCGATCCGGTGCGCGTCGTGTCGATCGGCGCGACGGTCGCGGACCTGGTGGCGAAGCCCGACAACCCGAAGTGGAAGGAACTGTCGATCGAGTTCTGCGGCGGAACGCACCTCGGCGCGATGGGCGAGGCGAAGCGCTTCGTGCTCGTGTCGGAGGGTGGCCTCGCGGCGGGCGTGCGGCGTGTCTTCGCGCTGACCGGCCCACGCGCGCTCGCGGCGCAGTTCGCGGCCGAAGGACTGATGACGCGCACGAAGGACGCGGCGAAGCTCGACGGCGAGGCGCTTGTCGCCGAGATCACCGAGATGACGAAGCTCGCCGAGTCGCTGGAACTTGGCGCCGTCGCGCGCGCGGAGTTCGAGCGCGCGCTCGAACCGGTGCGCGAGAAGGCGAAGGCCGCGCGCAAGCAGGCAGAGGGCGCGGCGCGCGACGCAGCGGTCGCGCAGGCGCGTGGCATCGTCGAGATGCACGCGACGAAGGCTCCCGGAGTCCCGCTCGTCGCGATGATCAACGGCGCGGACGCGGCAGCGCTCCTCGCCGCCATCGATGCGGCGCGCGCGCGGCTCGCCGACACGCCGATCCTCTTCCTCTCGCCCGATTTCGACGCGGGCAAGGTGGCGATCGCGGCGACGTGCCCGAAGAGCGCGATCGACCGGGGCCTCAAGGCCGGCGACTGGGTGAAGACCGCGGCGCAGGCCTGCGGCGGCGCCGGCGGCGGCCGCCCCGACACGGCGCAGGCTGGCGGCAAAGACCCCTCGAAGACCCGCGACGCACTCGACGCCGCGGAAGCGTTTGCGAAGAGCAAGGGGTGAGAAAGGGCTGAACAAGGACTGAATATGGCCGAGCGCGCACATCAAGCGAGTGAAGCGTCAGGCGATCCGACGTCCACTCTCCCCGAAGCCACGCTCATCGCAGCGGCGCTTGCGAATGTGCGGCAGAACGGCATGCGTGCGTGGGGGCTGCACGGTCTCGCGCACTGGTGGCGCGTGCGACACAACGGGCTGCTCGTCGCCGATGCGATGGGCGCGAATCCGCGCGTGGTGCGGCTTTTCGCGATCTTCCACGACTCGCACCGCGAAGACGATGGTTACGACCGCGAACACGGACCGCGTGCGGCGGCGTGGCTCGCCCGCGTGCGCAACGGCGACCGCACCGCGCATGGCGCGTGTGAAGCGACGTTCGCGATGATCGCCGCGCTTGCCGCCGCCGAGTTCGAGTC
>JAJTGL010000034.1 GCA_021297795.1 Planctomycetaceae bacterium
CGCGAAGCGCTCGTTCGACTCGAACGTCTGGTTGCGCTCCGGACCGACGCTGACCAGTTCGACCGGGATCCCAACGAACTGTTCGACGCAGCCGAGGTAGGCCTGCGCCTCACGCGGGAGATCGTCGCGATCGGTGCAGGCGGTGAGTTCCCGCTCCCAGCCGGCGAACGTCTCGTAGACGGGCGTGAAGCCGTGCATGCGCTCGGCGTCGGGGATGAAGCGGTCGGTGACCGTGCCATCGGTGCGTCGGTAGCCCACGCAGATCTTCAGTTCATCGAAGCCGGAGAGGACATCGAGCAGCGTGCACGCGATCGCGTCGGCGCCGCACACCATCGCGCTGTACTTGACGGCGACGAGATCGAGCCAGCCGCAGCGGCGGGGGCGACCGGTGGTGGTGCCGTACTCGCGGCCGCGCTTGCGGATGCGCTCGCCGGTGTCGTCGAGGAGTTCGGTGACGAACGGTCCGCCGCCGACGCGCGTGGAGTACGCCTTCATGATGCCGTAGACCTTGCCGATCATGCGGCCAGGGACGCCGGAACCCGACGGGATGCCGAGCGTCGAGCAGTTCGAACTCGTGACGTACGGGAAGGTGCCGTGATCGATGTCGAGGAGGCACGCGTTCGCCCCTTCGAAGAGGACCGAGCGGCCCGCCTTCATCTCGTCGTGCACGAGGTACACCGTGTCGGTGATGTGCGGGCGCAGGCGTTCACCGGCGGCGGCGAAGCGATCGGCGAGCTCGCGCGGAACGAGCGGCGTGACGTTCGCGCCGAGCGCCTCGAGTTCGGCCATGCGCAGGCCGCAGATCGTCTCGAGCTTGCGGAGAAGGAGCGCATGGTCGAGGAGGTCGCCCATCCGCAGCGCCGTCGAGCGGCGAACCTTGTCGGAGTAGGCGGGGCCGATGCCGCGGCGGGTGGTGCCGATCTGGCCAGCGCCGGTCTTGCCCGACTTCTTCTCGAGCAGTTCCTCGAGCGCCGCGTCCTGCTCCTTGTGGTAGGGCATGACGACGTGCGCGCGGTCGGAGATGCGGAGGTTGTCGCCGATCGCGACGCCACGCTTGCGGAGGCCGTCCACCTCGTCGAGCAGCTTCTCCGGATCGACCACCACGCCGTTGCCGACGATGTTGATCTTGCCGGGGCTCAGGATGCCAGAGGGGATCAAATGCAGCGCGTAGCGGTCGCTGCCCACCTGGACCGTGTGACCGGCGTTCGCGCCGCCGTTGTAGCGGACGATGCAGTCGTAGCGGCTCGTCAGGAGGTCGACGATCTTGCCCTTGCCCTCGTCGCCCCATTGGAGACCGACGACGGCTCCATGTGGGGGGGCGGCATGCGGAGGCACGTTGTGGGTGTGTGCGCGGCTCAAGCGCGCAGTTTACCACCGACGGGCGATCGGCCGGGTGGAGTCGAACCGGGCGGAATGGGCCGGGACGAGGCTCGTGGTGCCGACGTTTGACCTCGCTCGACGGTGGTCGAAATCGCGATCACGCCGCCGGCTTCTGCTGCTGCGCCTGGCCTGCCTGCGGGGCCGACGGGCCTTCGGAGCGGGGCACGGGGATGCGGATGTTCGATCCGCAGCCACGGCAGCGGACAAGCTTGCCACGAGCGCTCGAGGGAACAGCGAGCACGCGCTGGCACCCGAGGTTCGGGCACATGATCCGGATCACTTCGTCGCCTGCCATCGGAAAGCCTCCGCACGCGCCGGGCTCCGGCGCACATGGGGCCATCGGCCTGCGGGCGGGCCATCTTGAGCGAGACTTTCCGATCCGGCCGTGATGGGGCGATCCCCTATCCTGCGTCCGTGGTGGAGGTCCGCATCCATGGTCCGCGCGAAGAGACCGGCCCCGGCGGGGCGGGGGGCGGCGTCGTGCGCCTCGGCGACGCGCTGCCGCCGGGTAGGCACGCCGCGCGGGGGCTCTACGTCCACGTCCCGTTCTGCTTCCACAAGTGCCACTACTGCGACTTCTACTCGTTCGTCGATCGCGAGGGGAGGACCGGCGACTACCTCGCGCGCCTCGCGTCCGATGTGACTTGGACGCTCGATCGCGTGGCGGGCGAGATCGACACGGTGTTCGTCGGTGGCGGCACGCCGACGCTGCTCGCGGCGGATGAACTCGCGCGGCTCGTCGCCGAGATCCGGCGCTTCCCGCTCGCACGCGACCTCGAATGGACGGTCGAGGCGAACCCGGAGACGATCGATCTCGACAAGGCGCACGTCCTCGCCGCGGCGGGCGTCAACCGCGTCTCGATCGGCGCGCAGAGCTTCGATCCGCGGCACCTGAAGACGCTCGAACGCTGGCACGATCCGGCGAACGTCGCGCGCGCGGCGGGGTTCCTGCGCGAGGCGGGCATCGCGAACTTCAACATCGACCTCATCTTCGGGATTCCGGGAGAGACGCTCGCCGAGTGGCGCGCGGACCTCGCGCGTGCGCTTGCGATCGGCCCGGAGCATCTCTCGTGCTACGGGCTGACGTACGAAGCGAACACGGCGATGACGAAGCGGCTTGAGCGCGGCGAGTTCGAGCCGTGCGACGACGGACTCGAGGCCGAGATGTACGAGGCCACGGTCGAGACGCTCGCCGCCGCCGGATTCGCGCGCTACGAGGTGTCGAACTTCGCGCGTGCGGGCCGCGCCTGCCGCCACAACCTCGTCTACTGGCGCAACGAGCCGTGGTGGGCGCTCGGGCCGAGCGCAAGCGGTTCGATCGCGGGCACCCGCTACAAGGTGGTGCCGCGGCTCGGCGATTGGCTGGCGCGGGCCGAGGGTGAGACGGCGCCGGTGGTCGACGTCGAGCCTGCGGACGAGCGCCGCAATACGAGCGAGGCGCTCATGCTCGGGCTTCGGCTTTCCGAGGGGATCTCGGCGGACCTCGAGCGCCGGGCGGTCGAACTCGAGCCCGCCCGTGGACGCGTGATCGCCGAGTCGGTCGCGAGCGGGCTCCTCGAGCGCGACTCGGCCTCGGGGCGCCTGCGCTTCACCCCGCGCGGCATGATCCTCGCGAACGAGGTGCTGGTGAAGCTCGTCTGAACGCGGAGTGTGGACCGTGGACCGCGGAGGTCGGTCGTCGCCTCACCGCCCGCTGAAGAACTTCTTCACGCCGTGCACCGTGACGGCGCGACCCATCGCCGCGATCGACTCGGTGAGGGGGATCTCCTTCGGGCAGACCTTCACGCAGTTCTGCGCGTTGCCGCAATCGTTCACGCCGCCCTTGGCCATGAGCACGTCGAGTCGCTCGGAAGCGAGCGTCGCGCCGGTCGGGTGCGTGTTGAAGAGCCGCGCCTGCGAGATCGCGTGGGCGCCGATGAACTCGGAGTCCCACTTGTTCGCATCCTCCTCGAGGTTGAACTGCGGGCACGCCTCGAGGCAGCACGCGCAGGTCATGCACGTCGAGAGCGTGTAGCGCATCTCCTGGTTCTCGGGGGTGTCCTTCGGACCCGCACCGAGGTGGTAGGTGCCGTCGACAGGGACCCACGCCTTCACGCGCTCGAGGTTGTGGAACGCACGCGAGCGGTCGACCGCGAGGTCGCGGATCACCGGGAACTTCGACATCGGCTCGAGCGTGATCGTGCCGTCCTGCCCGACGACCTTGTCGACGAGCGCGGAGCACGACGGACGCACCTTGCCGTTGATGACCATCGCGCACGAGCCGCAGACCTCCTCGAGGCAGCCCGAGTCGTAGCAGACCGGCGTGGTCGCCTGGCCGTCCGCGGTCTTCGACATGCGCGCGATCTGCTGGAGGCAGGCGATGACGTTCGCGCCGGGCTCGACGTCGACGACGAACTCCTCCCAGCGCGGAGCCTCGCCGGGACGATCCTGCCGCTTGACGCGGAACTTGACCGTGCGGTGGCCCGATGCCGAGCTCTTGGTGGAGGAGTTGGACGCGTGGGAAGCGGTGTCGGAAACCATGGTGGAGCGGAGGGTTCGGGGACCGGTTTCTGGACCCGGCGGAACGTGCCGGGGCCGCGATGATAGTCGCGGGAAGGGGGTCCTGAGCGCCATCGGGGCGGCCATTTGCCGAACGTTCCATGCACTTCGCGGGAGGCCTGCGGACGCACCCGCGAAAGCGCCGATAGAACACCGCCGTGTCGTTTCCCCGCGCCATCCTCAAGCTCGCCCGCCCCGGCGACTGGACCAAGAACAGCTTCGTGCTGCTTGCGTTCATCTTCTGGGCCGCGAACGCGGTGCGGACGCAGGGCGGCGACGTCGTGCTCGACAAGGCGGTCGATGCGATGCTCGCCTTCGCGGCGTTCTGCCTGGTCGCGAGCGGCTTCTACTGCGTCAACGACGCGCTCGACGCCGAGAAGGACCGCGGTCATCCGGTGAAGTGCCGTCGGCCGGTCGCCTCCGGTGCCATCTCGCCGGGCGCCGCCATCGCGACAGGCATCGTCTTCGTGGCGGGTTCGTTTGCGCTCGCATCCGCCGTGTCCGCCGCGCTCGCGGGCGCGGTCGGCGTCTACGCGGTGCTGCAGCTCCTCTACAACGGAGGCCTCAAGCGCGTCGCCTTCGTGGACGTCGCGACCATCGCGACCGGCTTCGGCCTCCGTGCCGCGGCGGGCGCGATCGCGATCGCCGTCCCGATCAGCGTGTGGCTGGTCCTCTGCGTGTTCTTCCTCTGCCTCTACCTCGGGTTCATCAAGCGGATGTGCGACCTTGTCTCGGCCGAGCGCGCGGGCAGTGCATGGAAGTCGCCGGCCGGATATCGCGGACGCGAGGAACTGCAGTGGCTGCTCGGCCTTTCCGCGGTGATGACCGTGTCGATGTACCTCTCCTACGCGCTCTCCGAGCATGCGTGGTCGCTGTTCGGTCCGCGCGCCATCGGGCTCGCGCTCCTCGCGCCGTTCGTCCTCGTCGCGATCCACCGCTTCTGGCGCCGCGCGAACGAGGGAAGTTCGGATAGCCCGCTCGACGCACTGCGCTCGGACCGCGTGGTGCTTGTGTCGATTCTCTGCTTCGTCGCGCTGCTCGGCGTCGTGCTGTTCGCGCCGGGTGCAGGTGGCCTGCTCGAGTCGGTGTTCCTGTCGCAGCCGGCGGTACCCGTCGAGGTGATTCGGTGACGGAACGTGGAGCGTCGGCGGCCCGGGCGGGTCGTGTGTGGACTGCAGGACTCGCCGCGGGCATGATCCACCTCGTGGCCGCGCTTGTCGCGATCCTTCTCGGCATCGTCGAGACGAGCGAGTGGTACGACCAGCGCGACTACCACCTGCCCGTGATCCGCGCGTTCGCCGAGGCGCTTCCCGCTCCCGATCTCTCCGACTACAACTCGGCGACGACGCCCGGTTACCACCTCGTGATGGCGGTCGCGATGCGCGTCACCGGCGAGTCGATGGCGCTCTGGATCGTCAACGCGTGCTTCGGCGCGCTGTTCGTCGCCATCGTCGCGGCGGCGGTCGCGCGGATGGCCGGGGCGCTCGCGGGAATCGCGGGCGGGCTGCTGCTCGGTTGCTCGCCCTACGTGCTCAGTTCCTCGGTCTGGCTCACGACCGACAACCTCGCCTCGATCGCGCTCGTGTCCGCATTCCTCGCCGCGATCCCGATCGCCTCGGGCTCGACGCGCTCTCCGCTGCGTGCGGGCGCGCTCGTGGCGCTTGCCGCATCCGCGGCGGTCGCGGTGCGTCAGATCCTCGCGTACGCGGCGGCGTTCCCCGGTGCGGCGATCGTCGCGCGTGCCGCAGCCGAGCGGCGCATGCCGCGTGTGGCCGAACTGGCACTCGCCGCGCTGGCGCTGGTTCCGGCGCTTGCGCTCGTGGTGTTCTTCGTGCTCCTCTGGGGCGGTCTCGTGCCGCCGACCTTCCGCGAGTATCACGGAGGCGGCGCGAACCCCGCGACCCCCGTCTACGCGCTCGCGGTGTTCGCCGTGTGGGGCCTTCCCGTCTTCGTGGGCATGCCTGGCTACCTGCGCGAACTCCTGTCGCCGCGCATCCTGCTGCTTGCGTTGTGCGCCGCCGGCGCAGCCTGTCTCGTTCCATCGAACTACGTCGTCCATGTTCGCTTCGGCGGCATCCTCTGGACGGTCGCGAGCAAGTTTCCCGCGCCCTTCGAGCGTTCGCTCCTGCTCGTTCCGTTGGCCGCGCTCGGCGCCGCCGCGATCGGTGCGTACCTGCGCCTCTGGTCGCGGTCGAGTTCGGTCGCCGGCCGCGCCATGGGCGTGTACGCGCTGCTCGCGTTCGCAGGCATGGTGATCGCGCAGACGGCGAATGCGCAGTGCTTCGAGCGCTATCTGCAGCCGCCTGTCGTCGTATTCGCGCTGGTCGCCGCCGTGGCGATCGCGGGACGTTCATTGCGCACCTGGCCGATCCTCGCGATGGCGCTGGTCGCGTTCGGGCTGTCGCTTGTGAACGTCTATCGGCTCGCCGCCGGCTGACGCGGAACGCGGTGCGAACGAACCGGGTTCGGATCGGGGATGCGAATGAAATCGGCCCGGAACGCGCGTGCGCTCCGGGCCGGGATCGTGCTTCTGGCCGCGTGGGGGCCGGGTCGTCGACGCTCAGCCGCCGACCTTGCCGTACGTGCGCGCACGGGGCTGCACGAGCGGCAGATCGAACGCCTCGAACGAGATCGACGGACGCGAACTCTCGGCGTCGAACTTCGCGACGGTCGTCTTCATGTAGTTGGCGTCGTCGCGCTGCTGGTAGTCGGTGCGGAAGTGGCTTCCACGCGACTCCTTGCGCTCGAGGCCGCCCTCGATCATCGCCTCGGCGAGGATGAGCATGTCGTGCGTCGCGCGCGCGAACGAGAGGTTCTGGTTCGTCCAGAGCCCCGTGTCCGAGAGCGACATCCGCTTGAACCGGTCGCGGAGCTCGGCGAGCTTGACGCGCGCCTGCATGAGGCGGGCGGCGTCCTTGACCACGGTGCTGGCCGCGGTCATCTCGTCGCCCATCTCCTTCGCGATGACGTACGGGTTCTCGGTGCCCTTCGAGTCGACGAGCCGCTGCTGCTTGTCGCCCTCGAGCTTCTCGGCGTTCGTGAAGAGCGCCGCATCGGCCTCGGCCGCGCCCGACTTCCGGTCGCGCGCGTAGTTGGCCACGCCCGCGCCGCAGAAGAGGCCGTCGAAGATGCACGAGAGGAGCGCGTTCGCGCCGAGGCGGTTCGCGCCGTGGTACTGGTAGTTCGCCTCGCCGAAGGCGTAGAGGCCCTCGACGTTGGTGACCATCGAGTTCGGCGCTCCGTACACGAGCCCCTTGCCGTCGGGCTTCGCGGTGTAGGTGGTCCACAATCCACCCATCGAGTAGTGGACGCCGGGGAAGATCTTCATCGGCACCTCGGCCGGATCCTCGCCGACGAACTTCCGGTAGATCTCGATGATGCCGCCGAGCTTGCGCTCCATGTACTCGCGACCGAGGTGGGTGAGGTCGAGGTAGACCATGTTGCCGCCGCCGACGCCGAGTCCGTCCTTCACGCAGATCTCGAAGATCTCGCGCGTCGCGATGTCGCGGGGAACGATGTTGCCGTACTTCGGATAGCGCTCCTCGAGGAAGTAGTAGCGCTCGGCCTCGGGGATCTGCCGGGGATCGCGGTTGTCGCCCTTCTTGCGCGGCACCCACACGCGTCCGCCCTCGCCACGCGCCGACTCGCTCATCAGGCGCAGCTTGTCGGCGCCGGGGATCGAGGTCGGGTGCACCTGGATGAACTCGCCGTTCGCATACCAGGCACCCAGCTGGTAGCAGCGGCTGGCCGCGCCACCCGTGCACATCACCGAGTTGGTGCTCTTGCCGAAGATGAGTCCGTTGCCACCGGTCGCCATCACGACGGCGTCGGCGCGGAACGCGCGGATCGTCATCGAGCGGAGGTCCTGCGCGACGATGCCCTGGCAGACGCCGTTCGCATCGAGGATCGGGCGGAGGAACTCCCAGTGCTCGTACTTCGTGACCTTGCCCTCGCTCTCGAAGCGGCGGACCTGCTCGTCGAAGGCGTAGATGAGCTGCTGTCCGGTCGTCGCGCCGGCGAAGTGCGTGCGCTTGTAGAGCGAACCGCCGAAGAGGCGCAGGTCGCGCTGGCCTTCGAGCGTGCGGTTGAATGGCACGCCCATCCGGTCGAGGAGGTCGATGATCTTCGGCGCCCAGTGCGCCATCTCGTAGACGGGCGGCTGGTGCGCGAGGAAGTCGCCGCCGTAGATCGACTCGTCGAAGTGCTCGTACTCCGAGTAGCCCTGCTGGCGGGCGATCTCGTTGCAGGCGTTGATGCCGCCCTGCGCGCAGACCGAGTGCGAGCGCTTGACGGGAACGATCGAGAAGAGGTCGACGCTGACGCCGGCCTCGGCGATGCGCATGGCGGCGGAGAGGCCCGCGAGGCCTCCGCCGACGACGATCACGCGACGCTTGGTGGGTGCTGCCATGGTGTGGTTCCGTTCGGTGTCCTGGCGTGGCGGATGCAGTGGATCGATGTGGTCGACCGCTGCAATGGATCGATGCGGTGGGTTACGGGTTGGCGCTGCCGGTGGCGGGGGCGGGAATCAGAAGGAGTGGTGCGGCCGCATCGCTCAGCTTCGCCTCGATCTCCTGTGCCTTCGCGACGTCGAGTCCTGCGAATCCGGCGACCGCGGTGAGGCCCGCGGCACCCAGCCCGACGCCGATCACGGCGCAGACCGCGCCCCATCGCTGCTGCGCCTGACGGCTGATGGTGAGGCCCCACGTGATCGCGGCGGTCCAGAGGCCGTTCGCGAAGTGGAAGACCAGCGCCGACACGCACACCGCGTAGAAGATCGCGTTGAAGTACGGGAAGATGCCGCCCTGCATGTGGATCGCGGTCGTGCTCGACGCGGCGTCGGCGTCGAACGACGGCATCAGGCCGCCGTAGGTCCACCCCCAGCGCAGGCTCGAGATGTGCATGAAGATGAAGAGGACGCCGATGTATCCGGTAACGCGCTGCGCGGTGTAGCGCCAGTTGCCCTGGTAGCCGTAGCGCTCGGTGTTCGACTTGCCCGACCGCGCGAAGTAGACGCCCAGGATCGCGTGGTAGGCGATCGGAAGCCAGAGCACGAAGATCTCGACGAAGATCAGCGCCGGCAGATCGTGGATGAAGTCGACCTCGTGCTGGAAGGTCGCGACGCCCGCGCCGCCTGCGCCGAGGTCGGCGTACTTCTTCGCATTCAACGCATCGCCCCACACGATCGACGAGTTGGTCGTCAGGTGGGGGATCAGGAAGAGCCCGATCGGGAAGATGCCGCTGAGCGAATGAAGCCTTCGGAGCAGGTGGTAGTGCTTCTCGAGGAAGGGTTGGTTCGCGCGGGCGTGGTCGGTGGTGGTTGCGGACACGGTCGGGAGTCTCCGGCGACCTGAGGGTTCGAGCCCTGGTCGGTTCGCGGGTCGGTTCACGGGCAGTCGCGACGCGGTGAGAGACCGTTCGGACCCGAGCCGATCAGTATAGGAAATCGCCCCGTCGAGACGGGGCGCGGAAAGCATGGTGCGGTTGCGCCGGACACGTCGGTTGCGACTGCACGGGCTCCGGCCGATCGCGCCGGATCCGGGCGTGGGGAGCGGTGGTGGCGAGCATCCCGGCGTGGAGCGGCCAGGTGTGTCGCCGATGCGTCAGTCGGGGATGATGAGCCCCGACTTCGTGGTCGAACCGGCGGCGGGACCCGTTGGACCCGGTGCTCCCATGCCGATGGAGCCGACGACGCCGGGTCCACCACCCGCGCCGGGTACGCCACCCGCACCTGCCGCCATCTCGCGCTGCATCTGCGCGGCGACGAGCTTCGCGATCTGGACAAAGCGCGCGCGGAGCTGCGCGAGCACTTCCTTCAGTTCGGCCGCCTCGTCCTCGGTGAGGTTGCCCTTCGTCTTCTCCTCGATCACGCCGAGGAGATCGATCGCGAACTGCGCGCCCACGACGTCGATGACCACGCGGCCGGACTGCGGATCGGCGTAGGCGCCAAGACCCATCATCGCCTGGCTCGCGAGGGTCGCAACCAGCGCACGGAAGTCCGCGGGGGGAAGCTCGCCCATCCCCTCCGGGCCAGCCTCGGCGGTCCGGGCAGCCTCCTTCTCGGCGAGACGCTCCTTCTCTGCCTGTGCCTGCGCCTTCCAGTCCGAATCGATGTGCAGCCTCGGGGTTTCATCGCTCATGCCGCGAGAATAGCGGCGATGCGACACACCCGCTCGGGCATTCGTTAGGATTCCCGCATGCTCCGCAAGGCCACGCTCGCCGCCGCGCCGATCGCCGCGATTCTCGCGGGTTGCGCGTCGTCCTCGCGGCCAGATGCCCGTCCGATCGAGCTCGCCGACTTCGCTCGCCCGCCCGCCGATCTGCGCACCGACGTGATCTCGGTTTCGCCCGAGGTCGTCGAGCAGCCCGAGATCGTCGAGGAGGAGATCGTCGAGACGGTGGGCACCGTCGCCGGGACGCGCGAGTACGTCGGCAAGCGCGAGGGAGTGATCTCGCGCAACGCCGATGGCACGCAGACCATCGACAGCGCGAGTCAGGCGTTCGCGGCGCGTCTCGAGCCCGGCCAGTCGTGGCCGGTGGAGGGTCTGGTCGGGCAGGTGAACGGCAGGCCGATCTTCGCGCAGGCGTTTCTCGAGCCGATCGAGGACCGACTGATCGCCGCGTCGTCGCTGCGCGACCGCGTCGAGGGGCGACGGGTCTTCGTCGACCTCGTGCGGCTCTCCTTCAAGGACACCGTCGACAGCGAGCTGATCGTCGCGGAGGCCGAGTCGAAGCTCACGCCCGAGCAGCAGCAGGGGCTCTTCGCCTGGCTGCGCAGCTTCCAGGAGGAGACGATCGCCGAGCGTGGCGGCAGCCGCGCGGCGGCCGAGGCGAGCCTCGAGGCCGAGGAATCGCAGACGCTCGAGGAGTTCATCCAGCAGAAGCGCGACGTCGCGCTCGCGCGGCGACTGATGAACGAGCGCATCGAGCCGCGCACCATCGTGTCGTGGCGCGACATCGAGCAGGAGTACGAGCGCCGCAGCGCGGAGTTCAATCCGCCGCCGGTCCTCAAGCTCGGGCGCATCCGGCTCGATCCGCGCACCGACGCGGAGAAGATCGCGAAGGTGCGCGCGATGGCCGAGTCGGGAAGCTCGTTCTCGGCGATCGCCGCGGAGCTGAAGCTGCCCAACGGAGCGCTCTGGCAGACCTTCGACTACCCCGCCGACGGCATCGCCGGCATGCCCTTCACCGACGCGATGAAGGAGCGCCTGACCGGCCTCGAGGTCGATGTGCCCAGCGCGCCGCTCGAGCAGCGCGAGCTGATCGTCTGGCTCGGCGTCATCGCGCTCGACCGGCCGCCCAGCCGCTCGCTCTACGACCGTGAGGTGCAGCTCCAGCTGCGTGCGGAACTCGAGGGCCGTCGACGCGCGATCGAGCGGGAGCGCTACCTCGACACGCTGCGCAGCCGCTGGGTCACCGACGACATCGGCGAGATGGAGCGGCGGCTCGTCGAGATCGCCCTCGAGCGCTACTGGCGCTGATCACGAGGCCCGCACGGTCGGTCGCACGGTCGATCGCGCGCCCGTCGCTCGAAGAGCCCGACCACGTGGCGCACGGCGCTCGCGCTCCGGCCCTCGCCGCGAACACCCACGAGATCGACGCGCACCCGCGTGGCGCCGGCGTGCGCCGCCACCGCCTGCGCCGCGGTGTCTCCGGCGGCGAGGTCGTCGAGCAATCGCCAGAGCACCGCGCGCTTGCGTCGGTCCACGCGATCGAGCGCATCCCACGGCCCTCGCGCACGCTTCACCTCGACCACGACGAGCGTCGCATGGTCGGGTGCGAGCATGAGGAGATCGGCCTCGTCGCGCGGGTCGCGGGGGCTGCGCCAGTTGCGCGCGACCGTGCGGTAGCCGAGCCCGCGCAGGAAGCGTTCCGCCGCGACCTCGCCAGCCTCGCGCGGCGGTCGACGGATGCCGAGGCGCCGCAGGAAGCCGTCGATCGATCGGAGGATGGAGAGCGCCGCGAGCCACGGGCCATCGCGCATGAGGTGATCCCAGGCCACCCGAATGGGCGTGGGCGCGCGCGCCCGTGTGTCGACGGGCGTTCGTGCCTCGGCTGTTTCGAATTGCTCCCCTCGATCGCTCCGACGCATGTTGCCTCCCGCCGAGCATGCGCATGATCCACTTCTCGATGCGCCGATCATGCCATGTCGAGCGCGATCTTCCGGGTCCCCGAAGCCTTCGCCTCGGTTCACGGAACTTTTTCCAGAAGGATGCTCCGTGCATCCATGCACAACGCGCAGCCGGGTGCGGCTGCGCGTTGCGTTTCGAGGTGATGGAGCCGAGCCTGGTGCGCCGGGCATCGCCCGTCGCGCGGAATGCGTCGGTTACTTGCGCTCTTCGATCAGGAGGTCGGAGCGCGCGACCCACTCGTCTCCGAGCTTGATTCCGACGATGCGGCGGCCAGCGGCCGGCGTGAACAGCGCGTACAGCGTGTCGGTTCCGGCGCTCGAGAGGCTGGGGAACTGATCAAGCGTCGTGTACTTGCTGCCGCGCTCGAGCGCGATCGACACGCGACGGTCGCCCGTCTTCGTGATGTGCATGAAGCCGATCGGGAAGTAGGTGCGACCGAGATCGTCGACGAGGACGAGCTTCGCCGTGGGGCCGGCCTTCTCGGCCACCTTGCTCCGGTCGTTCCAGAGGTCGATGGTGCTACCACCGCCGCGCGAGATGTTCAGGCGCACGACGCGCGTCGCGACCGGGGACCAGATGCCCTTGACCACGACGTTCTTGTTGCCCTTGAATCCGCCCTGCTCGAAGTCGCCAGTGCCCTCGAAGAGCCAGTTGCCGTCCTTCACGCTCATGCTCGAGGGGAGCGAGTTCGTGTCGGCGCTCGCCGGCATCAGCGAGTCGTTGGTGGCGAGATCGACGCCACTGATCTCGGGAACGTCGGACGGGATCTCCGGCGCGGAGCCGAGCTCGGCACCGGCGACCATGGCCATGACCTCCGCCGGCGACGACTCCTGCGCGATCGTGGGGAACGGCAGGCGCAGTCCCATCGTCTGGAGGAAGCGGGGAGGCTCTCCGACGGGGAACGCGTCGGCCGGGAAGATCAGCGTGATATCGAGGGTCTGGGTGCCCGCGGGACCGGTCACGTAGTGCGAGCGGTCGTCGAACTTGAAGAGGCCGAAGCCGCCATTCGGAAGCGGTTGCGACCACTCGGTGGGGAACGCGATGCCGGAGGCCGGACCGCTGGCCGCGCGCGGCTTTCCGACGAGTCGGAACTGCGATGCCGAGATCGCGAAGCCGACGCCCGAGGTCGTTGCACCCGGCTCGAGGTGGACCTTCACGATGTAGGCCGAGAGGTTGTTCACGGTCGAGCGAATCGCCTGATCGATCCGGATCGAGCCGGGGGCCGCGGACACGCGGGCGATGCGGCCGTCCTTGAGATAGCTGTCGCGGAAGAGGCCGACCGCCATCTTGTCGAGGTACGGCTGCTCGCTGGCGAGCGTCGGCGTCGAAAGCGTGGGTCGCAGCGCGCCGGTCGAGAGGAACTCGAAGGTGCGGGCCGTGATCACGTGCGCAGGCACCCAGAAGGGCTGCACGTTCGTGTTCGGCTGGCCCTTCGACTGCGAGGTGCGCGCGGCGCCGACGATGCCGAGGATCTCGTTCGACGAGTGCGTGTGGCCGACGCCGATGATCGCGATGCCGACGGTGAGCACGCCCGCGACCGCACCGAGCACGCCACCGATGCCGAGCTGGGCGACGTGCGGGAAGTTCAGGTTGTCGGGGGCCAGCTTGTCCGCGATCGTCCGCAGGATGACGAGGTAGATCGCGAACGGGAAGAGCAGGCCGATGCCCCACGCGTACGGCACCATCGAAGGCACGCCGAGCAGGAGATGCGAGACCGGCTCCCAGCCCGCGAAGGCGAGCGTGCCTGCCGCGATCACGCAGATCAGGTGGAGCAGGGCGCTGAGGATGCCCTGGTTCGCCCACCAGTAGGCGATGAGGCCGATGAAGGCGATGACGAGGATGTTGAAGATTGCTTCCATCTCTGGTCCTTGCTCTGGATGCGCGCCGGGGCGCGCGTTGGCGCATCGCGCCGTTGTGTCGTTCGAGTGCTGTCGGTTGCGGCGCAGCGTCAAGGCCGCGCGGGAGGTTCGGGCGTCAGGCGGTGGCGGGCTTCTGGGTTGTGGGCGCGCCGGCGGCCTGCTTCGGGGCGAAGATGCGCTGCACTTCCTCGAGGCTCGTCGCGCCGTCGCGCACCTTGAGGAGCGCCGCTTCCTGCAGCTGGATCATCTTCTGCTCGCGCACCGCACGCGCGTACGCCGTGCGGAAGTCGTTCTCGCCGAGCAGGCGACGGCCCTCGTCGTCGAGCGAGAGCACCTCGAAGATGCCCGTCTGTCCGAAGTATCCGCTGCCCTGGCAGACCGGGCAGTCCTCCACGCGGTTCTTGACCTGCACCTTGCCGCTCGGGCGGAAGAGCTCGACCTGCTTGCCCGCCGGGATGCCGAGCTTCTTCGCCTGCTCGGGGGCGGGCGTGAAGGGCGAACGGCAGTTCGGGCAGATTGTGCGCATGAGGCGCTGGTGGATGACGGCGCTGAGGCATGCGGTGGCCGCCTTCGGGTCGCCGACCGCCTGCATCCAGGTCGCGATCGCCGTCGCCATGCTGTCCGCGGGGACGAGCACGTAGAGGAGCGGCGCGTTCATGCCGGCCAGTGTGGCGGCCTTCGCGGCGCCGGGCTCCGAGATGTCGCCGACGAGCACGATGTCGGGGTCGCGGCGGATCATCTTCGTGAGCATCGCACCGAAGTCCTCGACGCCTGGTTCGGGCGCAAAGGCCTTGTGATCGACGCCCTCGACGCGATAGACGAGTTCCTTCTCAAGCGTCTTGATGTTCGCGGTGTACGCGTCGTGGCGCGCGATCAGCGCGAAGCCGAGCGTGCTGAGTCCCTGTCCCGACGGAGCGCTGACGAGGATCACGCCCTTGCGACGCTTGACGTCCTCGAACGCACGCAGCGCCTCGAGCTGGGCCGGGGCGAGGCCGACCGTCTCGATCGCCTTGCCGAGGCGACCCTCGCGGTCGAAGTCGATGCGCACGGTCTGACCCGCGGACGAGCCGATGGTGGTGACGGAGAGCTTGACCTTGCCGGTCGCACCATCCATCGTGCACGAGCCGGACTGGCGGCGGCGGCGGTCGTTGACGTCGAGGCCGGCGAGGCGCTTGAGAAGATCGACCGCGGCGTTGCCGAGTTCGGGCGTCAGCGGATCGCGGCGCGTGCGCAGGCCGTCGACCATCATCGAGACCGCCACGCCTTGCTGCGCGGTCGCGACGTCGACGCGGCTTGCGCGCGCGGCCACGGGACCGACGAGGATCTGCTCGAGCGCGAGGTAGGTCGTGAGCGCCGCCTCGTCCTTCTCCTTCTGGGGAACGGGTTCCTTGGAGCCGTCGGCGCGCGTGAACAGGACGGAGGCCGCCTTCTCCGCGCTCTTCGACTTGCGTGCCTCCACGGCCTTGGTGAGCGCGTCCAAGCCGAGCTTGTACTGGCGTCCGGCGGGAACGCGCGGGTTGCGGTACTGCATGTACCCGAACATGGTTCCGCCGAGGATGAGGATCGCGAGGATCCAGCCGATCCAGAAGATCGGAATGAGGAGTACGGCCGCGAGCGACACGAGCCCGGCGCCGAAGTAGGCCCAGTTCCACGCCGCGACGGGAAGGTTGAAGGTGCGGGCATCGACCTCGAACCGGGCCGTGAACCGGAAGAACAGGATGAACGGCACGAGCGCGAGGATCGGCTTCGCGATGCTCATCAGGATGGCGGTCTGCGCGAGCAGCGCCGGGATTTCGGGGAGGATCGTGTCGTTCATGGCTGTCGTCCGTGCGCGTTGGCGCGGGTGGCGTGATCTTGTCGCGGTCGAGCTGTCGTCGTGTGGGTCGGGGTCCGGGGGAGGTCCGGGGCGCGGTCCGGGTCGCGGCCGCCTTCGCGGAGCGCCGTCCCGATCAGCCGATGCCCTTGAGGCGCATCTTGAGTTCCTCGGGCTTCGGGGTCGCCTCGAGCGCGACGCGCTGGTGGATGTAGTTCTCCTCGACGAGCTTCACGAGCGAGCTGGTGAAGTCGACCATTCCCTCGTCGTGGCTCTGCTTGATGAGCTCGAGGATCTCGCCCTCGCGGCCCTCGAGGACGTACTTCTGGACCGCGGGGGTGTTGAGCAGGATCTCGAGCGCCGGGATGCGCGCGATGTGCGCGTGCAGCGTGGGGAGGAGCTTCTGGTAGATGATCGCGCGCAGGTTGTACGCGAGGAGCTTCCGGATCTGGTCGCGCTCGTTCTCGGGGAAGAGGTCGTAGATGCGGCCGAAGGTCTGCCAGGCCGAGCTCGCGTGGATGGTTCCGAACACGAGGTGGCCGGTCTCGGCGGCGCGGATCGCGGCCTCGAACGTCTCGTAGTCGCGCATCTCGCCGACGAGCACGACGTCCGGGTTCTCGCGCACGAGCGCGCGCAGCGCGTCGTTGAAGTTCGTCGCGTCGATGCCGATCTCGCGCTGGTTGATCGTCGCCTTCGCGTCGTTGAAGATGTACTCGATCGGGTCCTCGATCGTGATGATGTGGACCTTCTTCCGCTGGTTCACGTAGTCGAGCATCGAGGCGATCGAGGTCGACTTGCCCGAGCCGGTGACGCCCGAGAAGAGGATGAGTCCCTGCGCGGCCATCGACACGTCGCAGAGGATCGGCGGCAGGTACAGCTCCTCGAACCGCTTGATCTGGCTGGTGATGAGACGCGCGGCCAGCGACGGGTTGCCGCGGGCCATGAAGAGATTGACGCGGAAGCGTCGCTGCGTGCTTCCGTCGGTGTCGCCTTCCTTCCGGTAGTCGTAGGCGAAGTCGATCGAGCCGTGCCGCGCGAAGTAGTCGAGCTGGTTCGGGTCGAGGATGTCCTTCGCCAGCTGCATCATCAGGTCCGGCGTGCACATGTCGGTCTCGAGGTCCTTGAGGACGCCTCGGTGACGGACGCGGGGGCGCAGGCCGCTCTTCACGATGAGGTCGGAGCCCTCGACGCGGATGATGGCCTCGAGCCAGGAGATCCAGGCGCGCTTGCCTTCGCCGGGCGTCGTGCCGCGGTGGTTGATCGAGAGGGGAACGAGCAGTTCGTTTCGGACGGCACCCATGCGTGGAACTCTCTCAGTCGGCTGCGTTCGCAGGACCCTGCGTTGGTGCGGCGAAGGCCGCGGGACAACCTCCGTGGGGGACCACGGGGGAACCGCGCAAGGTACCGGAAAGCGGGCGCTTGAGGAAACCCGGATGGTTCTCGGGCGGGGGATTGACGGCGGAAGCCTCGGGCAGCATCATCCCCCGATGGAATCCAAGATCGTTCTCGACGGCATCACGTTCGACGATGTCCTCCTGATTCCCGCCTACAGCGAGCTCACGCCCGACCTCGTGGATACCTCCACGCGCCTGACGAACGGCGTGTCGCTGCGCATCCCGCTCGTCAGCGCCCCGATGGACACGGTGACGGAGAGCGCCCTCGCGATCGCGCTTGCGCAGGAAGGCGGCATCGGCTTCATCCACAAGAATCTCCCGCCCGACGTGCAGGCGCGCGAGGTCGCCAAGGTGAAGCGCAGCGAGCACGGCGTGGTGGTCGACCCCGTGACGCTGAGCCCCGACGACACCGTCGGCCGCGCGGCGAAGCTGATGGCGGAGCACGGCGTCTCTGGGTTCCCGGTGACCGCCGACGGCACGAGCCGGGGCGAGGTGGTCGGCATCCTGACGCGCCGCGACATGAAGTTCCTCAACGGCCGCAGCGAGGCAAAGGTCGGCGAGGTGATGACGAAGTCGAACCTCGTGACCGCTCCGGTCGAGACGAAGCCCGCCGACGCCGAGCGCATGATGAGCCAGGCGCGCGTCGAGAAGCTCCTGCTCGTCGACGGACAGCGCCGCTTGAAGGGCCTCATCACCATGCGCGACCTCGAGAACGTGCGCACGCATCCCAACGCGTGCCGCGATGCGCGCGGTCGCCTGCGCGTGGGCGCGGCGGTCGGCGTGCGGCAGTTCGAGCGCGCGGAGAAGCTCGTCGAGGCCGAGGTCGACGTGATCGTGGTCGATACCGCGCACGGGCACTCGAAGAACGTGCTCGACACGATCTCCGAGATCAAGAAGCGCTTCAAGATCGAGGTCGTCGGCGGCAACGTCGGCACGGCCGACGGCGCCAAGGCGCTCATCGACGCGGGCGCCGACGGCGTGAAGGTCGGCATCGGCCCCGGCTCGATCTGCACCACGCGCGTCGTGACCGGCGTGGGCGTGCCGCAGATCACCGCGGTGATGGAAGCGGTGCGCGCGGCCGACAAGCAGGGCATCCCCGTGATCGCCGACGGCGGCGTGCGGCAGTCGGGCGATATCGCCAAGGCGCTCGCCGCGGGTGCCTCGGCCGTCATGCTCGGCTCGCTGCTCGCAGGTCTCGACGAGAGTCCGGGCGAGGTCGTCCTCCACCGAGGTCGTCGCTTCAAGAGCTACCGCGGCATGGGGAGCGAAGGCGCGATGGCCGCGGGCTCCGGCGACCGCTACGGCCAGGCATCGATCAAGGACACGCGCAAGTTCGTGCCGGAAGGCGTCGAGGGCATGGTTCCGTATCGTGGCGCGCTGCCCGACTTCATCTACCAGATGGTGGGCGGCGTGCGCAGCTCGATGGGCTACTGCGGTTGCCGCACGCTCGAGGACTTCCGTCGCAACGCGCGCTTCACGCGCGTGTCGGGCGCCACGGTGATCGAGAACCACCCGCACGACATCCTCATCACGAAGGAAGCGCCGAACTACACGGCGACCGTGCGCGCGGAGTGAGCGCGCGCCTCACGCGAGGATCGGCGCGATCACGTGCCCGTGCACGTCGGTCAGGCGTCGGTCGGCGCCGTTGTGGCGCCACGTCAGCTTGGTGTGGTCGATCCCGAGGAGATGCAGCATCGTGGCGTGGACGTCGTAGATCGTCGTCGGGTTGTCGCGATCGAGCGGCTTGTAGCCCCACTGGTCGCTCTCGCCGTGCGTGACGCCTCCCTTGATGCCGCCGCCGCACATCCAGTTGGTGAAGACGAACGGATTGTGGTCGCGGCCCTTGCCGCCCTGCGAGCTCGGCATGCGGCCGAACTCGGTCGACCAGATCACAAGGGTGTCCTCGAGCATGCCGCGCTGCTTCAGATCCGCGATCAGCGCCGCTGCGCCGCGCGCCATGCCGCGCGACAACGGTCCGTGGTCGCGCCGGATGTCCTCGTGCGAATCCCAGTTGCGGCGCGGATGCGAGTTGTCGTTGCCGCTCCAGACCTGCACGAAGCGCACGCCGCGCTCGAGCAGTCGGCGCGCCGCGAGGCACTTCTGCGCGAAGACGTACGACTCCTCGGCGTCGTTGATGTCGGCGTCCCAGGTGGACGCACTTCGGTCGAGGCCGTACAGGCGGAGGATGTGTTCCGGTTCCTCCTTCATGTCGAGCGCCTCGGGCGCGGCCATCTGCATGCGCGCGGCGAGCTCGTAGCTCTTGATGCGCGCATCGAGCCGCGCGTCGTCGGCGCGCGTCGCCCCATGCATGCGGTTCAGTTCCGCGAGCAGCGCCTGCGCGTCGCGCTCGCTCGCGCCGTTGACGTAGCGGCCCACCGCATGCGGGTGAAGGTCTGCGATCGGTGCGTCGCGCCCGGGATACACCGGTGTTCCGCTGTGCTCGTTGGGCAGGAACGCGCTGTCCCAGTTCTTGACGCCGTTCGACGGCATGCCGCGGTGGTCAGGCATCACCACGAAGGTCGGCAGGTTCTCGTTCATCGAGCCGAGCCCGTAGCTCACCCAGCAGCCTGCGCCGGGAAACCCGGGCAACTGGAATCCGGTGGTCGCGAGCATGGTCGCCGCCGAGTGGACGCCCGAGCGGCTCGTCACGTTGTGGATGAACGCCATGTCGTCGACGTGTGCGCCGAGATCGGCGACGGTTTCGCCGAGCATCTTGCCGCACGCGCCGTAGGGCTTGAAATCCCACACCGGGCGGAGCCACGGCCCGAGGCCGTCCTGGAATGTCTCGACCTTCTCGCCGAAGTCGCTCGGCTTTCCGTCGAAGCGGATGAGCTCGGGCTTGTGGTCGAAGAGATCGAGGTGGCTTGCGGCGCCGGCCATGAAGAGCTGCACCACGCGCTTCGCCTTCGGTACGGGCGGGAGCGGAGGTGGATCGCCCGCCGTGCGTGCGAAGCCGAACGCGTCGCGCGCGAGGATCGACGCGAGCGCCACGCCGCCGAGTCCGCCGCCCGCGTGGACGAGGAAGTCGCGGCGCGAGAGCGCGCGGCGCATGGGCAGGCGGTGGAAGGGCGAGTCGTTCTGCATGGATGCGCGCCGCGTCAGTCGATGAAGGTGAACTCGTTCAGGTTGAGGACGACGCGACAGGTGTTCTCGAGGCCGTGCGTGCGCGTGAAGTCCACGAGCCGCGCGCGTTCCTCGGCGGTCGGTGCGCGTCCGAGCGCGAGCCGCATCGCGCGGTCGATCTGCGTGTGGATCGCGTCTTCGTGGCCGGCGCCCGAGGTGTCGGCGCGCACGCGAGCGGCGAATCGCGCGGCCTGCGCGAGCATGAAGCCGTTGTTGAGATACGCGAGCGCCTGGCTCGGCCCCACGCTCTGGTTGCGGCGATCGACGCGCATCGAGGGATCTGCGCAGTCGAGCGAGGTCATGAACGGCTGCATCTGGCTGCGCACGAT
Source organism: Planctomycetaceae bacterium (assembly GCA_021297795.1). Classification (GTDB taxonomy): domain Bacteria; phylum Planctomycetota; class Phycisphaerae; order Phycisphaerales; family SM1A02; genus QWPT01. Next base: position 20,566 of record JAJTGL010000034.1, read on the forward strand.
GAAGCGGTAGATCGACCGGCGGAACGTGCTCGTGTCGTCCGGATCGGCGAGGTCGTAGCGGTAGTGCGGCGAGTGCTCGGGTCGCTCGATCACGAAGTCGCGGTAGCCGGGGCCGCCCATCGCGAGGTCGAGCGATCCGGTCGTCGCGAGCACCGCGTCGCGCACGGCCTCGGCTTCGAGCTTGCGCGCATTCGCGCGCCAGAGGAGCGTGTTGCCCGAGTCGATCGCATCGGCGGCGGGATTCACGATGTCCGAGCGCTGCCGGTACGCGTCGCTCGTCACGATCAGCCGGTGCAGTTCCTTCAGCGACCCCCGCATGTCGTCTCGGAACGCGGCGGCGAGCCAGTCGAGGAGCTCGGGATGCGTCGGTTGCCCGCCCATCCTGCCGAAGTCGTTCGGTGTGTCCACGATGCCGCGACCGAAGTGGTAGTGCCACACGCGGTTGACGATCGAGCGCCAGACAAGCGCGTTGCGCGGGTCGGTGAGCCATCGGGAGAGGGCGGCGCGGCGCGCGGATTCCGGGGCGTCCGCCGCGAGGTCGAAGCGCGACGGAAGCAGCGCGTCGATTGCGGTGAGGGCCGCGGGCTCGACGATCCTGCCCGGGCTCGTCACCTGCCCACGCGCGAGGATGCGGACTTCGCGTGGCCTGCCACCAGCGGAGCCGGTCCCGGCGAAGGCGCCTGAACCATGGTGCACCGTGCCCGCATAGACGAGCGATGGTGCGGGGAGCGCCGCGAGCTCGGCCTCGACGCGGGCAATCCCCGCGGCGAGTTCCTCGCGGCGCCGCGCGACCTCGTCCGGCTCGTGGCGTCGACGCAGCCGCTCGCGCTGCTCGCGAAGTTCGTCCGTGCGGCCCGCGACCAGCGCAAGTCCCGGGGCGATCCCATCGGTGAGGTTGGTGCGGCGCCAGCGTTCGCCCAGTTCGATCGTGTCGAGGCTCGCGACGGGTGCGCCCGCGGCGATGTTGCGGCCGGCCGCGTCGTGGATCTCGATTTCGGCGAGCGCGAGGATGAAGTCGCCGCGCCGGGGTGCGAGTCGCGTGGCGACCACGCGCACGTGACGCGCCATCGCGCCGGGCGTCGCGAGCACGATCGCCGCGGTGCGGGGTGTACCGAGCGCCGCGCTCGTGCCGCGCGCGATCTCGACGACGCCCTTTTCGAACCTCGCGTCGTCCGTGGCCTCGACGCGGAACTCCTCGGGGAAGCCGAAGCCATCGCCGATCCCGTTGAAGTCGTCGCTCGTCGGGTAGATCGTCACGCGGTCGAACGCGCGCGAGCTGCCGAGGTCGACCGCGACCCACTTCGCATCGGTGGGATCGGTCGCGATCTCGCTGTGGTAGCCGAACTCGGGTGCCGCGGTGGTGCGCGCGGCGGCCGCGATCGCGCGATCGAGCGCCGCGAGTTCATCGCCAGCGGCGGTGGCGAGCGCGGCGTCGATCGCCTCCAGTTCGGTCGTGAGCCGCCTGCGTGCGTCGCTCGCACGCGCGCGCCTCGCCGCGATCTCCGGCGACGGGTCGTAGCGCTTCTCCGCGCGGTCGAGCGCGGCGAAGACGGCCTGCAGGGCGTAGTAGTCCTCCTGCGGAACCGGATCGAACTTGTGGTGATGGCACTGCGCGCACTGGACGGTCACGCTCGCGAACGTGCCGATCGCGTTGCCGACCATGTCGTCGCGGTCGAAGTGTCGCGCGAACTTGCCGTCGATCTTGTCCTCGCTCACCTCCTCGTGGCCGATGAGGTCCCACGGGCCCGAGGAGATGAACCCGAGCGCTTCGATCCCGTCGCGTGTGCCCGGGTAGAGCGCGTCGCCGGCGAGTTGCTCCTCGATGAAGCGCGCGTACGGCTTGTCCTCGTTGAGCGCGCGGATCACGTAGTCGCGGTAGGGCCATGCATGCTCGCGCGGCTTGTCCTTGTCGTACCCGTGGGTGTCGGCGTAGTGGACGACATCGAGCCAGTGCCGGGCCCATCGTTCGCCGTGGCGTGGCGATGCGAGAAGGCGGTCGACGAGCTTCGCGTACTTGTGCGGATCGGCATCGGCGACATACGCATCGAGCTCCTCGGGCGAGGGTGGTAGCCCGGTGAGATCGAACGCGACGCGGCGATACAGCGTGCGGTCGTCGGCGATGGGGGCCATCGCGAGGCCCTCCTTCACAAGCCGCGCGCGGATGAAGTGATCAATCGGATTGGGTTCGTGCGCGTGAGTTTCGTGCGCGTGAGTTTCGTGCGCGGGGGTTTCGTGCGCGGGGGTTTCGTGCGCGGCACCAGAGGGGGTGCGTTGCATCGTCGGGCGAACGATCGGCTTCAGGCTCCACCAGTCGCGCGGGTCCTCGACGCGCGCGCTGGCGTCTTCGGGCCACGTGGCGCCCTCTTCGATCCAGCGGCGGATGAGCGCGACTTCCTGCGCCGGGACGGGCTCGCCGCGCGGGGGCATCTCCATCTCGGGGTCTGCGCCCGTGATGTACCGGATCAACGGGCTGCCCGCGGCATCGCCGGGCACGATGTTGGGTGCCGACAGTTCGCCGCCAGCCAGCGCGGTCGAGCGCACATCGAGTCGATAGCCGCTTCGCTGCTTCTCGGGGCCGTGGCAACTGACGCACCGGGCCGCGAAGATCGGGGCGATGTCGCGGGTGAAGTCGACCGGCGGTTCGAGCAGGGGATCCGGGGCGCCCTTCGTCGCGTTCGCGTTGTGCGTGAACGCGGCCAGCAAGACGATCGCGGAGACCGCCGCGCAGCAGGCGGCCTTCAGCCCGAACGTACGGCCGATAGGCGAAGCGAGGGAGGACGTCGAAGGCCGCACGCGGCCAATCTAGCCGCTGGGTCGATCGATCAGAAGCGCCGAGCGTCGGTTCGGACGAAAGCACGGGCGCGATGCTGAGGGAGCAGCGTCGCGCGCGGTCGAGTGACGTGCCGGCACCGAACGAACGCGCGGCGCCCCGCGATGGGGCGCCGCGCGTTTCGAATGCCGGTGACAGGAATCGAACCTGCAAGCCTTTAGGGGGCGGCGGATTTTGAATCCGCTGCGTCTGCCAGTTCCGCCACACCGGCGTCGGGTCGAGTGTATCCGAGCCCGGTTCCGCGGTCTGTCGTGGGCGTCATGAACCGTCCCCCGGGTCGCCCCCTCGGCCCACACCAAATGCAGGAGAAATACATGAAGTTCGCGAGCCTCGCCTCGATCGTTGCGGCGGCCACCACGGTGTCCGTCTCCTTCGCGCAGTCTGACGACTGTTCCACCCCCGAGCCGATCGTCGGCAGCGGGGCATATGTGTTTGATCTCGACGGCTTCGGTGCGTCGACCAACCTTCCGACCTACTGCATCCAGGGTGGTGCGGTCGTGCGCGACGGCTGGTACTGCTGGACCGCCGACTGCGACGGCATCGTGACCATCGATACGTGCAGCAACCTGCAGATCGACACGACGCTCGCGATCTACCCCTTCGAGATCGGCTGCGCCTGCCCCGGCGACATCCTTCCGCTCTGCTGCTCCGACGACACCTGCGGCAAGCAGGCGCGCATCACCTGCGAGGTCCGCTGCGGCCAGAGCTACCTGATCCGCATCGGTGCGAAGAACTCGCCGACCTTCGTCGGTCAGATGACGATCCAGTGCGACGGCGCGCCCTGCGAGAGCACCAACGATCCGATCGTCTGCGCGCCGTGCTGCGGCGGGCGTCCGGCGATCGTCGATTCGTCCGCGGTGAACTTCAACCCCGGCGCGGTGGCGGCGGGTACGAACTTCCGCACGACGAACTCCGACCCCGCGGTCATCCTGTTCGATCTCGGCAACCAGGGCAGCGCCCCGATCGGTACGGTCACCAGCTGGAATACCGGCCGCTACTCGCACTCCTCCTGGTCGCAGGGCAACCTCGGCACGCTCTTCGGCGTGGTGATCGACGACGATGGCGACACGATCGTGACGCACACGGTCGTCTACTGGCAGAACTACCTCGGCACCCTCGGTGGCGCGGGCAGCGTGTATCGCCTCGACGGCGCCACTGGCGCGGCGAGCGAGCTCATTCGCCTTCCGAACGCCATCACCAGCGCACATCCGCAGGGATCCGGCCTCGGCCAGGTCGACTTCAGCTGCGATACGCAGCTCTACTACATCTCGAACTTCGAGGACGGCCGCATCTACGCGATCGACAAGGCCGGCGCGGTGAAGGGCACCTTCGACCACGCCACGGGCGTCGTCACGATGGCGCTTCCGCCGGGCGGCCTGCAGGATCCGGACGACGTCGCGGGCCCCGTGCCCCTCGGTGAGCGCGTGTGGGCGGTCAAGGCCGTCGACGGCCGGCTCGTCTACTCGGTCTGGGTCGAGGACAGCGGAAATCCGAACTGGACGCGCAACAACGAGATCTGGTCGATCGCGCTCGATGCGAACGGCACCTTCGTGCCCGGGACCGAGCAGCTCGAGCTGTCGATGCCCGAGGACGACGTGGATGTGACCAACCCGGTCGCCGACATCGCCTTCGACGCGAACTGCTGCATGTTCGCCGCCGAGCGCGGCATGAGCGACATCGAGCAGACGAATGCCCACGTCGGACGCCTCATCAAGTTCTGCGTCGGCAAGCAGGGCTGGGAGCGCGCTCCGGAGGACTTCCTCCTCGGTACGCCGAGCTTCGGCCGCAACTCGGTCGGTGGCGTCGACATCGAGGGTGGCTCGAACGACCGCGTCTGGTCGATCGGCGACGCGCTGGAACTTGGTGGAAGCAACAACATCTACGGCCTCATCGGATTCCCGTCGACCGGCGGCGATCGCGACAACTCGATCCTGATCGACTTCGACAACATCCTCACGAGCCAGCAGAAGACGCAGCTTGGCTCGATCGACCTCTCGTGCGTCGACGCGTCGACCTCCAACTGCGAGTTCGCCACCAAGGCGATCGACTGCAAGCCGACCGCGGATGGGCTCATCAACTTCAACTGGGAGGTTGAGATCACCAACAACTCGTCGCAGCCGGCGAACCTGCTCATCCTGAGCGATCCCGCCTTCGCGCCGAACAACGTGATCGTCCTCAATCCGCCGCTCCAGCCGGGCAACTCGATCGTGCTCAACATCCCGATCGAGGGCGTGGCGCAGGGCGAGGTCCTCTGCTTCAACGCGACGCTCGCCTCGAGCAGCGCGCAGGAGTGCTGCTCGGAGGAGATCTGCATCGAGATGCCGGTGTGCGACTGCTTCATCCACGAGGAGTTCGTGACGGACAACCCCGGCGTCGGCTCCTTCGACGTGTCGCTCAGCGTGTTCAACCTCGAGGCCTTCGTCGGCGAGTGGTTCACCTTCGCGGTGGCCCCGGGCTACGCGGCCACGGTCTCCCCGTCGCTCGTGAACATCCCGTCGCTCAACCCATGGACGGGCCTGGCGATCGCTCCGGTCACCGTGACCACCGCGCTGCCGCCGGGCTCCGAGATCATCCTGATCGTCGGCATGCACTCGGCGACCTTCCACCCGTGCTGCTTCGTCGAGATCACCGTGACCGTGCCCAGCCAGTCGGGCAGCTCGGTTCCGGGTGACGTGAACGCCGACGGCGTGATCAACGCGGCCGATCTCTCGATCGTCCTCGGTGGCTGGGGGCAGCCCGGCATCAGCGATACGAACGGCGACGGCACGACCGACGCCCAGGACCTCTCGATGGTCCTTGCGAACTGGGGCTGAACAGGCCCCCCTGGGGTGCACGGCGGGACGAACGCCGCGCAAGCGGTGGCGCCGCACCCCTGACTCCTCACGCGGCCCGCGGGTTTCTCCCGCGGGCCGCTGTGCTTTTCCGGATACGATCTCCGCCATGCCCCACGAGCATGCCGGGATGGCCGCACAGCTGCTGCCGGACGCGATCCTCACGATCGGTCTCGATAGCCGCATCGTGTTTGCGAACCGCACGGCCGAGGCGTTGTTTGGTTACGAGCCGGGCGGCATGGTGGGGCTGACGCTGGCGGAGACGATCATCCCGCCCGAGATGGCCGCGCAGCACGCGCGCGGCATGGCGCAATACGCGACCTCGCGCGCGGGCCCGGTGCTCGGCAAGCGGATCGAGGTGGTCGCGCGCGACCGCGGTGGACGACGGTTCCCGATCGAGTTGGCGATCTACCCCGACGATTCGCACGAAGGGCGGATCATCCATGCGCAGATCCGCGATGTGAGCGAACGTGTCGCGCGCGACACCGAGGCGCGCGCCGAGCGCGATCGCTTCGCGCTCTTTCTCGATGCGACCACCGACGGCTGGTGGGATTGCGAGGTGGGGGGCGCCACCCGGTACTCGGAGCGTCTCCTGAAGCTGCAGGCTGCCGCCGGAAGGACGGCGGCCACCGCAGCGCCTTCGGAACTGACGTGGATCGAGCCCGACGACGCGGTGCGCGTGCGCGAGGCGTGGCGCTCGCACCTCGACGGTTCGGTCGGACGCTACGAGTGCACCTACCGCGTGCGTGCGGCGGATGGCGAGATTCGCTGGATGCGCGATCGCGGTCGGGCGGTTGCGTTCGAACTCGGCCGCCCATCGCGCATCGTCGGAACCACCACCGACGTGACCGAGCAGCAAGCCGCGGAGCTCGCGCTCGAGAACGCGAAGCGGCTCGAACTCCTCGGGCTTCTCGCCGGTGGGTTCGCGCACGACCTCAACAACCTCCTGACCGCGATCGGTGGACAGGCGGATATCGCGGCGACGGAGCCCGGGACCTCCGCATCGGTGCTCGAGTCGCTCGAGGCGATTCGCCTCGCGACCACGAAGGCGACGATGCTGACCTCGAACATGCTCGCGCTTGGGCGTCCGCGCGAGTCGCAGGTGCGACGGTTCGCGTTGCGGCCTGCGATCGAGGAAACCATGCGGCTTGCCTCGATCGGTCTCAACCGCCAGATTCGTCTCGCGGTCGACGCGGCCGCGGTCGACGACCTCGAGGTCGAGATGGATGCGAGCGCGCTGTCGCAGATCCTGCTGAATCTCGCGGTGAACGCGCGCGACGCGATGCCGACCGGCGGCACGCTGCGCGTCGAGGCGATGCCGCTCGACGGAGGTATCTCGAGCGTGGGTCCGCTTGCGGCGAGCATCGTCTTCGAGGACAGCGGCTGCGGCATTCCCGAGCATGTGCTCGCGCGCATCTTCGAGCCGTTCTTCACGACAAAGCCGCGCGGCGTGGGCACCGGGCTCGGTCTTGCGGTGGTGCGGCAGGCGACGCTGGCGGCGCACGGGCGTGTGTCGGTCGACAGTACGGTCGGCCGCGGTACGCGCTTCACCATCGAGCTTCCGGCCTTCCGCGTCGAGCGTCCGGCGCAGCAGATCGCCGCAAGGCGACCGTTGCGCATCGTTGTCGCCGAGGATCATGCGTTGCTTCGCTCGATGCTCGCGGATGCACTGCGCGCCGACGGTCACGAGGTTGCTGACTGCAGCGACGGTGCAATGGCGCTTGAGCTGGCGCTGCGTCCCGACGCGCCACCGGATGTGCTCGTGCTCGAGGCCGGTCTTCCCAACATGCATGGCCTCCGCGTGCTGGCCGAGGCCGAGGCGCGCAGCGGTCGCAAGTTGCCGTTGATCCTGATGTCGGCCGACCCGGGC
>JAJTGL010000127.1 GCA_021297795.1 Planctomycetaceae bacterium
GCAGGCGTTTCCCACGCCGTCTGCATCCGAGTCGGTCTGCGCGTTGTTGGCGTTGTTCGGGCAGTTGTCGCAGGCGTCGCCGCGCGTGTCGCCGTCGGCGTTCGCCTGGCCCGGGTTTGCGACGGTGGGGCAGTTGTCGACGCTGTCATCCACGCCGTCGCCATCGCTGTCGACCCCGGGGATTGCGAGCACCCCGCTCGCCAGCGCGAGAGCCGAGGACGGTTGGGCCGCGACCGCCGGCGACTGCGCCGAGGTGAGGGCGACGAGCGGGGCGATCAGCGACGATGCAACGACCCAGAGCGCGCGCCCGGGGCGGCGCCGACGACTTTCCGATCTGTCCATGTCTGTGCTCCTCGTGTGCGGTTCGGTGCTGCCCGGCCGCACATGGTTCATGCGACAGACGATGCACGAGGCGCACGCCAAAGCCGCGCGATTCCCGGAATCGCCGTAAGCCCAGTTCCGATCAGGCCTTCCGCATGATGAAGCAGTAGTTGAAGCCGCGCAGGAAGAAGTTTCCCTCCTCGGCGGCCTTGCGCCAGTTGCCGTAGGTGAGCTTCTTGTTGTGGCGCACCACGCAGATGATGTCGACCGGCGCGAGGTACTTGCGCATGATCGCGAAGAGCTCGAAGCCGATCGGCATGAACTCGCTGCCCTTCACGGCCTTTCCCTCGCGGTCGCGCTTCTTGCGCCACGAGTCGCTCACATAGAGCCCCATGTAGCGGCCCGGCTTCAGCACGCGGTGGATCTCGCGGATCACATCCTCCATCGCGCGGTAGTACGCGCGGCCGCCGTCGTCGCCACCCGAGTCGAGCTTGCCGATGCAGCGCGCATCGTCCGAATAGTCGACGTGCGTCGAGTATGGCGGATCGATGAAGACGAAGTCGACGCTCTCTTTCTCGAGCGGGAGTTTGCGCGAGTCGTTGCGCTGAATCTCCTCGCGCTGCGGATTGAGGTCGAATCCCATGCCGCGCCGCTTGAGATCGCGGCAGACGTCGAGCGTGGTGCCCGAACCGCACATCGGGTCGACGACCACGTCGCCCTCTCTCGTGTAGCGCGAGAGCAGCTGCCAGATCACCCAGGACGGCGTCGCGCCGATGTAGTCCTTGTCGCCCTGCATCGAGCCGGAGCCGACGACCTCGTCGCCCTGGATCTCGATCTCGCGCGGCGCCTCGCCGCGCTGAAGCCGCTGTTTCTTCTGCGCCTCGCGCATGGCGGGGCTGTCGTAGTGCTGGCTCGGATACTCCCAGAGCGTGGTCGGGAAGATGCGCAGCGGCGGGCGCTCCTCGCGCCGTCGGGGCGCCGCATCGCGCGGCTCTCCGCCGCGCGCGGCATGCGGCTTTCGGCTCGGACGGTCGGGGTTCTCGCGAAAGGGCTTGGGCACGCGCGGAGTGTACGGTTCACGCGAGAAGTCCGGCGATCGCGCCGGCGGCTCCGGCTCCGATCACGAGGACCGGCGCGACGAGCCGGTGCTTCACGCGAAAGACGACGCCGATCGCAAGTCCGATCAGCGGCGCCGTCCATCCGCCGAAGAAGACGGACCGCTTTGGCCATCCGCCACTTGTCTCGATCATGAAGAGGATCGCCGCGCCCGCGATCAGGCCGACCGCGACCGCGCTCAAGAAGTCGAGCGTCTTTCGCGCGGGTTTCCACGAGACGAGCCTCTCGAAGAAGCCGAAGCCGAGAAACGTGAAACTGAACGCAGGCAGGAAGATCCCCGCGGTGAAGGCAAGCGCGCCCGCAATCCCGCCGCCCTGGTAGCCGACGAACGTGCCGAAGATGACAAGCGGCGCCGGCAGCACGCTTGCGATCGCGATGCCGTCGAGGCACGCCTGCTGCGTCATCCATCCGCCGTCGCCCGCCGCGACCGAGCTGACGTAGGGAAGCGCCGTGTACGCGCCACCGAAGGTGACGAGCCCCGCGACCAGTCCATGTCCGAAGAGCGCGGCCGCGACCCGAGGTTCGGTCGAAGCGGCGCCCTCGACGGCAAGCCCGCCGCCGAACTCGACGACGTTCACCCAGACGATCGAGGCGACGAACACGACGAGCATGGGGAGCTTGTTCGTGTCCGACGCCGCGGTCCAGATCGGTGTCACCAGCTTGAACACCGCGCGCACGATCAGTGCGCACGCCGCGATCTGCATGGCGGCGAGCGCTCCCGCGACGGGTGGCGAGGTGAGGTCGAGCACGCCGTAGAGCGCGCTTGCGACCAGCATGAGGAGAAGCCCCGGGAGCATGAAGCCGAGGCCCGCCGCAACCCCGCCCCAGCGGCCGCCGCGCACGGTGCCGAGGTAGCAGCACATCTCATGAGCCTCGGGCCCCGGCAGCACCTGGTAGACGCCGAGCGCGCGGCGAAACCTGTCCTCGCCGGTCCACTTCCGGCGCACGACGAACTCCTCGAGCAGTCCATGGATCTGCACCACGGGGCCGCCGAACGCACGCGACCCGAAGGCGAGAAACGCGAGGAATATCGGCAGGAGCCGGGTCTCAGGCCGGTCTAGCGAAGGTTCTCGGGTCGCGTCCGCATCCGGCATCGGGGCACTGTAACCGGGGCATTTCCCGGATCACGGTTGGATCTCTCGTGCCCGGAAGTACAGTGATCCGATGCCCCTGACCGCCTCCCCGAAGGCCCGCGGACCGCTGGCCGCCCTCGCCACATCGCTCGCGCCAACCGTCGCAGGCTTCGCCCTCGCCCTCGCCGCCTCGACGTCGGCCCTCGGGGTCGACGTGTCCGTCTCGGCCATCGAGATCACGCAGGGCTTCCAGGCCACGACGGGCGCCACGCCGCTGATCGCGAAGAACGCCACGATGGTCCGAGTGCGCGTCTCGCTCAACGGACAGACGATCGCACAGCCCGGCGTCGACGCGATGCTGCGCGTCTACTCGAACGGCGTGGAGATCGCGGGATCGCCGGTGTACTCGTCGAACGGACCGATCAACGCCCCGGTCGCTCCGAACAGCGCAAACCTCAACGACACGCTCAACTTCATCTGTCTGCCGCCCCAGTCGAACGACATCGACTTTGTGGTCACGTTGAACCCGTTCCGCACGATCGCGGAGACGAACTACGCGAACAACTCCTCGAGCGTGCTCAACAAGGCCTTCCTCTGCCGAAAGATGGTCGACATCGCCTACACGCCGGTCAACTACACGCCGGGTGGCGGGCTCCCGAGCGGCACGGTCATCGAGCCGGGGAACGGCGACGCGTTCCTGCGCGGCATCTTCAAGACCGGCGACTGGAACTACCACCGCTCGCCTCTCTCGCCGCCGGTGTTCACCACCGACATCAACTCGTCGAGCACCACGCTGCTGAACACGCTGAGCTCGATCCGGCAGAACACGATCCCCGGGGCCGGCTTCCAGCGGCCCGAGTTCATCTACGGATGGCTTCCGGGCAACCCCTTCAGCGGCAACGGACAGGCGATCGGCATTCCGGGAGACGCGGCGTTCGGCAACACCGAGAACAGTCGCTTCCAGCGCACGTTCGCACATGAGATCGGTCACTGCTGGGGACTCAGCCACAACACGCTCGCGATCGGCATCATCTCGGTCGACGTCGAGCACCAGCTGCGCGACCCGCTCAACATCGCGCAGGTGATGCCGACGACGAAGAAGGACATCATGTACGCGGGCCTGCTCACCAACGAGGCCTGGGTCGAGTCGGGTTCGTACCTCGATTGCATCAACGACGCGCGTTCGCAGTGCGGCGCCGCCGATGGAACCGACGGTGGCGATACCGACGGTGCGAGCGACGCGCTCGACGGCGCGATCCCGGTGCTGCGCGTGACCGGCGTGCACGACCACGTGCTGCGCCGCATCGATCTCGACCCTGCGATGCCGAACGAGCTGGTCGTGCCGACGAAGGACAATCCCGCGGGCAACGTGCTCGTCGAGGCGTTCGACGACCACGGTGTGCTCGTTGCCTCGCTGCGCGTCGACACGCGCGCGTGCCGCGAGAGCTGCGCCGATCCGCGGCACCAGCATCGATCGACGTCGCTCTTCGTGAATCTCCCGCGCTGGACGAACGGCCGCGAGATCGCGCGCGTCGCGCTGCGCGAGTCCGCGAAGGGCGCCGCAGGGCGTCCGCTCGGCGGCATGACGCGCTCGGCGAACGCGCCGTCGATCGACGCGTTCACCGTCGGTCCCGCGCAGCCGGGCCCGATCGCCTTCGATCCGTCGACCGACCATCTGGCGGGTCGCGTGCGGCTCGAGTGGTTGATCTCCGATGCGGACGGCGACGCGACGGTCGCCGATCTCCTCTACAGCCCGAACGGCGGCGATGCGTGGCTGCCGATCGCGGTGGGCCTGCGCGAGTCTTCGTTCGAATTCGATTCCTCCGATCTCCCCGCAAGCCGCGGCCGCAACGCGCAGTTCCGTCTGCGTGCGAGCGATGGGCTCTCGTCCGACGATTTCGTCGAGGGCAACTCGTACTCCTTCGGCAACAGCGCGCCGCCGGACGTGCACATCATCGCGCCCAACACGATCACCAGCTTTCCGCAGGGAGCCACCGTGCTCCTGCACGGCTCCGCGTGGGACATCGACGACCAGTTGCTTCCCGAGTCGGGCCTCACCTGGACCTCGAGCCGCGACGGCGCGCTCGGGAGCGGACGGCTCCTGCCGATTCGTGACCTGTCGGTCGGCGCGCACACGATCACGCTGCGCGGCACCGATTCGGGTTTCCTCTTCGCGGAGCGCGCGATTGCGATCACGATCACGGCGCGGACGTTCAACAACGGAGACTTCAACGGCGACGGCGCCGTCGATGCGTCCGACATGACGATCCTGCTCTCCTCGTGGGGCAGCAACGGCATCGCCGACATCAACGCCGACGGAATCGTGGGATCCGAGGATCTCGCGGCGCTGCTCTCGTTCTGGGGCTGACGCCACCGCGATGAAACGACTCGACGCGATCGTCGTGGGACTGGGCGCGATGGGCTCGGCCGCCTTGGCCGAGCTCGCACGGCGCGGGAAGCGCGTGGTCGGCATCGACCGCTTCGATCCGCCGCACGACCGTGGCTCATCGCACGGCGGGTCGCGCGTCATCCGCGTCGCCTACTTCGAGCACTCGGACTATGTGCCGCTGCTCCGTCGTGCGTACGAGGGCTTCGAGCGGCTCGAGCGCGAGGCGGGCGTCGCGCTCAAGACCGAGTGTGGCGTCGTCATGGGAGGCGCCGCGGGCAACCCGGCGTCCGCGGGCATGCTGCGCAGTGCACGGGAGCACGGGCTCGACGTGGAGCATTTTGACGGCGGCGAGCTGATGCGGCGTTTCGCGCAGTTCGACGTGCCGCGCGACTGGGAGATCGTGCTCGAGGAACGTGGCGGCTTCGTGCGGCCGGAGGCGACCGTGCGCGCGGCGCTTGAGGTGGCGGCGCGCCACGGCGCGCGCATCGAGCGCAACAGCCTCGTGTCGGCGTGGGGGAGCGACGGGCGCAGCGCATGGGTCGAGTGCACGGCGGGGCGATTCGAGGCGGCGACGATCGTGCTGGCGTCGGGCGCGTGGATGCCCGGATTGACGGGCGTCGCGGGCGCGGATCGTGCGAACCCGTTCGCGCTCCGACCGACGCGCGAGACGCTGGTGTGGATCGACGACGCAGACGACGCGGCCTGGCGTGCAGGCCGCATGCCGGTGTGGCTCTTCGATCGCGGGGACCGGCCCGCGATCTACGGGATTCCGGCATTCGATGGGATGGGGGCGCCGCGCGGACTCAAGGTCGGCTTGCACGGGAGGGGGCCGTCGCTTCCGCCCGAGACGATCGGCGCGGCGGTGGATCCGGTGATCGTCGACGAGACGGTCGCGGCGACGTCGGAGCGGATTTCGGCGGCGCGCGGGCGGCGCGTGGCGCATGCGTGCCACTGCATGTACACGATGTCGCCCGATGCGAACTTCGTGGTGGGCCTTCATCCCGAGCGCGCGAATGTCGTGGTCGCCGGAGGGTTCAGCGGGCACGGCTTCAAGTTTGCGCCGGTGATGGGCGAGGCGCTCGCGGATCTTGCGATCGATGGCCGCACGGCGTTGCCGATCGGGTTCCTCGCGCCGCGTGGTTGAGCGATTCCAACGGCCGGAGGCCATTGGGTGCCGCGATCCCTGAGGTCACGAAGCGACCGAAGGGTCGTGGTCGCCTTGCGTCACAAGCCGCGAGGGACGGCGCTCCGAAGGAGCGTCGGTCTTCTCGCCACGCCGCAGGGAGCCGCCGCAGCGGCGACCGCGAATCGCCATGCGCGCCAGAGGGAGCCGCCGCAGCGGCGACCGCGAATCGCCATGCGCGCCAGAGGGAGCCGCCG
>JAJTGL010000035.1 GCA_021297795.1 Planctomycetaceae bacterium
ACGGCTCGCACCGCAGGTACCGCGCATGGCCCCGCGTCCGCAGCCGGCGGCGATCGCCGCGGGCGACGCATCGGCCGCGCCGATGGCGCCGGCGGAGGCCGAACCCGCACGACTCCCCGCCGCGCAACCCCAGGCCGCCGAGCGCGTGGCCGCGGCGGCCCCGGTCGACCCGTCGACGATTCCCGTCGTCGGTCGCAACGAGCCTTGCCCGTGCGGAAGCGGCCTCAAGTACCGCCTCTGCCATGGCAAGAAGCCCGAGGCGCAGGCGTAGGTCGGACACTTCGGATGGACTGCGATTCCCGCGACGGCCCCGGACATCCGGGGCCGCCGCGCGTTTTGGGGCGCGGCTCCGGGAGACCGCGGAATGCTGGCGCCCCCACCTGACGTGCCACCGGACGTGCCTTCCAGCACCTGACGTGCCGTCCAGCGACCCGCTTGCACCCGCTCGTACCCGGCACTCCGCCGGTACAGACTCACACGCTTCTTCCAAGCCGCCGTCGCGCGAAGGACCGGCAGCAACAGACCACCACCGCACCACGGCACCGCGCAACGATTTGGCGAGTCCACATGGTGCCGGGCACCTACCCGCTTGTACCCGCTTGTACCCGCGAACTACCCGGCACGGTTTGACGGCACGGTTTGACGATGATGTCGCGCTATACTGCGCCTCGCATCGCGGGGCATAGCTCAGCTTGGTAGAGCGCTTGCTTTGGGAGCAAGAAGTCGTCGGTTCGAATCCGGCTGCCCCGATTTTCACACTCCGTGGTCTCCGCGCCGCCCGCACGCGGCGTCTCGGATGCACCAATCGAGAACCGCGCGCCGGACCCTCGGCATCCACCGCAACCTGCCTGTCACCGTTTCGGTGGGCCCGCATGCGCGGGACGCAGCGAAACCAACGCGAAGCCAAACGACCGCCTCGACACACGAGCGAGTCCGACCCTGCGGGACCCTCGATCGGAGGCCAGGGAAGGCACCGTTACACTGCGCCGGCGATGTCTTTCAACTCGCTGGAGTTTCTTGTCTTTATTGCGGTCTTCGCTGCGATCTGGCCATGGGTCCGGAGGCACGACCGGATACGCACCGTTGCGATCGTCGCGGGATCCTTCGTGTTCTATGCATGGTGGGATCCGCGCTTCCTCCCGTTGCTCGTCTTCTCGGGGCTGATCGATTACGGCGCGGCGCTCGCCATCGAGCGCTGGACCGCGTGGCGGCGCACGTGGCTGTGGGTCTCGATCGGCGCGAACCTCGCCACGCTCTTCTTCTTCAAATACGCGGCATGGTTGTCGGGGCAGTTGACGGGCATCCTCGGGCTGGAGGCGCCGGTCGGCTGGCTCGCCGATGTGATCCTCCCGCTCGGGATCAGCTTCTACACGTTCCAGTCGATGAGTTACACCATCGATGTCTACCGCCGCGATATCCGCGCGGAACGCGACGTGCTGCTCTTCTTCGCGTTCCTGACGATGTTCCCCCAGCTCGTCGCGGGCCCCATCGTCCGAGCGCGCGACCTCATCGATCAGCTCCGCACGCCGGGCGCATTCACACCGGAGAACAGGTGGTACGGACTGCAGCGCATCGCCGAGGGCTTCTTCCTCAAGTGCGTGATCGCGGACAATCTGGCGCCGTCGGTGGACCGGATGTTCGCCTCCGCACCGGACGACTGGAGCGGCGCTTCGTGGTGGCTCGGCGCGCTCCTCTTCTCGCTGCAGATCTTCGGTGACTTCGTGGGGTACAGCTCGATCGCCATCGGCCTCGCCGCATGGATGGGCTACCACTTCCACGAGAATTTCCTCAACCCGTTCCGTGCGACCAGTCCACGCGACTACACGCGCCGATGGCACGTGTCGCTCGGCACCTGGCTGCGCGACTACGTCTATCGCCCGCTCATCAAGGGCCCGATGAAGGCCATCGGACCGACGGTCGCGATCTGCGCGACGATGCTCCTGAGCGGACTCTGGCACGGCGCCAACTGGACGTTCGTGGTCTGGGGCGGCCTCTACGCCGTCGGCATGGTGGTGCAGCGGGCCATCGCCGCCACGGCGATCCCGCGGCTCCTGCCGTCGATGGTCGCGATTGCGCTCGCGTGGTCCGCGACCCTCGCGCTCACGCTCGTCGCCCGCATGGTCTTCCGTTCGAGCGACATCGGCTTCGCGAGCCAGGTCTTCCGCCGCATGGCAACGCTGGCGGAAGGCGCGTGGTACCGGCTCGAGGCCCCCGGCATCGTCGGCGTCGCGGCGTTCATGCTGATCGCGTTCGCGCCGCTGCCCCGCTCCGCGGGCGCCGTCCCTCGCATCCTCTCGCCCTCCGTCGCCGCGACCTTCGCCATGCTGCTCTCCGCGCTGCTCCTTCGTGGCCCCGCCAATGGATTCATCTACTTCCAGTTCTGACCGGTCTCCTCGCCTCGCGGCGATGCTCACGGACCGCGCGACGCAGGTCGTGCTGGCCGCCTTCCTGTGCTTCGGCGCGTATGCGGCGGCGCGGCCGGACCTGCATCACGTCTTCGGTGTCGCCGACCACCATCGTTTCGTCGCACAGAAACTCCTGACTGCGCCGCACAGCCTCTCGCTGGTGATCGCGGGCAATTCCCGCTCGCTGTTCGGAATCCAGTGCGGTCGGTTCGATGACGATCGCCTGCCACGCAACGCGATGAACCTCGGCGTTCCCTCGGCTCGCTACACCGAGCGATACCTCGACTTCATCGATCGGTCGCTCGCGACCGAAGGGACGCGCATCGTCGTGCTCTGTCTCGGCGAGAGCAACTTCAGGGCCACCGGACAGGCCATCCGCTTCGAGTACTTCGAGGAGAACGGGGCCAAGCTGCGCGCGACGACCTCCGATGCGCTCGACCGCCGGCTCGCACCGCTCCCGATCGCGGCGCTCGCGGAGGCGTGGCAGGCGCGCGATCGCGCGAGGATCAACGCCGTTCGGCGGCGACGGTTCGAGAACGGGAGTTTCCGCGCGGACGGCTGCGCGGTGGTCGACCTGCCCGACGGTGATCCTGGTGAACCACATGCAATGCCCTCGGCCGATCTCCATTCGGAGGTCCGAGCGCACGGTCGACACGAGGTCGACAGCGTCGCCGCCGCGTTCGCGGATGCATCCCTCGATCCCGGCATGGCCAAGGCCCTGCTCGACGCCGTGCGCCGCTGGAGGGACGGAGGCGTCGTCGTCGCGGTCCTCCGCATGCCCGACTACGACGACGGCGTGGAACCACGCAAACCGAGCGCACCAGACGCGGAGACCCCGCCGCGTGCCGCCGCCTTCGCCGAACTCGGTCGAGCGCTGAGACAGGCGGGCGCCGTCGAGCTGCAGCCCTCCTTCGAGGGGCTCCGAACCTGGGACGGCTTCCACATGGACGGTGCGAGCGCGGCGACTTTCACCAAGCGCGTGGAGGACGAACTGCGACGGGTGATGGAGGAATGCGCGGATTGACGGGCCGACCAGCACGCCCGCGCGAGCCCACACCGCCGCGTTCGCCGTCGAATTCCGGCGTTTCAGCCATCAAGCGCCGCGCCACCGACGGCAGCGCCAGCCGGCGCGCCAGCGCACTTGACCGCCCGGCGGAACTCGCTACCATCTCCGCCTCTTCGCCTCGTTAGCTCAGTTGGCAGAGCAGCTGACTCTTAATCAGCGGGTCGTAGGTTCAACCCCTACACGAGGCACTTGGCAGCACACCGGACGAGAAATCCGGCGGAACACGTTGAGGACCATCATCGTTGGGCGCGTCGTCGACGACGCGCCCATGCTGTTTTTCCCGGCCGACGTCTCATGCCGCGCGGCTTTCGCGGCCCGTGCGCCTCGCAAGAGCCGTGGCTCCTCCAGCGCGACGACGCTCCCGCAACGTTCCCCCCTCGCATCGGACCTCGCATCGGACCTCGCATCGGACCTCGAATCAGACCTTCCCGCCCGAAATCGCGCCGTAGGCCCACCCGCCTCCCGGTACGCTTCACGCGGAGGCACGCTTGACCGGATCGACGCCGAACCCCTCCGCTCCCGCGGCTGCGCCCGCGACCGACCCGCTGCAACTCCACGCGATTCGCAATCGCGAGGAGACCGAGCGGCTGCGGTTCCTCGGCGCGCTCGTGTCGCACGACCTCAACAACGCCCTCTTCGCGCTCTCGGGTCGCGTGCAGCTCCTCAAGGTGCGTGCGCAGGAACCGGCGGTCCAGAAGCTCGCCGACGAGATCCTCACCACCACGAAGTACTTCGACGAGTTGCTCACGCAGCTCCATCACGCCTGCGCGCGTCCACCGGTCGGCCACGGCCCCACCGCGGTGCGCACCGCATGCAGCGAGGCGTTCCGCGAGATCGACCGAAGCGCGGGACCTCTCCTGGACGGTGTCGCCCACGCGATGACCGCCCTCCCGGCCGATCTCTCGTTCGACGGCGAGACGCGCGCGCTCGTCTCGGCCGCGCTCCAGTGCGTGGCGCTCCACCGCTCGCGCGGCGCCAACCGACTGCGCGTGACCGCCGAGATCACGCCCGACGGCGACCACCTGCGCGTCGCGCTCTCGTTCGAAGATGACGAGGGCGCATGGGAGGACGGACTCGGACCACCGAGCCTGCTCGACAACTCCTTCACGCTGGCCGCGCTCCCGCTTGGTGCCGCACACCGCGCGATCCGCGACTTCGGCGGCAAGGTCGCTGCACAACCGACGGAAGACGGCCTCCGCACGCGGCTGTCGTTTCTTGCGCGCCGCGGGATCGCGATGCCGCAGAACGATGGCGGAGCGCCCCATGCATCCACGACCAACCGCGTCGACGACGCGTGCACGACGGCGTCGATCCCCGCGCCCCGCCCGCGCAGCATCCTGATCGCCGACGACGAGCCGGCCGTGCGCGCGATCCTCGTCGCCGCACTGGAGGCCGTCGACGACGACGTCGAGACCACCGACGCGCCTGCCTCGATCGCCACGCGCGACGATCTTGCGCGCTTCGACGCGGTGATTCTCGACGCGGGCGCCGGTGGGCTTTCCGCACTCGCCGATATCCGCGCGCGCGGCGACCGGACTCCGGTCCTCGTCGCAACCAGCGACGACATCGCGATGACGCAGGATCCGTGGACCCGCGTGGTGCGGAAGCCGTTCACGCTCGACGTCCTCGATCGCGAACTTGCGATGCTGGCCAGGATGCGCGAGGCGTAGGCGGCGCGTCACACGAGCGCGCGCATCTGCCGCGCCACGTCTGCGAGCGGCTCAGGCAGCGCATCGGGCGCCACGAACCGGAACTCGTCGTACTCCCAGCCCAGTTCAGGCATCGCGCCGTCGGCCAGTTCAAGCCGATGCACGACTTCCCACGTGAACGCGACCGGATCCGCGACGAGCGCGATCGCGATGGGCGCGCTGCGGGCGATCAGCCCCGCCTCCTCGTCGAGTTCCTTCACCACCTGCTGCGCCGGGTCGATGCCCGGTTCGAGCCCACCGCCCGGCACGAACTCCCAGAGCCCCGGGTAGAAGGCCACGCGAGACGAGCGCCGCCCGACAAGCACCTCGCGCCGACCATCCGCACCGACGGCGCGATGCGCGATCCCCTTCACGCCAAGCGGCCGCACGCCGCAGTCGAGCCCGGGCCAATCGCCGTCAGCCCGCTGCACGGCGTAGAAGCGGTACGAACATTCCTGCACGTGGATCTGCACCCCGCCGTGTCCGTTGCGGCTTGTCCCGAGGACCTGCAGCATCGAGCCGTCGAAGTACTTCGGATTCACGGCGCAGAGCGCATTCCATCGCCGATCGACGGCATCGAGATCGACCCCGGGCGGCACGAAGCGGCCCTCGGTGGCCACGATCACCGGGGGACGACGCAGGCGGATGATTCGCGATCCGGTCACGCTTCGAATCCTTCCGTTGAACCTCGGCGCCTCCGTTGCTCCTCGAACCCCACCGGCCACCGCGGCCGCTTGTTCGATTGCATTACACTCCGGTCCATGGCGAACAGCTACACAACGTACCGCACCGCGCCCACCGAGACGACCGGCATGCCCGGCGGCATCCCGTTCATCATCGGCAACGAGGCCGCCGAGCGCTTCTCCTTCTACGGGATGAAGGTGATCCTCGCGATCTTCATGACGCAGTACCTGCTGAGTTCGGCCGGCGAGGCAGCCTATCTCACCGACACGCAGGCACGCGAGTACGTGCACCTCTTCGTCGCGAGCGCGTACTTCTTCCCCGTGATCGGCGCGATCGTCGCCGATGCCTTCCTCGGCAAGTACCGGACGATCATGCTGCTCTCGATCGTCTACTGCCTCGGCCACGGCGCGCTCGCGCTCATCGACATGCCCGGCTGGTTCCTCTCCGCCACGATGGAACCGAAGGGCTGGCTCGTCGCCGGCCTCTTCCTGATCGCGCTCGGCTCCGGCGGCATCAAGCCATGCGTCTCCGCGCACGTCGGCGACCAGTTCGGCAAGTCCAACAGCCACCTTCTCTCGCGCGTCTTCGGCTGGTTCTACTTCTCGATCAACTTCGGCTCGTTCTTCTCGACGCTGCTCACGCCGTGGCTCCTGAAGAACTACGGTCCGGGCTGGGCGTTCGGCGTGCCGGGCATCCTGATGGCGCTCGCCACGCTCGTGTTCTGGCTCGGCCGACACCGCTACATCCACATCCCGCCGAAGGGCTTCGGCTTCGTCCGCGAGACCTTCTCGCGCGAGGGCCTCGGCGCGATGGCCGGGCTGATCTCGATCTACGCGTTCGTCGCGGTGTTCTGGTCGCTCTACGACCAGTCGGGCGGCGCGTGGGTGCTGCAGGCCGCGCAGATGGACTGCAACTTCCTCGGCATCCAGTGGCTCGAGTCGCAGGTCCAGGCGATCAATCCGCTCCTCATCCTCTGCTACATCCCGCTCTTCGCCTACGTGGTCTACCCGATCGCGGGCAAGTTCGTGAAGCTGACGGCGCTCCGCAAGATCGGAGCCGGGTTCTTCCTCTGCGTCGTCGCGTTCGGCATCAGCGCGTACGCACAACAGAAGATCGACGTGGCCCAGTCGGCGTTCGCCGACAAGGTCACGCCGATGGTGGCCTCCTCGGGAATCAACTACGAGGCGACGATCACCGAACTCAAGTCGATCGAGCGCAACGCCTCGGCGCGTGACATGGAGACGCTGCTCAAGGACGCGCAGCCCGCGGACACGGCGTGGCAGTCGAAGATGGCGAAGTCGCTGTCGGTCGGAGGCATCGCCATCGCAAGCGACGGCACCCGCCACGACGCAGACTGGCCCTCGATCGCGTGGCAGTTGCTCGCCTACATCGTCCTCACCGCGGCCGAGGTGCTCGTGTCGGTGACCTGTCTCGAGTTCAGCTATACGCAGGCGCCGAAGAAGATGAAGTCGTTCATCATGAGCCTCTATCTCCTCAGCGTCTCGGCCGGCAACTTCCTGACGGCCGCCGTCAACAACTTCACGCAGGACGCCGACGGCAACTCGACCCTCACGGGCGCAAGCTACTACTGGTTCTTCACCTACCTGATGCTCGGCGCGGCGGTCGTGTACATCTTCGTCTCGCTCTTCTACCGCGAGAAGGAGTACATCCAGACCGCCGAAGACGCGCAGGCATAGCGAGCAGGCCGGAGCAACATGGCCCGCGCCTCGCGTCGCGCTCGGCGGGCTCAACCCCGCACGAACGTCCCCTGCTTCGGGTCCTTCACGACCCCGGGGAACCGCAGCACGCGGTTGTGCATCGCGACGTACACGCCCGGTGGCAGGATCTGCACGGCCGTGAGCGCCTCGGTCACGTTCTGCGTCGCGTCGGTGCGGCGCATCTCGTAGGGCCGCATCGCGCCCGTGAGCACCACGGCCTTCTTCGCACCGCCCTTCGCCGCGAGCTTCTCGTGGATGCGGTCGCCCGACTTCGCCAGCCGGTCGGTTCCGTGCACGATCACCACGCCGTCGTGATTCCGCGACATCAGTTCGGCGGTGTCCGCGATCAGGTCGTGATCGGCCTCGCTCATCTCGAGCGAGTCCTTGTTCATGAGCGGCACGCGATCGATGGCGACGCCACGCAGCTCGAGGGTCGCGAGGAGGAGGTCGAGCACGCTCACCTTGTTCGACAGCACTCCGCCGAGTTCGTCGTAGGTCTTCTCGATGGTGCCGCCCGTCGAGATGAGGGCGATGCGGAAGGGCTCGTTGGTGGTGGTCATGGCGGGCGGTGGAGGGTGGTGAAGGAAGCGTGCGGGGCGGAGAGCATACGGCAACTCGGATGATGGCTGAAAACGCCGAAGGAGCCGCGCGGGGGCCATCGACGAAGGGCCATCGACGAAGCGCCATCGACGCAGGCGCCGTTCCGGCGCGGTATCCTGCCCGCGGCATGGAAGCCACGGCCCAAACCGACGCGACGACCAACGCGACGCTCGACGCGCTTTCGCGCGAGTTCGCGACGCTTCCGCTCCTCAGCCTCGCACCGGCACTCGTGCTGCTCCTCGGCGGACTGCTGCTTGTCGTCGCAGGTCGGCACTTCCTCCGGCCCGTCCTCGTCGTCACCTTCATCGCGGTGGGCGCATTGCTCGGCGCCCCCATCCTCGGTGCGATCGAACCCCGGTTCGGAGGCACGTTCGTGGGCCGCGTGGTCTTCACCGGACTCGGTGCCGTCATCGGCCTCGTCGCCGTCGCCACGCTGTGGCGACTTGTCTACGGCGTTGCGCTCGGCATCGTGGTCGGATTCGGCCTGTCGCTCGTCGCGTGGATCGGAATCGACGCCGGCGCGATCGACGCGCGCGCCCCCGGCGAGACGCCGCACGTGGCGGCAGCGCCGTCGCCGCAGGCGACCGCCTTCGCCGATCGCACGCCCGACCCGGTGCGACCGCTCGTCACGTGGGCCGACGCGCGCTGGCGCTCGGAGCCGCCGCAGGTCCGCACCTTCCTCGCCGCCGCCGCCGCGGGAGGCGCCTTCATCGGTCTCATCCTCGGAGCATGGATGCCGCAGGCGTCGGCCGCCTTCCTCACCAGCCTCGTCGGCGGAGCGTTCACGCTGGTCGGCGCAGTACCCTTCCTCGCGCGGTTCTCCGAACGCTTCGCCGGACCGATCTCGCCGATCGCGTGGCTCCTCCTCTGGCTGGCGCTCGCCCTCCTCGGTTGGATCCTGCAGACCTGGCGCGGCGACCCGGATGCCGAACCGGCACCGCAGTCGCCGTCGGATCGCCGCGCGCAGCGGCGCGATACGACCTGATGGCACCTGATAGCATCGGGCGATGGACCAGTTCTCGTACCGGAACGGCGAGTTGTTCGTCGAAGAGCTCCCCGTGCGCGCCGTCGCCGAGGGCGCGGGTACGCCCTGCTTCATCTACTCGCGGCGCACGATCGAGGACCACTACGACCGGCTCGTCGAGGCGTTCCGCCCGATCGATCCGCTCGTCTGCTACTCGGTGAAGAGCTCGAGCAACCTCAGCATCCTGCGGATCCTCGCCGAGCGCGGCGCGGGCATGGATGTCGTCTCGGGCGGTGAACTCCATCGTGCGCGCGCCGCCGGCGTCGCGGGCGACCGTTGCGTCTACGCGGGCGTCGGCAAGACCGACGATGAGATTCGCCTCGCGATCCGAGAAGGCATCGGTCTCTTCAACTGCGAGAGCGAGGCCGAGTTCGAGAACCTGGCCCGAATCGCCGGCCTCGAAGGCGTGGTCGTGCGCGTCGCGCTGCGCATCAACCCCGACGTCGACCCGAGCACGCACCGCTACACCTCGACCGGCAAGAAGGAGACGAAGTTCGGCGTCGACCTCGAGCGCGCACGGCAGTTCTTCGCCCGCTACGGACGCGACCCGCACGCGCGGCTCGAGGGGCTCCACCTGCACATCGGTTCACCGATCTACACCGTCGACCCCTACCGCGAGGCGCTCGCGAAGACCGCGGCGCTCGTCGCGCAACTCGCGAAGGACGGTTTCGAGATCCGCTCGATCGACCTCGGCGGCGGATTCGGCGCCGACTACGAGAGCGCGCAGTCTCCGCCGCTCGCGCGCTACGCCGAGGCGATCCTCGACATCGCCGGCCCGTTGCATGCGCGCGGCGTCCGCTTCATCCTCGAACCGGGACGCACGATCGTCGCGAACGCCGGGATCCTCGTCCTGCGCGTCCTCTACACGAAGACCTCCGGCGAGAAGCGCTTCGCGATCTGCGATGCGGGCATGAACGCCCTCCTCCGCCCGTCGCACTACGGCAGCTTCCACTTCATCTGGCCGGTCGCGCCGGGCGCCGAGCTCGTGCCGCCGCGCCGTGCGCTCGATCCGGGCGTGTCCGGCACGGTCGCGCAGGACGTGGTCGGCCCGCTCTGCGAGTCGGGAGACTTCCTCGCGCTCGATCGACAACTTCCGGCGAAGATCTCCCGCGGCGATCTCCTCGCCGTCTTCACCGCGGGCGCGTACGGCATGTCGATGGCCAGCCGATACAACTCGTCGCCGCTTCCCGCCGAGGTGCTCGTCTCGGGAAGCCGCGCCGACGTGATCCGTGCGCGGGAGAACTACGCCACGCTCGTCGAGCATGAACTCAAGCCGACGCGCCTTGCGATCGGCGCCACCGCTGCGCCACTCGCGGAGACCGCACGATGATCCTCTTCACAAGCGATCTCCTCTTCGGAAGCAAGATCCTCGGTGCCGCGAAGCACGCAGGCCTGCGCGGCCAGGGCGTGCGCAACCGCGCGAGCCTCGTCCAGCACGCGCCGAACGCGACGCACTTCTTCCTCGATCTCGAGACGGATCTCGCCGAGGGCGAGTCGCCCGAGGCGCTCCTCGACGCGGCACTCGGACACCCGAACCTCTGCGTCTACGTCTTCGCGGGCCACCTCCAGACCGACAAACTGCGCGCGGCGCAGGCGAGACTCGCCGAGGCGAAGCGCGCCAACGCCTCCGGCGACGCCGGGGCGGGCAACACGCCATCGGAGATCGGACACGAGGTCCATTCGCGCGGCTCGCTTTCCTCGCGGCTCCACGTGATCCTTCCGCCGCGGGCCGTGGGGAACTCCTGATGGTCGGCCGCGAGGCAAACGGCATCTGGATCACCCTCAAGGAGGAGGTCCACGCGGCGCCGGCCGAAGTCGCGTCGTGCATCGCGTCCTCCGCGGGCTTCTGCCGCTGGCTCGCGGTCGGATGCGATCTGCGCGAACCGGATGCCGCCGACGGACGCGACGGCCGCAGCGCGCCGACGCTCACGATCGCCTGGGACCGGGCCTGGGACCACACGACCGAGGTGCGCATCCTCGAGCACGACACCGACGCGCTCGCCGACGGCCGTGCCCGCATCCGCTTCGAGTGGTTCCCCTCGCCGATCGACGACACGCCCGTGCCGATCGAGATCAGCGTGGCACCCCTCGCCGAGCGCGGCGACGGCACGGGCGGCGCGCGCGTCATCCTGCGCCAGGGCCCCTTCGCCGACGAATCGGACAACCTGCTGTTCATGGCCGACAGCGCCGAGAGCTGGCGCTGGTATCTCTGCAACCTGCGGAGCGTGCTCGAGGCGAAGCACGACATGCGCGCCGTCCGGCCGCTCTGAACTCGCGCGTTTCGGCCGGGATTCCCCGCCGCCTATACTGCGCGCCCCATGTTCGAGAACCTGACCGAACGCCTCTCCACCGCCTTCCGCAACCTCTCGGGCCGCGGCACGATCAGCGAATCGAACGTGCAGGAGGCGCTTGGCGAGATCCAGACCGCCCTGCTCGAGGCGGATGTCGAGCTCGGCATCGCGAAGCAGTTCTGCGCGGACGTCATGGAGAAGGCGAGGGGCCGCGAGGTCACGAAGAGCCTGAAGCCCGGACAGGAGCTCGTCGGCATCGTGCACGACGAACTGGTGGCGCTGATGGCGCCTTCCGGCGGGGATGCCGCCGGCGAACAGGCCTCGAGGATCTTTCTCGTCGATCCGGGTCCGACCGTCATCATGATGTGCGGCCTGCAGGGCTCGGGCAAGACGACCACCTGCGGCAAGCTCGCCGCGTACTTCAAGAAGATGGGCCGCTCGTGCCTCGTCGCCGCGGCCGACCTGCAGCGTCCCGCCGCGGTCGAGCAGCTCCAGCAGGTGATCGACGGCGTCGCCGCCAACGCGAAGGGCAGCTCGCGGATCGCCTTCTACGGCGAGCCCGACAAGTGCGCCGAGTACGGCAAGGCCGTGAACGCCGCCGTCGGCGTCTGCCGCCGCGCGGTCGACAAGGGTCGCGCCGAGCGCTTCGACGTCGTCATCCTCGATACCGCGGGCCGCCTGCACGTGAACGACGAGCTCATGAAGGAGCTCGAGGGCGTGCGCATGGCGGTCAACCCGCACCAGATCTTCCTCGTCGTCGACGCGATGACCGGCCAGGACGCCGTGCGCAGCGCGAAGGCGTTCCACGAGCGGCTCTCGGTCGACGGCGTCATCCTCACCAAGCTCGACAGCGACACGCGCGGCGGCGCCGCGCTGACCGTCCGCAAGGTGACGGGTGCGCCGATCAAGTTCCTCGGCACGGGTGAGAAGTTCGACGCGCTCGACGAGTTCAGCCCGAAGCGCATGGCGGGGCGAATCCTCGGCATGGGCGACGTCGTCGCGCTCGTCGAGAAGGCGCGCGAGGAAGTGAGCGAGGAAGAGGCCGAGAAGATGGCGGAGAAGCTTGCGAAGGGCAAGCTCACCATGGACGACTTCCTCTCGCAGATGAAGTCGCTGCGCCGCATGGGGCCGATGAAGCAGCTGCTCGGGCTCCTTCCCGGCGTCGGCAGCGCGCTGAAGGACATCAACATCGACGACAAGCAGTTCGATCGCCTCGAAGGCATGGTCCACTCGATGACCGCCGGCGAACGACGCGACCTCAAGCTCTTCAACAAGGGCCGCGTGCGCCGCATCGCCACGGGGTCGGGCACCACGCCGAACGAGGTCAACCGCCTCGTCACCCAGTTCGAGACCGTGCAGAAGATGACCGCGAGCCTCGCCTCGGGCGGCATGGCCGACCGCATCAAGGCCGCGAAGGCGATGTCGCAGTCGGGCGGCATGCCCGGTCTCCCCGGAATGCCCGGATTCCCCGGGATGTCGATGAAGGGCTCGAGCGCCACGCAGTCGATCAAGGCGAAGTTCAAGCAGCGCAAGAAGTGACGCGAGCGCCCCCGATGCGCACCGCCGAACTCGACTACGACTTCGATCCTTCGCTGGTGGCGACCGAGCCGGCGCATCCGCGCCATGCAGCACGGCTCATGGTGGTCGATCGCGCCGCGCGCTCGATCGTGCACGCGACGGTGCGCGACCTGCCATCCTTCCTCCGCACAGGCGACGAACTCGTGGTGAACCGCACGAGCGTGCTGCGCGCCCGGATCCTCGTCAAGGACTCGGCGACCGGACGCGCAAGCGAGGGGCTGCTCCTCGAGCCGACCGCGCGCGCCGGTGCATGGCGCATGCTGCTGCGGCAGGCGAAGCGATTCGCCGCCGGCGCGCGGCTGCAGCTCGTCGACCACACCGGGCGCACCACCGACGACGCGGTCGAACTCGTCGCGCGCGACGGCGAGGCGTGGATCGCACGCCTCGCGCCGGGCGCCCTCGGCGGCGATGTCGCCACGATGCTCGAGCGCTCCGGGCACACACCGCTCCCACCCTACATCCTGAAGGCGCGACGGGACGCCGGAGTCGCGGTGGACGACGACGAGGATCGCGCCGAGTACGAGACGGTCTACGCCGATCGCGCCGCGCGCGGCAGCGTGGCCGCGCCGACCGCAAGCCTGCACTTCACCGAGGATCTACTCGCACGGATCCACGCGATGTCGATCCCGACGCGCGAGGTCGTCCTGCACGTCGGCGCGGGCACCTTCAAGCCGGTCGAGGTCGATGATCTCGCCGATCATCCGATGCACACCGAGAGCTACCGCGTGCCGCACGCGACGGTCGCCGCACTCGCCGCGGCGGACGCGGCGCGCGCCGCGGGACGGGCGCGGCTCGTCGCGGTCGGCACCACCACGGTTCGCGCCCTCGAGAGCCTGCCATCGCCCGTCTCGGCGGCCAGCGGTGCCGGCCACGACGGGCTCACGAACATCCTCATCTCGCCCGGTCATCGCTTCCGATACGTCGACGCACTGCTCACGAACTTCCATCTGCCCCGCTCCACGCTGCTCGCGCTGGTCGGGGCGTTCCTCGACGCAGGCAGCGATGGACGCGGCCGCGGCGGCGGCATGGAACTCCTTCGCACCGCGTACGCGACGGCCGTGCGCGAGCGCTACCGCTTCTACAGCTACGGCGACGCGATGCTGATCGTCTGAGCTCGGTCAGGCCGCGCGCGCGACGACGGCGCGACGCACCGACTCGGGCGCGAACTGGAGGAGCTCGACCGGCAGCCGCCGGATCCCGCGCCGGATCGCCTTCGCGACCGCGTACTGCATCGAGCGCTCGAAGCGCCGCGCGACGGGGCCTTCCACCGGAATGCCGAGCTCCGCCAGCCGATCGATCGCATAGCGCCAGGCGAGGTACTCCTCGAGGCAGCGCGGACGATGGACGCCGAGGCCGAGCACGTGATGACCGACCTCGTGCAGGAAGATCGCAAGCCGCAGCGCACTGGTCGGATACGGCGCCTCGATGGTGCGTTCCTCGCGCCCGTCGCGGAAGATGCGGAGCACGGCGACACCCGACAGCGTGCTGCGCCAGCGCTTCACGCGCAAGGGATGACGCGCGAGGAAGTCGGCGACGATCGCGTCGAAGCGCTGCTGCGATGGCCGACCGTGATCGATCCCGCGCGGCGGTCGCGGCGCGGTGGCCATGACGGGCACGACGGGCGCGTCAGGCTTGCGCGCGCGGCGCGTGGACCGTGCCCGCCTCCGCGAGGGCGCCGACGGCGGCTCCGCGCCTCGATCGCCCGAAGCTCCCGCGTGGACCGGCACCGGGGAAGCGCCGCCACGTTCGCCGGGGCGGGCGAAGTCGAAGAGGAGTTGCGCGCTGGAACGGTCGTCGATCGCCATCGTCTGCACGGGCACCTGCCCATGCCTGTATCGGCGATCGCGGGTCGCCTTCTCAACGGGTTTCGGCCGCGGGCGGCATCGGCCGGACCGGGCTCCCGACCAGTTTCGCCCGACCGCTCAGGAACTCGGCGATCGGCATCGCCCGCTTCCCGATCGGCTGGATCTCGATCACGCGAATCGCGCCCGAACGGGTTGCGATCACGCCTCCATCGCCGAACACACCGGGGAGTCTGGGTCCTCCGCCCTCGCCCGCGCATGCTTCGACACGCAGCAGCTTCACGGCCACGTCCCCGATGAGGACGGCGCAGCCGGGCCACGAGTTGAGGCCGTTGATGCGGGCGCGGGCGGTCGATGCGTCGACCTCCGCGAGATCGATCGTCGCCTCCGACTTCGAGAGCTTGCGCGCCCGCGTCGCCTTCGACTCGTCCTGCAGCGCGCCCACGAGCGTCCCGGCGGCGTGCCGAGCGAGCACGTCCTCGATCACCGCGGGGCCGAGGAGGGAGAGTTGGTCATGCACCTCGTCCGACGTCGACGCTGGTCCGATCGGCTGCGATGCGGTCGCGTACACGAGCCCCGCATCCATCCGCTCGGCGAGCGAGATCACGCTCACGCCGGTCTCGGGGCAACCATCCATCACCGCGCGCTGGATGGGCGCCGCGCCGCGATAGGCGGGCAGCAGCGAGCCATGCAGGTTGATCGCGAAGATGCCGTCGAGGAGTTCGCGCGAGAGTTTCTGTCCGAAGGCGATCACCACCCAGGCGTCGGCGCCAAGCGCGCGGATCTCGTCGCGCATCGTGGCCTCGTTCACATCCTCGGGCTTCACCACGCGAAGGCCGAGCTCCGCCGCGCGCGTCGCGATCGGCGTGGGCGTCATCACCTTGCCGCGACCGGCGGGGCGATCCGGCTGCGACACGACGAGCACCACCTCGTGCCGCGCGACAAGCGCCTCGAGCGTCGGCACGCCGAACGCACCGCTCCCGAAGAAGACGATCCGCACCTACCGCCCCCGCTCCGACTCGGCCGCGCGCTCGAGGTTTCGGATCGCGCGGCGATTCGCCAGCTTGTCGAGCGGGCGCATCCGATCGATGATCAGGACGCCCTCGAGGTGGTCGAACTCGTGCTGCCAGACGCGGCCCATGAACTCGGAGGACTCGAGCGTGAACTCGTTGCCGTCGAGGTCGAGCGCGGTGATGCGGACCACCGTCGGCCGGAGGATCTCGGCCCGGATGTCCGGCAGGCTCAGGCAGCCCTCGTCGTGCAGATCCGGCGTGCCGGACAGCTCGAGACGCGGGTTGATGAACACGCGCTCCGGCTCCTCGTCGCGGCCGCAGGTCAGGAAGATCCGCACGCTTTCCCCGAGCTGGGGCGCCGCGATGCCGATCCCGTCCAGTTCCTGGGCCACCCGACGCATGTCGGCCACCAGATCCCGCACGAATCCATCGATCTTTTCGACCGGCTTCGCCTTCATGCGGAGGACCGGATGCGGATGGACGACGATGTCACGGGCCGGGGGCATCGCGGAATCGTACCGGGACGCGGCGAAAACCCGGGGGCGTCAACCCTGAAGAACACGGCGCTTCGTTTGACCCGGAGGCGCCCGATGCGATACCTTGAAGGGTCCAGCCGGGCGCCTCCCGCCCGCATAGTCCCCCGACCGCAGGAGCTCAGGATTGGGTTTCTTTTCATTCGGCAAGAAGCAGCCCGCGGAACAACCGGGAGCCACTCCGGACGCAGCGCCCACCGGGGCGTTCGTTCCGCAACCCGACAAGGCGCGGAAGTTCTTCGAGCATGCGCGCACGATCGCGCAGACCGGCAACGCCGAGTACGCCCTCATGCTCTACGCGAAGGGCCTGCGGCTCGACCCCTCGGGAGACGCCAAGTTCGGCGCGACGCCTCCGGAGGGCGGTCGGCACGACGATGCATGGCGCATCGCCGTCAACCACTTCAAGAGCGGCGGGAAGCCGGCCACCAAGGAGCAGATCAAGGAGCTCGACGGTCCGGGGCCCATCGAGAAGTTCATCCAGGCCGAGTACATCTGGTGGCGCGACCCGAAGAACCTCGACGCGCTCTTCAAGATGCTCGAGACCGCCGGCAAGGCCGGACAGGTCGAGTTCGGCGGGTGGATCGCGAAGACCGCGCTCGAGATCGTCAAGGCGCATCCGAAGCAGTCGAAGGCGCTCTGGATGAAGGCGAAGACACACTTCACCGCCGCCGAGGCCTGGGGCGAGGCGCACATGTGCGTCGAGCAGGCGGTCCACCTCGATCCGACGGACACCCAGCTTGCGGCCGACCTGAAGGAGCTGACCGCGCGCCATGCACTCAAGCGTGGTGGCTACGACAAGGCCGGCGGGCAGACCGGCGGACTCAAGTCGAACCTCAAGGACGCCGAGAAGCAGCAGGAGCGCCAGGACGCCCAGGCGATCACGGTGACCGAAGAGACGGAGGCCAAGAACGTCGAGCGCGCGCGCGCCGAGCTCGAGGCGAACCCCATGTCCGGCGACGCCGTCCAGAAGCTGGGCACCCTTCTTCGTCGACGCGGAACCGTCGAGGCCGAGGAGGAGGCGCATACCGTGCTGATGGGCGGATTCGAGCGGCTGCGCGAGTACCGCTTCAAGATGCTCGCGGGCGAGATTCGGGTTGGCCAGGCGCGACGAAGGCGCGAGGCTGCCGCGAAGGCCCTGCAGGCCGACCCGGAGAACGCCGGACTGAAGGAGGAGTACGCCAAGGTTCGCCTCGAACTCCTCGACCTCGAGGGTCGCGAGCTGCGCGAGAAGCAGAAGAACTTCCCGACCGATCGCTCGATCAAGTTCGAGCTCGGACGCATCGAGTTTGAACTCGGCAACCACGACGATGCGATGGCGGCGTTCCAGTCCTGCAAGGACGAGGCGAAGCTGCGCATCGCGGCCACCCACATGCTCGGACGGTGCTTCGCCGCATCCGGCTGGCACGGCGAGGCGATTGGCGAGTATCGCGAGGCGCTCCAGGGGCTCGGCACCGGCGAAGCCGACCGCGAGCTGCCGATCAAGTACGACCTCATGGTCTCGCTGATGGAGCAGGCACGCGCCGAGAAGAGCGGGACATCCGCGCGCGAGGCCGGCGAGATCTGCTCGGCGATCGTGCGTCGCGACATCTCCTACCGCGACATCCGCAACAAGCGGAAGGAGATCGACGCGCTCATGAAGGAACTCCCGACCTGACCCGCGCCGGCCGCGATGTCGCCGGCTGGCGAGATCGGCCGACCCGCTTCGAGTTCACAGGGTCAACCACGAGTTCAGTCACGAGTTCAGTCACGAGTTCAGTCACGAGGTCAGTCACGAGGTCAGTCACGAGGCAAACCGTGCGTCCCCGCATCGTCGGTGTCATCCCCGCCCGTCTGGCGTCCTCCCGGTTCCCCGAGAAGGTGCTGGCGTCCGAAACCGGCAAGGCCCTCGTCGTGCACGTGCTCGAGGCCGCGCGGCGTGCCCGAAGTCTCGATGAGGTGATCGTGGCGGCGGACGACCGTCGGATCGCGGACGTCGTGGAGCGGGCCGGGGGCCACGCCGTCCTCACCCGCGTCGATCACCCGAACGGCACCTCCCGCCTCGCCGAGGTGGCCGACTCGGTGCCCGCGGACGTGTTCGTCAACATCCAGGGCGATGAACCTGAAATGGAGCCCGAGGTCGTCGATGCGGCGGTCGAACTGCTGCTTGCCTCGCCCTGGGCCGACGTCGCGACCGTTGCAAGTCCTTTCGCCGCCGACGAGTCGGTCGACAACCCGAACCTCGTGAAGGTGGTCCTCGGGACGGGCGGCCGGGCGCTGTATTTCTCCCGGGCGCCGATCCCCTTCCACAGGGACGCCGCGAAGGGTGGGCCGGCGCGGGCCACCCCGCTCCGCCATGTGGGGCTCTACGTCTACCGGTCGGCCTTCCTCCGCCAGTTCGTCGCCTGGCCGCCGTCGGCCCTCGAGGAGACCGAGAGCCTCGAGCAACTGCGCGTCCTCGAGCACGGGCACGGCATCGCCGTCGCCGTCCGGGAGGTTCGGAGTCAGGGAATCGACACTCCGGAGCAGTACGCCGATTTCGTCCGTCGTCACGGAAGTCGGTGATCCCCGCTTGCGCTCCGGACCCCTGCCGGACTACATTCGGGAATGCCCCAATCGGATCCGAACAACCCAGAAACTCCCGAAGGTTGCGGCTTCCTCTCCCAGTTTGGCAAAAGCGATGAGAGCACCGAGTGGCATTCGCCAGCTCCGGCGGGCTATCAGCGCGGCCGCACGAAGTTCGTGGTCGTCATCGGCACGGTGATGAGCGGACTCGGCAAGGGCATCTTCGCGAGCTCGCTCGCAAAGCTCATCAAGGACAAGGGACTCTCGGTCGCCCCCATCAAGATGGAGGGCTATCTCAACATCGACTCGGGCACGCTCAATCCGTATCGCCACGGCGAGGTGTTCGTGCTCAGC
Source organism: Planctomycetaceae bacterium (assembly GCA_021297795.1). Lineage (GTDB taxonomy): Bacteria > Planctomycetota > Phycisphaerae > Phycisphaerales > SM1A02 > QWPT01. Next base: position 19,298 of record JAJTGL010000035.1, read on the forward strand.
GACGGGTGCGAGACCGACATGGATCTCGGCACCTACGAGCGCATCCTCAACCAGGATCTCACGCGCAAGAACTTCGTCACCGCGGGTCAGGTCTACACCGAGGTGCTCGAGCGCGAGCGGCGCGGCGGATACCTCGGACGCGACGTGCAGATGATCCCGCACGTGACCGGTACGGTGAAGATGCGCCTGCGCGAGCTCGCGATGACGGGCAACAACGGCAAGCAGGCCGATGTGGTCTTCGTCGAGGTCGGCGGCACGGCGGGCGACTACGAGAACGGCTTCTACATCGAGGCGCTGCGCGAGCTCGCCTTCGAGGAAGGGCCGGAATCGACGTGCTTCGTCGCGCTCACGTACATCCTCGAGCCGTCGATCCTCGGCGAGCAGAAGTCGAAGGCCGCGCAGCTCGGCATCAAGCGCCTCATGGAGGCCGGCATCCAGCCGAACATCGTCGCGTGCCGTGCGAAGAACCCCGTCACCGACAAGGTGATGGAGAAGATCGCGATGTTCTCGAACGTGCCCCTGAAGCGCGTGTTCTCGATGCACGACCGCGAGAGCGTGTACGCGATCCCGGAGGCGATGCGCGCAGGCGGCCTCGATCGCGAGATCCTCTCGCTCCTCAACCTGCACGACCGCACCAGTCCGGCGAAGGAGGACGTGGCGCGCACCGAGTGGCTCGACTTCTCGCGCCGCATCTTCGCACCCCGCAAGCACCGCATCGAGCTCGGGATCACCGGCAAGTACGCGGCGCTCCGCGACGCGTACGCGTCGATCGACAAGGCGATCGAGCATTGCTCGATCCAGCTCTCCTGCGACGTCCGCACGCGCTGGATCGACACCAGCGAACTGATGGACGACGCGCAGACCGCGTCCGCGCTCGACGGGGTGCAGGCGGTGATCGTGCCCGGCGGCTTCGGCCAGCGCGGCGTCGAGGGCAAGATCCGCTGCGTGAAGTGGGCGCGCACCAACAAGGTGCCGTTCCTCGGGATCTGCCTTGGGTTCCAGATGGCGGTGATCGAGTTCGGTCGCAGCGTGCTCGGCCTCGCCGGCGCCAACTCCACCGAGTTCGAGCCGAACTGCGCGCACCCGATGATCTCGGAGCTCCCCGATCAGAAGAAGCTCGAGGGCATCATGGGCGGCACCATGCGCCTCGGCACGCAGGAGGTCATCCTCGAGCCGGGGTCGCTCGCGAGCTTCCTCTACAACGGCAAGACCGAGATGCGCGAGCGCTTCCGCCACCGCTACGAGGTCGAGCCCGCGTACATCGCGCGCCTCCAGGACGCGGGACTCCGCTTCAGCGGACGTCACCCGAAGTTCCCCATCATGCAGATGCTCGAGTTGCCGCAGACGATGCACCCCTACTTCGTCGGCGGGCAGTTCCACCCCGAGCTCACGAGCCGTCCGCTCGCGCCGAATCCGATGTTCATGGGCCTCGTCGCCGCGGCGATCGCGAGTCGCGAGCCCGAGTTCGCGCAGACCGAACTCGGCCGCCGCTGGGTTCGCAGCGCGCCGCGCGCCGTGACGACCGCGTGAGCCGACGGATCCGCCGGTGGCCGACACGCTGAGCAAGGCCGACCGCAGCGCGCTGATGGCGCGCATTCGTGGCACGAATACGAAACCGGAGCTATTGGTGCGCTCAGCGCTGCATCGCGCCGGCTTTCGTTTCCGCCTGCATGCGCGGCGGCTTCCAGGGCGGCCGGATGTGGTGCTCACGAAGCACCGGGTGGCGATCTTCGTGCATGGCTGCTTCTGGCACCGTCACGGCTGCAGCCTCGCGTCGATGCCGTCGACGCGGCGCGCGTTCTGGGAGGCGAAGTTCGCCGCGAACGTCGCGCGCGACCAGCGCACGGCGCGGGCGCTCCGGCGCCTCGGCTGGCGCGTCCTGACGGTGTGGGAGTGCTCGCTCCGCACGGCGCGAGGCCGCGAGCGCGCCGTCGCGGGCCTGATCCGCAGGATCCGTTCGAAACCATGACCTCGCCCGCCGAAGGACCGGAAATGGCGTCGCGCCCCTTGACGGGCCCCTCCGCCCTTGAAACAGCCGTTCGGAGCGGTTGAGCGCTGCCGGGGTTTCGCTATACTCCGCGACCCTTCGCCGATGTAGCTCAGCTGGTTTAGAGCGTTGGATTCATAACCCGAAGGTCGGCGGTTCGAGTCCGCCCATCGGCATGCAAGTTTGGAGCGGTCGCCGCTGCTGCGGCTCCCTTTCGCGCGACCACGCGCGCGACCACGCGCGCGACCACGCGCATCGGACGCGCGCGAGGCGCTGCCGACCCGGTCCACCGAAACCCCAGGTCCGGCGCTTCGCGCCGTCTCTCGTCGCATCGCGACGCCGGTCACCGCAGACCCGCTCACAACGACCCGCTCACAACGACCCGCTCACAACGACCCGCTCACAACGACCCGCTCACAACAACGGCGACATCAGACCCACGGCGTTCTCGACGAGCCGAGTCCACCACGGCCGCGCATACCACTCGGACGCCACGATGCGCGTCGAGCGCTCGAGATACGTGCCCTGCAGGGCCCGCAACGACCGGCTGACCGACGCGTCGTACACCACCAGGCTCGCCTCGAGATTCAGCTCGAAGCTGCGGCGATCGAGATTCGCGCTCGACATGAGGCACGTGCGGCCATCCACGACGATCGTCTTCGCGTGGAGGAGCCCCCCGCGGTACTGCCAGATCTCGACACCCGCCTCGAGAAGCCGTTGGTAGAACTTGCGGCTGGCGAGCTTCACGAGCGCCGAGTCGTTGTGTTCCGGCACCACGAGCACCGTGCGCACGCCGCGCCGCGCGGCCGTCAGGAGCGACGCCAGCGCCGGTTCATCGGGGACGAAGTACGGCGTCGTGAGCACCACCTCCTCCTCGGCGAGATGGACAAGCGAGAGGATCAGCTGCGGCATCGCGCTCTCGTATGTCGCAGGGCCGGTCCCCAGGACCTGCGCGATCGCCGGCTCGATGCCATCGCGCACGCCGAGCGCGACGAGCGACACCAGTTCCTCGTCGGTCTCGAGGAACCAGTCCTCGAGGAAGATCTTCTGCAGATCGTTCGCGACCGGACCACGCACGCGCATCGTGGCATCGATCCACGGCGCGTACTTCTCCTTCACCTTGAAGTCCTTCGCCGCGAGGTTGTGACTGCCGATGTAGCCGATGGCCCCGTCGATCACCACGATCTTCCGATGGTTGCGCAGATCGATGCGCCCGAACCGTCGCCGCAGGAAGCCGACGGGAAGCGCCTCCACGACCTGGACGCCCGCGGCCAGCAGGTCGCGGTGCCGCGTGCTCTTGAGGAAGCCGCGTGAACCGAGTCCATCGAGGAGGACCCGGCATGGGATGCCGCGCTTCGCCGCGCGCTCGAGCGCCGCGAAGACGCGGCCGCTCGTCGCGTCGTCGAGCGCGATGTAGAACTCGACGTGCACGTGACGTTCGGCGCGATCGATGTCCGCCGCCAGCCGCTCGAAGAGTTCGTCCGCCTCGTCGAAGATCTCGATGTCGTTGCCGCCGACCGGAAAGTCGCCCGAGATCGACGCCGCCTGCACCGCGAGACGCCGCTGGTCGATCGCGAGCACGGACTGCACGCGCTCGCGCGCCTTCGCGCGGTCGGCGGCCTGGCCGGAGGCCTCGTCACGCCGACGGATCTCCGCGCGTTCCTGCGCGACCCGCGCGTAGGCACGACTGCGCTTTCCCGAGAGCCATGCACGACCGAAGAAGATGTACACGATCGGCCCGACGAAGGGCGCGACGATCACGAGCAGCACCCACGACATCGCGCTCTGCGAGCGGGACCTCCGGTCGAGAAGCACGGCCATCACGGTGGCGATCGACATCGTGATCGCGAGGGCCGCGAGGAGCGGCGTCATCCAGGCCCATTCGTTGAAGATCTTCTCGAGGATGGGAAGCATGAAGGCCCCTGTGCGCGCCGATCCCGCCGAAGGCGGGGACGGTTACTGTACGCGGTATGCCGCCGACCTCCGCAGCCGACCGAGACAACGCACCCCGGAGCACCCAGCCCGACGTCATCTCGCCGCTGATCTCCCTCGCGCTGTTCGGCTACTACGGCTTCCTCGACCCGATGGTGCGCGACACCGTGGACAACGAGACAGGCGAGACCGTGGCGTTGTGGCTGGCGTTTCTCTGGTCGATGGACCTTCCCGATCTGGGACGCGATCGAGACCAGGTACCTTCTCTCGACGCCGGGCTGGCTGCTGCTGCTGTTCGCCGCGTGGAACGGCTACGTGGGCATCACGACCCTGCGCGAGGGCATGGCTGGCCTGCGAGACACGAGCCGCGCTTGATCGGGAACCCGGGTCGCGTTCGCTGTCCCGGCCCGGCGCCGTCGCCCCTCTGTCTTCATCGACCGGGACGACTCCGTCGCGCGGCGAAGACCGAGAATTCCGCCACCGCGGGGGGCGCCTTCCCGAGCCACGCGCGCCAGGCGAGCCGTCCAGACACCCGAGCCACCCCCTGCACTCGCTTCGTGAAGCACCTATACTCGCCGCCCCGGTGCCCTCTTAGCTCAGCTGGATAGAGCAGCGCTTTCCTAAAGCGCAGGTCGCAGGTTCGAATCCCGCAGGGGGCGTTCCCAGTCAGCCGATAAGGGATCGCGCTTCACGCGATCGACAGCCTCGCCGTGCGCGTCCGAGCACGCCCTCGGGGCCACCGACCGCACGACCCGTCACGACGTCAGGATTTCAGCCGAAGGAAACCGACATGAGCCTCGTCCTCTTCTCCAACCTCCTCTGGATCGTCGTCTGCACCATCTGGTGCCTCCTCTGCGTTGGTCAGGCCCGGGCCGACCGCGCGAAGGGCGGCGGCTTCCAGCGTCCGCTCTCGAAGGAAGAGCTCGAGCGCTGACCGTGTCCGGTCCGCCCTCCTCGGCGGTGCCGCACGACGCCTCGGGCGCGGACCGGCCCCCGCCGCTCGCGCACATCGTCCTCCTTCATCCGGAGATCCCGAACAACACGGGCAACATCGGCCGCACCGCCGCCGCGCTGCGCTGTCGCCTGCACATCGTGCATCCGATCGGCTTCGACATGGACGAGAAGGCGCGGCGCCGCGCCGGACTCGACTACTGGCATCTCGTCGACTGCGTGGAGCATGCCTCGTGGGAGGCCTTCCTCGCGCGCGAGCAACCGGCGCGGCTCTGGGCATGCACCGCCCGAGCCCGGCGCAGTCACTTCGACGCCCGGTTCATGCGCGGCGACTACCTGCTCTTCGGGAAGGAATCGTGCGGATTCGGCGAGGACATCGCCGCATGGGTCGCGGAGCGCCACGGGAGCGATCGACTGCTGTCGATTCCCATGCCCGGCGGCGACGGGGTCCGCAGCCTGAATCTCGCGACGGCGGTCGCCATCACCGGCTACGAGGCGCTCCGGCAGATCACGCTGCTCGAGTCCGCCGGGACCTGACGCGCCCTCTACCCGACGCATCTCGGTCTCACCTCCCGCCGCCGCAACGCGAACGCCCGCCCCGCGACGGACTTCGGGCGCCTCGACAGGAACCGACTGTCCAATGCCCCGACATGCGCCGAAGACCGGGAAACCGCGCGCCCATCGAGCCGACGCGTCCGAAAATCACGTCGTCACGGGTACCGCCCCGCAACGGGCTTCCCCGCGGCCGAACACCTCGAGTTCCAAGGTAGGATCCCCGTCATGACCCAGACCTCTTCGCGAAACGTGACCTGCCCGAACGACCGCGCGCCGAGGCGCGGCTTCTCGCTCACCGAGATGCTCGTCGTGATCGGCATCATCGCGCTCCTCATCGGCATCCTGCTTCCCGCGCTCAGCCGCGTGCAGGACCGCGCGAGAAAGACACAGACGGAGAACCTGCTGCAGGAGTTCGCAAAGGCCTGCGAGGCGTTCTACCAGCAGTTCGGCTTCTATCCCGGGATCGTTCCCGAGGCGATCCTCAACTCGACGGATACGCCGCAGATCTCCGGCGCGGAGAACGCGCTGCTCCACCTCTGCGGCGGCGCGATCCCCGAGGACGACCCTCTGTACGGCCAGGCGCCGTACAACGGCTGGACCGAACTCACGTTCGGCAATGCGGCGGTCGGCACATTCAAGATCAAGGTCAACGCCGCGAAGGTCGGCGAGGGTCCGCGCATCCGAGGCACGCAGTACAAGTCGTTCTTCTCCCCGAAGGCGAGCGACTTCCTTCCTACGAAGGGGCAGTTCCTGACGTCCTCGGGCAACGAGGATCCCTACGCCTCCGATCCCCTGAAGCTTCCCGATCTGCTCGATGCGTGGGGCCAGCCGGTCCTCTACTTCCGCCAGCTCCGTCCGCAGGGTGCAACGCTCGTCGCCGGGGGCATGGCCTCCGAGAGCCTCGCCGATGCGGTGTTCGCGTTCCAGGGCGCGAACCCCTACCTCGTGTCCGGTGAATTGGGCGAGTACGGCCGCAACCAGGGCGACAGCATCCTGCGCCTCGTGTCGAACACGAACCGCAGCGCCACGCTCGCGCAGATCCTCCGCAACGTCAGCTTCGGCGCGCCCTCGGCGCCGCTGCAGGGTGCGCCTCGCGGCGCATTCGCGATCATCTCCGCGGGCCGCGACGGCATCTTCTTCTCGCGCTACGACGGCCCGGGCACGCAGAGCGCCCCGAAGACGGACATCGTCACCGCGGGCGCGAATCCGACGGGCCCCTACATCGTGGCCGAGTACGACGACGTGCGCGTCTTCGGCGGCAACTGAGGCCAATCGCGCTCCGCGCTGGTCGAAACCGAGTCCGGAAGCATGCGACCGACTGCATTGCAGAAACAGGCGCCCCATGCGGGGCGCCTGTTTCTGCATGTGCCGGTTCGATCGGAGCACGCTTCGTCCGCGCGCGCTCCGTCCACGCGGCCCGATCGATGCCGGATCGCGTGCGGTGCAGGGTCGGTCACCGATTCGACGACTTCGGCGAGGAGGGAGACATCTCGTCTCCGCCTCCGTCCCCGGATGGCATCTCGCCACCCGATGGATTCTGCTTCCTCTTCTGCTCCTCCATCTCGGCGCGCCGGCGCTTGCGCTCTTCCTCCGTCCGACGCGTCTGCTCGTCCCGAACGCGCTTGAGTTCCTCGGTGAACTTGCGCTGCAGGTCCCTCGCACGATCCGCTCCGATGAGCGCATCGACCTGCGCCTGCAGTTCGGTCAGCTTCGGCCGGGCCGCCTCGATCGCGTTCATCTCGCGCTTGAACTCCTCGCTCGGAGGCTCCGCGGGATTGGCGAGCTTGCGCTTGGCCTCGAGCTCGGTCCGTCGCTTCTGCGCGTCCTTCTGAAAGACCGCCAGGCGATCGACGAAGGCGACGCGCAGGGCGTCGATCTTCTCCTTCGTCGCCGCATCGAACGACATGAGGTCGATCGCACGGAAGTAGACGCGCTGCTCGAGCACCGGTTTCGAGAGCTTCTCGCCGTCCTTCGATCCCTCCACGTAGGGGCGATCGCTCTTGACGTCGAGTTCCGGAACCTTCGGGCCGCGGAGGAGATCCTCGGGCGCCTTCGGCGCGCTCTCGCCCTTCGCGGCGTCATCCTGCTCCTTCGCCGACCCCGCGCCCGCCGCGGAAGCGCCTCCAGGCTGCGGACCTCCGTCGGGCGAGCCAGGAGCGGCGGCAGGCGGCTCGCGCCATGGCTCGGCCGCCGATGCCGCCGATGCCGTGGACGGCGCCGCGGCGACCGACGATGCGATCGCGAGAACCGGGAGGGCGACGCCGAACGCTGCCCGGATCAAGATCGGGCTGCGACTCTGGTTGGATGCTGCTTCAGGGGTGGTGTGCATGGGGTGCTCCGATCCGCCCGGGGCGGGCGGCGAAAGGGTTGTTTCGGCCAGCGCCGGACAAGTGGCACATTCTTGCCGATCCCTCCCCCGGAGGCGCTACGATCCGCCCCCTTCCCCGGAACCCCATGCAGCTCACCCCAGACCATCTGATCGAAGCCCTCCGCACCGTCCTCGACCCCGATATCCGCAAGGATCTCGTCACCCTCGGGATGGTCAAGGAAACCCGAGTGGACGGGGCGCGAGCCGCGGTCACGATCGAGCTCACCACCCCGGCCTGCCCCATGAAGGACAAGATCCGGGGCGACATCGAGGCTGCGATCGCGTCGAAGGCGGGCTCCATCGGCGCCACGTACAGCGGGGTCGACGTCACCTTCACTGCCGACGTGCGTCGAGCGAACGAGCGGACGCGCGACGGTGCGAACCCGCTGCCCGGCGTCCGTCAGGTGATCGCGGTCGGCGCCGGCAAGGGCGGCGTGGGCAAGTCGACCGTCGCGATCAACCTCGCCGTCTCGCTCGCTCGGATGGGCGCCAAGACGGGTCTCCTCGACGGCGACATCTACGGCCCGAGCGCACCGACCATGCTCGGCCTCGAGGACGAGCAGACGCAGGCGCGCGGCAACATGCTGCTGCCCTTCGAGGTGCATGGGATCCGGGCGATGACGATCGGCAAGCTCGTCGACGCCGACAAGCCGCTGATCTGGCGCGGCCCGATGGCGCATGGCGCCTTCAAGCAGCTCGCAACCCAGACGGAGTGGGGCGAACTGGACTACCTCGTGGTCGATCTCCCGCCCGGAACCGGCGACGTGCCGCTCACGCTGTCGCAGCTGCTCCCGCTCTCGGGCGCGGTCATCGTGTGCACGCCGCAGCAAGTGGCGCAGGACGATGCGCGGCGCGCGGCGAAGATGTTCGAGCAACTGGGCGTCCCCGTGCTCGGAGTCGTCGAGAACATGAGTTCCTTCGTCGACGACACCGGTCGGGAGCACGACATCTTCGGCAAGGGTGGCGCCGAGATCATGGCCCACGCGATGGGGCTGCACTTCCTCGGCTCGATCGCGATCCGCACGGCCCTGCGCGTGAACAGCGACCGCGGCACGCCCCTCGCCAACTGGAACGACGCGCGGCTCGGCGCCGAACTCGACCACGTCGCGAAGAACGTCGCCCAGCGCGTCTCGATGCTCTCGATGCTGGGCCAGTACCAGCAGCCCACGATCAGCATCCACTGAGCGCCGGGATATCAGCGGCCGGCGGCGGTTCCGAAGCGCGCGCGCAGCAACGCAGGTCCCTCGTCGCCGACGTAGTGCCGCACGATGCGCTCGTCGATCTGCGTGATGTCGACCATCATCAGCGCGTCGACGACATCGCCGAAATCGGGATCGACGTTGAAGGCGAGCAGGCTCGCGTTGAGGCGAAGGTATTGACGCAGCAGGACGGGAATCGCGCGCCTGCCCCGCTCGATCTCGTCCACAAGCCGATCGACCTGCTGCAGCCCCGCGGTCGCGACCTCGATCTCCCGTTCGGTCCACTCGGCGATGCGCCGGCGCTCGGGAGGAGACTTGGGCTTCACCAGCGGCGC
>JAJTGL010000128.1 GCA_021297795.1 Planctomycetaceae bacterium
GGCCCGAACGCTGAAGCGGCGAGTATAGCAACCGCCGAACGCCTGTCCACGCCGCCGTCCATCACTTGTCCATGGCCACGCAACCGCGCGTTATCGACGTCCTGTGTGGAGGCGAGCGCGTACCGCCCCCTCTGTATCCAACCCGTCATGCGTGAAAGCCGGCTTTGCGCATGGAATCGTCGGCCCGGGATCCGCGTTCGGCGCCCCCTCCCGACCGGGAGACCTGCCGTTTCGTTCGTCTGAGCCATCACGACCGTCGGCGTCCTGGCCGTTGGCTCCACCTTCCTCATCGGGGCGGCTGAAGCGCATCGCACTTGGAGCGGCTCGACGACGGTCCACGCGAGCGGCGGGTTCTCTTCCTCCGGCTCGAACAACGGCTCGATGACCGGCGTGATGCAACGCACGAATCCCAGCCTGGGGCTCATCGTCGCCGGAGAGCTTGACTCGCTGGTCGGCAAGAAGCGCATCGCCGGGTCTGGACTCACGCTCGATCGCCGTCAGGTGGGCGACATGCTCACGGACGCGCCCGATGGGTCGGCCGCGCGCTCGGCGCGGGAGCCCCCGCCGACGAGCCACCCATCGTGACACCGAAGTGCCGCGCGTGTCAGCGACGCAACGAGGAGGTCTCGAAGTTCTGCCATGCGTGCGGACCGCTCATCCGATCGCGCGAGCCCGCGCCCTCCACGATGCGGTCGTCCGTTCAGCCGGCAGGCTCGTCGTCGAAACCGTCTTCGTCGTCATCGTCGACTTCGTCGCCGCGATCCGCACCGCCCGGTTCACCGGCATCTCCATGCTTTCGGATGCGCTTCGGAAGCCACGGAAACGACGCGCGCGCCCGACGCGTCGCGTCGTCCGCATCGACACCGCTGCCGTACTGCGGGTCGCCGAAATCCTCGACTGCCCGCCGGATCTCCCGGAGGGATCGAAGCCCCTCGGCAACCTCCTCCGTCTGGGTGCGCCCGTCGTAGGAGAGTTGCGCGATCGCCGAGCTGCTGCGGTACCAGAGATTCATGCCACGCTTGGGGTCGAACTCCGCGAAGAGCCGGGTTCGAATCTGCGCGTTGAACGAGGTTCCCACGCCTCCGAGCGTCATGGAGATGCTGTCACCGCCGAGTACCGCGAGGCACGGCCGCTTGAGGTAGGCCGATGACGCACGCATGGGGGGCGTCGCCGATGCTCCGTATCGCCGCGCCCACAGCATGAATGTGGCGGGCTTGAGCGACTCGGCGCCCTTGACCTCGCTCACGCATGCATCCGCAAGCGACAGTCCCGTCGCGAGCCGTGCACGGATCCGAGCGATCATCTCCGTCCGCTGCCTGGGAGTCACACGCATGCCGATCCTCCGTCACGATCCGGCCGATCCGCGCCTTCGTGGCGCGAACGGCGCAGCGCGATCGTAACGGCACGGGACCCGGTTCCGAATGCATGCGCCGATCGATGTGCGGCCAGGCGCGCCATGTTTGCGGCCAGCGCGACGCGCTCGTCCCCGTCGCGCCTGCGATGCACGTCATCCAACGACAAGGCCCCCGGCGAAACCGGAGGCCTTGTCGATGAGTGACCCCAGAGGGATTCGAACCCTCGTTACCTCCGTGAAAGGGAGGTGTCCTAGACCAGGCTAGACGATGGGGCCAGCTGGAACCGAACGGTGATCCGGTCTAGGGGAAGGCGGAGATGATAGCGGCTCCCCCGCCACTGTCGAGTTCGTCATTCGCTACCCTCGCCCCATGCCCGACGCGCGCCCCGCGCCCGACGAGATCCTGAAGCCGGCCGAACCGGCCCTGGTCCTCTGTCCGCTGGGTTTCGAACGACGGGCGTTCCTTCGTTTTGGCAAGGTTCCCATCGTGACGACGGGCCCCGGCGCCGAGGGCGTCCGTCGTGCATTCGCCGCACGGGATCGATGGCCTGTGCCGAATCCGAGGCTTGTCATCCTCTTCGGCCTCGCCGGCGGCCTCGATCCCTCGATCGCGGTCGGCACCACGCTCCTCGACGCAACGACCCACGCCTCCTTCGATCCCTCCGGAACGCGCCGCGCCCGGTTCGTCGAGGTACCCGCGCCGGTCTCGACGCCGGAGGCGAAGGCGCGCCTCCGCGCGGCCACCGGCGCCGATGCCGTCGACACCGAGAGCGCCACCTTCGCCGCATGCGCGCGCACGGCACGCATCCCATGCGCCATCGTGCGCGGGATCGGCGACGCCGCCGGCGACGCGCTGCCCGCCGAGGTCGCAGGCTTCGTCGATGCTCGGGGAGAGACGCGCCTCGGCCGCGTGCTCGGCGCGCTCGTGCGGAGACCCGCACTCGCGGGCGAACTGCGCCGCCTCGCGCGCGACTCGCGCGCCGCGCTGCGCGATGCGGCATTTCTCGCCGACGCCTTCGGAGCACTGCCCGCGATCGCGCTCTGCGCGCCGACGCACCCGTTCCTCCTCTTCGGCGGATCGTTCGACCCTCCGCACGCGCGCCACGCGTCGATCCTCCGTGAAGCCATGCGTGCGCTCGGCGCGCCATGCGCCGCAGCGATGCCAGCCGCGATCAATCCGCTGAAGTGCGCGACGCCGCCGGCCGATCCGGACGTGCGCCTCGCGATGTGCCGTTCGGCGTTTGCAGCCGACGACGTCGCGACCTGCGGCGAGATTCGTCTCTCGCGACTCGAGATCGATCGAGACGGCCCGAGCTACACGATCGACACCGTCGAACGGCTTCTCGCCGACCACCCCCACCTCCGCGGCGCGATCCGGTTCCTCGTCGGCAGCGATGCGATCCGCGGCATCGAGCGCTGGCATCGTTGGCGCGAACTCCTCGAACTCGCGCATCCGGCGGTCGTCGTCCGACCGCCCGACACCCGCGACGCCACCGAGCGGTTCCTTGGCGATTTCGCGCGGACGAGCGGGTTCGTGGCCGCGACATCGTGGCTCCTCGACCTCCCGCCCGTCGATCTCGCGTCGACCGGGCTCCGCGAGGCGATCGCGCGCGGCGAGCGCCCCGCGGGACTCTCGGACGGCGTCTGGCGCGAAATCGCCGCACGCCGGCTTTATGGCTTCGGCGGCGACCGCTGACCGATCTACACTGTCCCCCCAATGCCCCCGTCCACGAAGAACGCCGATCCGAGTGCGCGCGCGAGCCGCGTCAGCCGCGTGAGTTTCGTCAGCCTCGGCTGCCCGAAGAACCTCGTCGACAGCGAGAAGATGCTCGGCGTCCTCAAGCAGTCGGGCTTCGAGCTCGTGAACGAGGACCAGCGGCCCGACGCGATCGTCGTCAACACCTGCGGCTTCCTCGAGGCGTCGAAGGACGAGTCGCTCGAGGTCATCCACGACGCGATCCGCCGCAAGGAGAAGGGCGAGATCAAGCGCGTGGTCGTCGCCGGCTGCCTCGTGCAGCGCCATCGCGCGAAGCTCCTCGAGTGGGCGCCCGGGATCGACGCGATGGTCGGCGTCTTCGACCGCGACCACATCGTCGACGCGGTCGGCGGCGAGGGTGCCGCGGAGGTCGCGGAAAAGGCACCGAAGTACTGGATCTCGGGCAACGCGCTGCAGGCCGCCGCCGAACGCGGCATGAAGACCGTCGGCCTCACCGTGAACGGCGCCGACGGCAAGGGCATCGGATACTTCGAGGGCGACGACGACCGCGTGCGACTCACGCCGCGGCACTGGGCATACCTGCGCATCTCCGAGGGCTGCAACCAGCGCTGCGCGTTCTGCACGATCCCCTCGATCCGGGGCAAGATGCGTTCGAAACCGCTCGACGCGATCCTCGCCGAGGCGCGCGGCCTGATGGCCTCGGGCGCGTTCGAGCTCAACCTGATCGGCCAGGACACCACGAGCTACGGCATGGACGTCGGCTACGACGGCGGCCTGCCCGGCCTCCTCAAGGGCATCGACGGCGTCGCGCGCGAGTTCGGCGGCGGCTGGATGCGGCTGATGTACGCGTATCCGTCGAAGTTCGACGACGCATCGATCGACGCGATCGGCCGGCTCGACAACATCGTCAAGTACATCGACATGCCGCTCCAGCACGCGAGCGACGCGATGCTGAAGGCGATGCGCCGCCACACGACGCGCGCGCACACGGAGGAGCTGCTCTCGAAGCTCCGCGAGCGCGTGCCCGGCATCGCGATCCGCACGACCTTCATCGTCGGCTTCCCCGGCGAGACCGACGACGACTTCGAGCAACTGCTCGAGTTCGTGAATGAGCAGCAGTTCGACATGATGGGCGTCTTCCGCTACTCGGCCGAGGAGGGCACACCCGCCGGCACGATGGAGAAGGACCCGGCGCTCGCCGTTCCCGACGAAGTGAAGCGCGAGCGCGAGGAGCGCCTGATGATGCTCCAGCAGGAGATCGCCTTCGAGAACGCGAAGCTGCAGGCCGAGGCGAAGGCGCAGTTCGACGTGCTCGTCGAGGGCCCCGCCGCCGGGCGCACGAAGTCACGCGCGACGACGGGGGTCACGAAGGGCGGCGCGCTCTACACCGGGCGCGCGTACTTCCAGGCGCCGTCGATCGACTCGATCACCTACGTCCAGTCGACCGAGAAGCGCGCGCCGGGCGAACTCGTCCGCTGCACCGTCGTCGATGCCAACGGCTACGACCTCGTCGCCGTGCCGACCGACGAACTCGAGAAGCGCGTGTCGCTGCCGATCATGCACCGCCACTGAGCCGACCAACGCCATGCACGCCCGCGACGCCGAAGACCTCGTCCGCCCCCTGCTCTGGATCGGTTTCGACGGCAGGATCCCGTCGCCCGAGGCCGTGCAGCTGATCCATCGCGGCGTGTCGGGCGTGATCCTCTTCGTCCGGAACGTGGGCACCCGCGACGAGACGCGCACGCTCATCCGAGAGCTGAAGGCGATCGCGCCCGGGCCGCTCATGCTCTCGGTCGACCAGGAGGGTGGACGCGTCACGCGGCTCACCGAGGGGTTCGAACGCTTCCCTTCGCTCCGCGAGATCGGCGCGCAGTCGCCGTCCGAGGTGCGTGAGGTCGGCCGCCGGCTTGGCGCCCAGGTGCGCGACGCGGGCTTCGACATCGATCTCGCACCCGTCGTCGACGTCGACTCGAACCCAGCGAACCCGGTCATCGGCGAGCGCTCGTTCTCGCGCGATCCTGCCGTCGTCGCCTCGCTCGGCGCCGCGATGATCGCGGGACTCGAGGAACACCTCGCCGCCTGCGCGAAGCACTTCCCGGGCCACGGCGACACCGACAAGGACTCGCACTACGACCTGCCGCGCCTGCCGCACGCGCTCGACCGCCTGCGCGCCTGCGAACTGGTGCCGTTCCGGGCCGCGGTTGCGGCCGGGGTCTCCTGCGTGATGACGACGCATGTCGTCTTCGACGCGCTCGATCCGGGTGTCGCAGCCACCATGAGCGCCCCGGCGATCGAACTCCTCAGGAACGAGGTCGGATTCAAGGGCGTCTGCGTGAGCGACTGCCTCGAGATGAAGGCGATCTCCGAGCACTTCGGCTCGGGAATCGCCGCGGTGCGCGCGGTGGCGGCCGGCGTCGACGCACTTCTTGTCTGCCACACCGCGGAGGCGCAGCACGAGGTGATCGCGCATCTCGCGGCGGCCGTGGTCGATGGGATCATCCCCGAGAGGCGTATCGAGGAGGCGCGCGGGCGACTCGCCGCGCTTGCGGCGCGACACGCACGCGACGTCTGACACGGCGATGCATCCGATGCCGGAGGGGCGAACCATGGGCGACGACAACATCGCGGAGAACTACCTCCTTTTCTTCGACGACGACGACGACGACGAGAAGAAGCGCGGAGAGAAGCGCGAAAAGAAGCACGGGAAGAAGCATGGGGCAACCCCGCGGCCTGCGGATGCATCGGGCCAGCGACGGCCCATCCCGCCGGCCACACCACCAGCTGCACCGACATCCGTGGGAAGCGCCCGCAGGACGCCCGCGACCGATCGAGCGGTGGCCGCGGGCGCGATCGGCGGGCGGAAGAGCCTCTGGTCGCGTTTCTGGCGCTGGCTCCGGCACGGTTGATCGGGCGCGAATCGCGGCAAAACGCGGCCGAGCGTGATCGCCGCGAAGCGGACCCGGGTGCGCCTCCCCCCGATCTGTACGCGGCCCGTGAATCGAACGCGCACTGCGGCTACACTGTCCGATTCCCGTGAAGATCCGGAACTTCTCCATCATCGCCCACATCGACCACGGCAAGAGCACCTTGGCCGATCGCCTCCTGCAGGCCACCAAGGCCGTCTCGGAGCGCGAGGCGCGCGCCCAGTTCCTCGACTCGATGGACCTCGAGCGCGAGCGCGGCATCAC
>JAJTGL010000036.1 GCA_021297795.1 Planctomycetaceae bacterium
GTGACGTTGATCGAGGCGCCGGTGAGGGTGCCGACGATGTTCGTCGTGGTGTAGTCAACGAACTGAGCGAAGTTGAAACCGGTGAAGGTCTGGTTCGTCAGGGTGACGGTGATGTCGGCCGAAGCGGCCGAGACGAGCGCCGCCGCAGCGACGGTCGAAGCGAGAACAGTCTTCATTTCATCTCTCCGAGAGTTAGGACAGGAACAGGACAGGACCGAAACACGCCTCGAGATGACGGTCTCTCGGCGAACACAGGGCTTGATGACGCACGCCAGTCAGTTGGACGCGACTGGGTGCACTACCAAAGCGGACCGCTCGGGTAGCCCTTTTTCCTCTACTCCAGTCCCGAGATTGTCACGACATTCAGTCGAGGCAAGTGGCAGCGTCGCGAGAAACGCGATTTTCCTGCGTCTCGTCTGGATTCATCCGATAGCCTCCGTAAATGCCCGTGCCGTCGAGCCGCGACATCGAGGAGTTGGAACGCCTGCTGCATCAGCAGCAATATGCGCAAGTGCTTGCAACGGCTGATGTTTGGGCGTCCTTGGCCCCATCGGATTGGCGGCCTTTCGACCTGCTGGCCCGCGCTCGGTACGCCACGGGGCGGTTCGGCCCGGCGAGGGAGGCGGCGGATCGTTCGCTTGCGATTCGACATCAAAGTCCGCCCCTCCAACTCCTCCGGGCGGTCTGCGACCATCGGCTCGGGCGGGGGGATGAGGCCGTGGAGCGGCTTCGGAATCTGCTCTCGCGCCGACCCCCGAACGCGATCGAGGTCGCGGTGGCGCTCGCGGAGACCCTGCACCGGGCGGGGCGCACCGATGAGCTCGACGCGCTGCTGGCGGGGGGTGGGGCCTGGCTCGAGGATCCTCGGGCGATGCTCTTCCGGGCACGCTTGGAGGCGAAGACGGACCGGCCGAAGGCGATCCGCTCGGCGCTCGAGGTGTTTCGGACCGGAAACCACCCGACGCTGCGTCGCACCGCGGGCTTCGAGGCCGTGCGGCTCCTCGAGACCGAGGGTCGGCATGACGAGGCGCGCGCCGTGGCCGCCAACGTGCATCAGGCAACCACGGGAAGCGTCGACCTTGGCCCCATCGAGCGCGACATCGCGGCCTCGCACGGGTACCTCGACGAAGTGGCCGCGGGAGCGCCGTGCTCGGCGCTGGCGCCGTCGGTCGTCCAGACGGCACTTGTCATCGGCCTTCCGCGCAGCGGGACGACGCTTGTCGAGCAGATGCTCGATCGTCATCCGGCGATCTCCGGCATCGGCGAGTACGAGGGTGTCTGGGCGATCCGCGAGGGTCTGGCGGCGGCGGGTCATTGGCCCGACGGTCTCCGCACGCTCTCGACCGACGTCGCCGCGCGGCTTTCTCGGGAATACCTCGATGGGGCCGCCGCGCGGCGCCGCGACGGCGCCGCGTGGACCTTCGACAAGTCGCTCTACCAGTGGAGGCTGCTCCCCGCGCTCGCCGCGGTGCTCCCCGGCGCGGCCTACGTGCACATCGAGCGCGAGCCGCGCGATTGCGCGATCAGCATGCACCTCTCGAACTTCCATCCGCGGTCGTGGAGTTTCACGCGCGACCTCGCCGCCACGCGCCGGGTGATCGAACTCGAGCGCGGCGTCGTGCGGCGCGCGATCGAGGTGCTCGGGCTGCGCGCGGTGTCGATCCGTTACGAGGACCTCGTCGCGGCCCCCGAGCGCGAGTTGCGCCGGGTGCTTGCGCTGCTTGGTCTCGAGTTCGACCCCGCGGTGCTTGCGCCGGAGGAGAATCGGCGCACCGTGCTCACGCTCAGTTTCGAACAGGTCCGCCAGCCGATCCACGCGGCAGCGATTGGCCGTTGGCGGCATCATGCGAAGGCGTTCGATGCGTCGTGGGATGCCGTGTGTGGCGCGTCCAGCCCATCCGAACCCGGAAGTTCCGCCTCATGAAGCCCAGGCCCTTCTCCTCACAGCCCGCCGGTCGCTCCGGTGAACCTCCGGAGGTCGCCGAGATCGATCGACTCCTGGCGCAGCAGCGCTTCGCCGAGGCGGTCGAGGTCGGGCAGCGCCTGATCGCGCGGTTCCCCCGCCTCGCGACCGGCTACACGGCGGTCGTGCGCGCGTTGCTTCCGACGGGGCGCCTTGCGAAGGCCTCCGAGACCGCCAACCGCGGCCTGCGCATGGCGCCGAAGGACCCGAACCTCAACCTTCTCAAGGCGATCCTCGAGCATCGACTCGGGAAGAGCGATGCGGCCATCGCGCGACTTCGCGAGCTGCTCGCGTCGAAGCCCGGGAACGAGGTCGAGGCGTCGTTCGCGCTCGCCGAGGCGATGCACCGCGCAGGACGCAGCGACGAACTCGATGCCTTCGTCGCCGAGGGTGGACGCTGGCTTGCCGACGAGCGCGCCGCGGTGTTCTCCGCCCGCTCGACCGCGCGGGCCGATCGTGCGAAGGCGGCCGAGGGGCTCGCCGCCACGGCGCGCGGCGCGCGCTCGGCGCTCCTCAAGCGGATCGCGGGCTTCGAGGCGGTGCGTCACCTCGATGCCGAGGGGCGCTACCGCGAAGCGTTCGAACTGTCGCAGTGGGTGCATCGCGAGACCACGCCGCGCTTCGACCTTGGCGAAGTCGAGGCGGAGGTTGTCGCGCAGGAGCGGCTGCTTGAAAAGAGCGCCGCGTCGGCCGCGCTCGTGAACGTGCCCAAAGACATGCCCAAGGGGTCGCCGGTCGAGGGGACGGCGTTCGTCGTAGGCCTGCCGCGCAGCGGAACGACGCTGCTCGAGCAGATGCTCGATCGACACCCCGCGGTGTCGGGTATCGGCGAGTACGAGGGCACGTTCGCCGTGCGCGAAGGACTCGTCGGTCTCGGGCTCTGGCCGCAGAATCTCCGCGCGCTGTCGGCGGACGACGCGCGTCGCCTCGCGGGCGACTACCTCGAGGGCGCCCGCGCCCGGCGGCGCGAGGGCGCGACGTGGACCTTCGACAAGGCGCTGCATCAGTGGCGCCTGCTGCCGGCGCTCGCGACGGTGCTCCCTGGCGCGGTGTATCTCCACATCGAGCGTGATCCGCGCGATTGCGCGATCAGCATGCACCTCTCGAACTTCCATCCGAAGGCCTGGGGCTTCACCGCGGATCTCGCGCAGATCCGGCGGGTCATCGAACTGGAGCGGCGCATCGTGCGCCGCGCCTTCGAGGCGCTCGGCCTCCGCGGCGTTTCGATCCGGTACGAGGATCTCGTCGATCACCCCGAGCGGGAGATCCGGCGCGCACTCGACGCGATGGGCCTTCCGTTTGACGCCGCGGTGCTCGCACCCGAGGAGAACCGGCGCACGGTGCTCACCCTCAGTTTCGAGCAGGTGCGACGCAAGATCAACCGATCATCGATCGGGCGTTGGAAGAACTACGCGTTTGCGTTCGGACCGGAGTGGGACAGCCTCGCCGCATCGTGATCGACGTCGCGTGATCGTCGCAGCGTGCAGCACGCACGACGCACCGGACCAGGCGCAGCAACGCTGCCCTGGGCGAAACCATGCGGTGTCCGTTCTCAGCGGCCGTCCGCCGCGTCGCTCAGCGACGACGACGGGCGACGAGTCCCGCGAGGCCGAGGAGCGCGATCGCGCCCGGAGCAGGCACCGGAGGCGTGATCTCTCCGCCGCCCTCCACCGGATTTCCCGACTCATCGACGAACGCAAGCGGCGTCTCGGAGCCGCCCTTGATGAAGTAGGCCTCGCTCTGCGAATCAACGGCGTTCGAGTAGAGGACGGCCGTGTAGGTGCGGCCTGCGAGCAGGCTGATCGGCGGCGCCGAGAACGGGACGGGCGTCCAGTTCTGCGTGAAATCGGAGGGATTCAGCGTGACCGAGAGGAGGTTCGTCGCGAGCGCGAAATCGGCGAAGACGCCTTCATAGATCACGAAGCTGATCGTGGCCGAGGTCGCCGGGCCGCGCTTCATCGTGAGCAGAGCGCCGACGATGTCGTTGACATCCTGCGACACCGAGTAGGTCCAGTGCTGCGTGTGGTTGATGTCGCACTGCACCTGCGCGCCGGTCTGACCGGTGGAGACGAAGATCGCAGCGTTGGCGGACGAGGCGAATGCGGCGACGGGGGCGAGCGCGAGAAGGACAGAAGTGGAAACAGTGCGCATCAGGGTCTTTCAGGACTGGTCCCGCGGGGAAGCCGCCGTTTTGGACAGACCCAGCGAGGGCGCGGGCCTTGGTGTGTCCGACATGGACGCCACGCAAAGGACAGAGGCCCGTCGACAGGGACGGCATTTCGGGTGGAAACCGCAGGATGGGGGACAGGAACTCTCGGGGCACGCGGGGGGACAGCCCGCGGTTGCACCGTGTCGCGTGATCAGGCGATGTCAAGCAACGCGGTACATATTTGTAACTTGTTCGCTCGACGATGGGGGCGCGGCGGAGCGGCCACTCCGGCGCATCAACGCGTAACCAGCTTGAGGAGCTCGTGATGCAGCGCCGGACATGCGGCGAGCGCGCTCCCGCCGCGGATGTCCTCGCGTCCGTGCCAGTCGGTGAAGATGCCGCCAGCCTCCGCGAGAATCACGGGGAACGGGCCTGAATCCCACGGGTACATGACCGGATCGAGCCATCCGTCCGCGCGGCCCGTCGCGACCAGCATGCCGCCGTAGCTGTCGCCGATACCCCGGACACGGCGCGCGGTGCGTGCGACCCGGAGCAGGGCGTCCGTGGTGCCGCTCTCCTCGAAGTACTCGACGCCCGTCGTGCAGATCAGTGCGTCGCCGAGTCGCGCGCATGCGCGCACGCGCGCGGGGACGGGCGCGCGTCCGACCCGTTCCCACGTTGCCCCCATTCCCCGGGCGGCCCAGACGCGTTCTCCGAGCGCAGCCATCGAGCAGGCGCCCGCCACGACGCGCCCCTCGAACTCGAGCCCGATCAAGGTGGAGAAGATCGGGATGCCGTTCGAGAAGCCCACCGTGCCGTCGATCGGATCGATGACCCAGCGGAAGCTGCCAGGTCTCGCGGTGTTGCCGTGTTCCTCGCCGTGTTCCTCGCCGTGTTCTTCTCCGAGGATCGCGTCGCTCGGCCATGCCCGGCGGATCTCCTCGCGCACCATGGCTTCGATGGCGAGGTCCGCCTCGGTGACCGGCGTGGCATCGGCCTTCGACATCGTCCGGAGGTCGACGCGCTGGAAGTGCGTGAGCGCGATCGCATCGGCCCGATCGGCAAGCCGACGGAGGAGTTCGACGCGCGTGGCGAGGTCGCTGCGGTCCATGGCCGCGATGGTACGGGAGAGGGCGAAATCGCTCCTCGCACCTTGGCGCGGTCGGCGGGATCTGCCACACTCGGGACATGTCCGCGCGCGTTGCCGCCGCCCTCACGCTGGTCGTCGCCCTCGCGGCGGCGGCAGGAGTGCATGGTCTCGCGACGATCGACCCGCGCGGGGGCGTGCGGTTCGCCTCGGTCGAGCCCGACCCGGTTTCCTTCGATCGCGCGGTACGGCCGATCCTCTCCGAGAAGTGCTTCCACTGCCACGGCGTCGATGCGGCGCAACGAAAGGCCGGGCTCCGCCTCGACGAGCGCGACTCGGCGCTCGCGTCGCGCGCGATCGTGCCGGGGAGGCCGGGCCTGAGCGCCCTGGTCGCACGGATTCGCTCGACGGACATCGGGACCGTGATGCCGCCGCCCGAGTCGCACCGCGCGCTGGACGACACGGAGCGTCGGCTGCTCGAGCGGTGGATCGCGGAGGGCGCGCGCTACGAGCCCCACTGGGCGTATGTGCCGCCCACATCGTCGACGGTGGCCGGTGAAAGAACCGAGGCGACCGAGTCGATGGGCGCGATCATCGACGCACTCGTCGGCGCGAGGCTCGCGCGCGAGGGACTCGCGCTCTCGCCCGAGGCCGATCGCACGACGCTTCTTCGACGCGTGACGCTCGATCTCACGGGGCTTCCACCGACCGAGGCGGAGGTCGAGGCCTTCGTCGCCGATCGGCGGCCCGACGCCTACGAACGGGTGGTCGACCGGCTGCTCGCGAGTCCGCGGTACGGCGAGAAGCAGGCGCTCCCGTGGCTCGACGCCGCGCGGTACGCCGACTCGAACGGGTTCCAGCAGGATGGCGACACGTTCCAGTGGATGTGGCGCGATTGGCTCGTGCGCAGCCTCAACGAGGACATGCCGTTCGACCGGATGTCGACGTGGATGCTCGCGGGTGATCTCGTCGAGGGCGCCACGGATGCATCGCGCGTCGCGACGGCGTTCCTCCGCAACCATCTCCTGAACGGCGAGGGCGGGGCGATCCCCGAGGAGAACCGCTGGATCGCGATGTTCGACCGCGTCGACGCGACCGCGACGACGTGGCTGGGTCTCACGGCGTCGTGCGCGCAGTGCCACGATCACAAGTACGACCCGATCACCCAGCGCGACTACTACGCGCTGCTCGACGCGTTCAACCGCGTGCCCGAGTCGGGCATCGTCGACCATGCCGACGGTCGCTTCCGGCTTGCGCGTCCGTGGATCGAGCCTGCGAGCGACGCGCAGCGCGCGCGTCGGGCCGAACTCGAGGCGGCGGTCGCGGCGGCCGGTGACGACGCGGCCCGGCGCGATCCCGTGCGGGCCGAGCTCGACCGCTTCCTGCGCGAGGAGTGGCCGCGCGTGATGACCATGTCGGACGATGCGACGCGCGAAACGCGCATCCTCTCGCGCGGCGAATATCTCGCGCCCGGCGAGAAGGTCGCGTTCGCGACGCCCGCGTTCCTTCCGCCGCTCCCGCCCGGTGCACCGCGCGACCGGCTGGGGCTCGCGCGGTGGCTCTTCATGCCGGACAACCCGCTGGTTGCCCGCGTCGCGGTGAACCGCGCGTGGCAGGTCTTCTTCGGCGACGGGCTCGTGCGCACGCCCGAGGACTTCGGTGTACAGGGCGATCGGCCGATCCATCAGGATGTGCTCGACACGCTCGCGGTGCGCTTCCGCGAGGATGGCTGGAGCATGAAGCGGCTCCATCGTTGGATCGTCACGAGCCGCACGTACCGGCAGTCGAGCCACGCCTCCGCGGAGATCCTTGCGCGGGATCCCGACAATCGGCTCCTCGCGCGGGCGCCACGGTTTCGGATGCCCGCGATGGTGCTGCGCGACATGGCGCTTGCGGCGAGCGGCCTTCTCGTCGAGAAGGCGGGTGGCGCCCCCGTCTATCCGCTGCAACCGACGAACGTGTGGGAGCCGCTTGCGATCACGAAGGAGCGCGACTTCACGTATCCGACCTCGTCGGGCGCCGACCTCCATCGACGCAGCATCTACACGTTCTGGCGGCGCACCATCGCACCCGCCAACATGTTCGATGCCTCGCAGCGCCAACGCTGCACGGTGCGGGCCACGGTGACGGCGTCGCCGCTCCACGCGCTCACGATGCTCAACGACCCGACGTGGACCGAGGCGGCGGGCGCGCTTGCCGCCCGCGTCGCCGTCGAGGCCGACAACGACGGCGAGCGACTCGCGCGGGCGTTCGAGCATGTGACCGCGCGCGAACCCGAACCACGCGAGCGCGCGGCGCTCGAGGAACTTCTCGCGTCGCAGCGCGCGCTCCTCTCCGATGCGGCGCACGGCGCGGATACCGGCGCCGGAGCGGGCGTCGTCGCCGACCCGGCGCTCGCCGCGGCATGTCTTGCGATCCTCAATCTCGACGAGGCGATGACCCGTGAGTGACCCGACGCGCCGGCATTTCCTCCGTTCATCGATCCACGGGATCGGCGGTATCGCGCTGGCGTCGCTCCTCGCGGGCGAGTCCAAGGGTGCCGCTCTCGCCGCGGGTGCCGGCAGCGTCGCATCGGCTGCCGGCACGGGTGTAGGTGCGCTGTCCGGGCTTCCGCACTGCGCCGCGAAGGCGAAGCGCATCATCTGCCTCTGGCAGGGCGGCGGTCCGTCGCATGTCGATCTGTTCGACCCGAAGCCAGCGCTCGCGCGCTTCGCGGGAAGCGACATCCCCGAATCGGTGCGCGGCGCGACGAGGCTCTCGACGATGTCGTCCGGCTACGCGAAGTGGCCGGCGCTGCCTGCGATCAAGCCGTTCCGGAAGTGCGGCGCGTCGGGAATCGAGATCAGCGAACTCCTGCCGGGGATCGGAGGGATCGCCGACGACATCTGCCTCGTCCGCTCGATGCACACCGAGGCCGTCAACCACTCGCCCGGCGTCACGTTCTTCATGACCGGCTCGCAGCAGCCAGGTCGCCCTGCGATGGGTTCGTGGCTCGCGTACGGACTCGGCACCGAGTGCGAGGAGCTGCCCAGCTTCGTCGTCCTCACGTCGTCCGACCGCGAGAAGAGCTGCGGTCAGCTCTTCTACGAGCACTACTGGTCGAACGGGTTCCTTCCCGGTCGTCACCAGGGCGTGCGCTTCCGTCCGGGTGCCGATCCGGTGCCGTATCTCTCGAATCCCGAGAACGTCTCGCGCGCCTCGCGGCGCGAGCTGCTCTCCGGCCTCGCGGGCCTGAACCGCCTCCGCGCGGCGGCCACCGGTCACGATGCCGCGATCGACACGCGCATCGCCCAGTACGAGATGGCCTTCCGCATGCAGGCGAGCGTGCCGGATCTCCTCGACTTCGCCGACGAGCCGAAGTCGGTGGTCGAGATGTACGGTCCCGACGCGCTCGTTCCGGGCACGTTCGCCAACAACTGCCTGATCGCGCGCCGGCTTGCCGAGCGAGGCGTGCGGTTCGTGCAGTTGATGCACTCGGGCTGGGACCAGCACGGCAACCTCCACACGCACCTCGCCGTCCAGTGCCGCGACACCGACCAGCCGAGCGCCGCGCTCGTTCGCGACCTCAAGCAGCGTGGGCTCCTCGACGACACGCTTGTCCTCTGGATGGGCGAGTTCGGCCGCACGCCGTTCGGCCAGGGCGACTCGGGCAACCCCTCGGGCCGCGATCACTTCGGCCGCGCGTACTCGATGTGGATGGCCGGTGGCGGCGTACGTGCCGGACACGTCCACGGTGCCACCGACGACTTCGGCTGGAACATCGCGAAGGACCCCGTGCACGTCCACGACATGCAGGCCACGGTGCTGCGCCTCTGCGGCATCGATCACGAGCGTCTGACGTACCGCCATCAGGGCAGGCAGTACCGGCTGACCGACGTGCACGGCAAGGTCGTCGACGACCTCATCGCGTGACGCACCTCAGCCCCAGTTCGACAGCATGATCGCAAGATCCTGCGCGTCGACCGAGCCATCATCGTCGAGGTCCGCGGTGGGGCTTGGCGTGCCCCACGCGGCGAGAAGAAGCGCGAGGTCGCTGCCTGCGACGAAGCCGTCGTCGTCGAGATCCGCGACGTTGGTCGCGGTCGGAGGGATGTAGGTCACCTCGAGTCGCGGACGGAGCAGCGGGTTGCCCGACTCGCTCGTCCAGATTTCGATGCCATCATCGTTGCCGCTGATGATCTGCGGGAGAATCGCGAATCCGTGGTTGGGTGCACCCGCCGACCACGACGCAACGGTCGCAGTGACGTCGAGTCGGCGCATCGACTCCGAGTTCGGCACGTTGTCGCCAAGGAACTGGCCGATTGCGGGAAGGAGATCGGCACCCACCGTCAAACCGCCCGAGAGCGAGTTCCACGTCGAGCCCTCGTCCCACGATCGAATCACCGGATGGACGAAGAAGAGTGGATTGAAGAGCGGCGTATCGATGTCGTCGGCGATGTCGAGGACGAGCGTCGCCTTGACGATCGTCGACCCCGCGGGCACGCCGTTCGCGCCGATCGCGCCGTCGAAGCGCACAAGCCCCTGGCCCCGGTAGTCCGCGAACAGCGAGTTCGCGGTGTCGTCGTCCACCCATCGCGTGTCGTTGTTGCCGTAGCTCGTGTTCGGGCTGTCTTGATTGATCCACGTGTCCTGTGTGCCGGCGTAGCCCGCGATTCCCTGCTGGAAAGCCTTGAAGCGGGCGCCTTCGGCCAGCCGGTAGTCATCGAAGACGACGGGCAGGTTGAAGTCGCTCTCGGGCGCGGTACGGACGGCCTGGAGTGTGGGCGAGTAGGTGTCGACATCGATTGTGTTGGCGAACGTGTCGAAGCGCATGATGCGCAGCCATCCGTCGCCGCCGTTCGGATCATCCTGGAAGTCGGCGAGCACCTCGTGCACGGGCTTACCCGCGACGTTCGTTGAGGTCTGGCGGAACTCCTCGTGAAAGTGGCCGCAGGTCACGAGGAAGACGTTCGCGTTCCGGCGGATGAACCACTGGAAGAAGTCCTCGGCCTGGATGCCGTTCGGGTTGTAGAGGCCCTCGATGGCGTACCACGACGCGGGGAAACGACCCGACGGCACGATGGGTACGCCGCTTGTGTAGTCCTCGGCATCCTGCAGGTAGCGGTGGGTGGTGAGCATCGCGGGTCGGTCGCGATGCGCGTCGAGGACGGACTGCGCCCACGTGAGCTCGGCGACCGGCGTCTCGCAGTCGAGATGCAGGTGGATGAATGGGACGCCGCCCGCGCTGAAGTAGGCGTAGGTCGACAGGCCCGAGGGCGAGGATCCGCCGAACCAAGGCTCGCCCGCGAATCGCTGCGGGCCGAAGTTCGCGAGGTAGTTCTGCGGGATGTAGGGTTGACCGGGCGTGCCCGAGCTCGTGATGTCGTGGTTGCCCGGGCAGACGCCGTAGGGGATGCTCGCTCCATCGAGGAGCGACATCGACGCGTTCGCGTTCGCCCACTGAAACGCCTGGTCGGCGTTGTTCACGATGTCGCCGTAGTGCGATACGAAGCGCACGTCGAGTGCGGAGCGGTTCGCCGCCACCCAGTTCGTCTGTGCGGTGAAGATCTGCGGGAAGTCGCTCGCATAGTTCTGTGTGTCGGGAAGCCCGATCACGCTGAACGTTGCAGTACCGACCGCACTGCGGCGCGCGACGTCGCGCACGTAGTCGGTCGCCCTCTCGAGGATCGCGAACGGTGGCATCTGCCGACGCTCCGCGCCCTCCTCGATCCCGTCGTGCGGTGCGGCGAAGGTGGAGCGGAAGGCGATGAACGCCACGAGAGCCGCGAAGAGAATGGCGGTATTCGCCGCGATCTGTCGGGCGCGTGCGGGAGCGGAAGATCTGGTGCGCTTCGGTGGCATGGAGTCCTCGGATGGCGAAACTACCGCGGCTCCGTCACGCCTCCCGCCTTTCCGGCAAAAAGTTTTCGCGAATGCCGCGTGTGGAAAACACACGCGAGCGCGTCCTTTCCCGCCGCTCATCCGCAAGTCGTGCATCGCCGTGTGGCTCGAGTGCCTGCAGCGCTTCCGCGCGGGTTGTGCGCGCCTCACGTGGCGGTGGTGCCAACTTCAGCCGGATCGCTGTGCGTCGCTGTCCTTCGTGCGCGCGTCATCCGGTTGTCCAGCGCTCATGAGACCGCTGTCTTCTCCCGAGACCTGTGTCTTCGGCGGCGCCGCCGGTCCGAGCGCGCGGAACGCATCCAGCGCGCCGTTGAACGCGCGCATGAATGGACAGCGCGACACATCCTGGTCTGCGGGATCGCCCTTCGATGGATCGAGGGGGGGATGTCCGACGGGGATTCCCGCCTTTGCAGGAGATGGGGATTCCGGCCCTTGACTCACTTCGTGGCTTCCTTCGTGGCTTCCTTCGTGGCTTCCTTCGTGGCTTCCTCACCAAGGTACTTCGTGCGCAGCGTCCGCGCGGTGCCGTCCGTCGCGCACGATGCGAGCGCGGCCGAGAGACGCTCGGAGATCGCGCTGTCGGCGGCGCGCAGAAGGAACGCGTTCTCGCCCGTCGCCAGCGCGACGACCTTGAGCGACGTGCTGCGCTCCAGTCGCGCGCGCGCGGCGAGCGTGTCGCAGAGATACGCATCGAGCTCGCCCTTCTCGATCCTGCCGACGATCGCCCCATCGGGCTCGGTCGAGGTGGTGTGCGCGATCGGTGGATCCTGCGCGAGGATCCACGTCTCGGCCACCGTGCCCGGTCGCACGACGATGCGCTTGCCGGCGAGCGTGGCGAGATCCGCGGTCGGGCCTTCCTTCGCGACGAGCGCGGCGATGCCGCTCGAGGTGAACAACTCCACCGCACGGAACTTCGTCGGGTCGGGCGCCGCGGCGGCCATGTTCCAGCCGTTCGCGACGAGATCGATCTCGCCCGCCTCGAGCGCCGCCAGTTCGCCGCCCACCGGCACCGACTTCTCCTCGACGCGGAGCCCCGTGCGCTTCGCGAGTTCGTCGAGGATCGCCGCATCGAGCCCGCGGTCGGGGCTTCGGCGCGTGGCCGGCTTCCAGTACGGCGCGTTCGGCATGGTGCGGCCGACGCGGATCGCGCGGCGTTGGGTGCCGTCCTCGGCGAGGATCGGCGACCGGTCGAAGCGCGGCTGCATCTCGCGGGCGTAGGTGCGCACGGCGCCGACGACGAGCGCCGACACCTTCGCCGCAAGCACCGGATCGGCCTTGTCGGCGTGATCCGACACCTGGTGGTAGTCCTCGTGGTCCTCGCAGCTGAAGAGCACCGCCGGGATCCCGACGCGCAGGAACGCGCCCTGGTCGCTCCGGTCGAGCCAGTCGGGATGCGTGTCGACCTTCATCTCGATCGGGACCTCGGGCGCGATGCGCACGAGGATGTCGACGAGCGGCTTCCCCTTCGGACCACCGTCGAGGCGGATCGCGCCGTCGGGTTGCCGCGAGATCATGTCCATGTTGAAGACGCCGCGGATCCGCGCGAGCGGAACGGTCTCTTCCTCGACGAACGCGCGGCTTCCGACGAGCCCCGCCTCCTCGCCGGTGAACGCGACGAAGACGACACCGACGTCGAGCGCGTCGGCGCGCATGGCGTTCGCCACCGCGATCATGCCCGACACGCCGCTCGCGTTGTCGTCGGCGCCGTTGTAGATCGCATCCTCGCCCTCCTTCGCGCCGGACTTCGGCGGGAGATGGTCGTAGTGCGCGGTGACGAGGATGTACTCGCCGCTCGGGTTCTTCCCCGCGGGCGGAATCCACGCCACCACGTTCGGCGCGGCCGTTGGCATGCGGCCGATCGGGACAAGCATCGACGCGGTGCCATCGGTGCCCTTCACGAGCGGCTTCGCGCCTGCGGCGGCGAGCTCGTCGGCGATCCATTGCGCCGCACGCCGCGCCTCCTCGCTTCGGAAGGAGCGTCCCTTGAAGTCGTCGGAAGCGAGCGTCGCGATGTCGGCGCGGATCGCCTCCGGGTCGATCCTGGGGATGGTCGTCGACGGCTTCGGCGCCGCGTCATCGATGGCACGCGCCGGGCCGGATGCGGATGCGAGCGCGAGCAACGCGCAGAGGAGGAGAGTTCGCGGCATGCCGTCAGGGTACCCGGGGAACGGGCGCCGTCCCTCATCCGCTCACAGATACTCGCGCATCCTCGTCAGCGATGCGATGAGGCGGTCGGTGTGCTCGCGGGAGCCCATCGTGGCCCGGACGCATCCAGGCAGCATGGCGTTGCGGTTGCGCACGTAGATGCCCTCGGCCTTGAGGGCGCTGCACACCTCGTTGGGTCGTCCCACCTTGAACAGCACGAAGTTGCCGTGGCTCGGGTAGCACGTGAGGCTGTTCTGCCTGCACCACTCGCCGAAGCGGGCGCGCGACGCCTTGACGTCGGCGATCCATGCCGCGATCCGCCCATAGTTGCGCAGCGCGTGCAGTCCGAGGCGTTGCGCGAACATCGAGATGTTCTTGCCATTGCGGATCTTGTTGACGGTGTTGACGACCTCGAGCGAGGCGCAGAAGTACCCGAGGCGCAGGCCGGCCATGCCGAAGGCCTTGGAGAAGGTCCGCGCCACCACGATGTTCGGGAGCCGCTCGACGAGCGATGCGCACGAAGGCTCGTCGGCGAACTCGATGTACGCCTCGTCCACGATGATCATCGTGTCGGGGAAGCGCGCGGCCAGCATCTCGATCGTATCGCGCGAGACCATGTATCCGCACGGATTGTTCGGCCTCGCGATGTACGCCGCCTTCGCCGGGCCCAGCGCCTCGATGCGCGCGGCGATCGCGGCGACGTCCGGCGCGAAGGGCGGCGCGATGTCCATCTTGTCGAGCTTCGCGCCGGTCTGGAGCACGTAGACGAAGAAGTTCTCGTAGGTCGGTGTGAGCGCGAGCACGGTGTCGCCGGGCTCGAGGTACGCGCGACACAGCGTCTCGAGGCCGACGTCCGAACCCGGGAAGGTGAGGATCAGGTTGCCGTCGACGCCCGTGAAGCGGGAGAGCTCGTCGGTCAGCTCGAGCGCGAGGTAGTCGGGATACCAGGCGACCATGCCGCGCTCGCTCGCGATGCGGCGAAGTTCGTCGCGGTACAGATCGAAGTCGAGCGGCGACTCGTTCCAGTCGAGCTTGAGCAGGTCCTCGGGCGCCCCGGCAGACCACACGTCCTGAGGCGTGATCTTGTAGGGCTCGAGTTCGCTGACGAATCGGGAAGGCTTCACCATGTGGACGACCCCGCGTCGACGCGTTCGAAGTTCGGTGGGCGCGCGTGCCGCTCCGCCCCTGCACGGTAGCGCGCGAGCTTCACCATCCGCCGCAGACGCGGCGGGATGATCGGAAGAAGCGCCTGATAGGGCGCGGATCGCTGCACGGCGTTGCTGCGCCTGCCGTGCTTGGCCAGCACGTGTCGGTCGATCAGCATCTCGATGTCCTCCTGCCGCGCGTTGTCGAGCGCAGCGCGTGCGCCCGCACCCTTCGCCGCCGTCGCGATGCGGGTGCAGCACAGCCCGACCTGGCTCGCCTTGTGCGAGTCCGAGGACGAGATCATGCGCAGGCCGTGCTCCGAGGCGAGGCGGACGATCGAGTCCGCATGCTCGCCCGAGCGCCAGCCGCCGTTGATGAACTCGATGAAATCGAACCGGCCCGCGAGGCGCGCGTCGCCACCCATCGCCATGAAGCCGGAGCCCGGCTTCCACGGATGCGGCATGACGGCGAGACCGCCCTCCGCGCGGATGTGGTCGAGGATCGCCTCGGAAGGAAGCCGCATCGGGAGACCCTTGCGCACGAAGAGCCCGACGATGTGGGCGTCGTTGGCGTCCGTGAACTCGCAGCCGGGGATGAGCTCGATCCCGCGCGCGGCGAATGGTGCCGGATCGACCGCGCAGGGGAGATCATGTTCCGTCACGGCCACCGCGCCGACCCCCCGCGCGATGCAGGCGGCCAGCAGCTCGTCCGGGCTGGTGAACCCGTCGTGCGAGTGGCGTGTGTGCGTGTGCAGGTCGAGAATCACCGGCCGATTCGCTGGATGAACGCGGGGAACTTTCCTTCGCGGGTCTGCACGAACTCGGGCTGTTCCGGCACGCGCACGGAGAGACCGGTGGTCTCCTCGAGCTCGCGCCTGATCTTGTCCGAGAGTGCGGAGCGCTTGGCGAGGTCATCGGCGCTCCAAAGCGCGAAGTTCACGACAAGTTCCCCGGCTTGCGACTGCGAGAGCTGGAACCGCTGGAGGTCGCCGAGCTTCGAGAAGTAGGTGTAGAGGTTGACGGTCGCCATGCGGGAACCGTCCTTGGCGATCAGGAAGTCGTCCTTCCGGCCGCGGATGGCCCGGATAAGCGGCGCGGTCCTGCCGCAGCTGCACTTCTCCCAGCCGCCGACCGCGAGGTCGCCGGTGTCGTAGCGCAGGAGCGGCATGGCCGTGTTGTGCAGATTGGTCGCGATGATCCGGTGCAGGCCGGGCTCGGAGGAAGGCAGGAGCTCCACGAAGCCGTACTCCCAGTCGACGTGCATGCCCTCGTGCTTCTCGCAGTCGTGGAACATGCAGGTGATCTCGGCCTGGCCGTAGTGGTCGAAGAGCTCGATGCCGAAGGCCGCGCGCAGGGTCTCGCGCAGTTCGGGCGGCACCGCCTCGGATGCGGCGAACGCGGCCTTGAGGCCCGGCAGCCGCCAGCCGTGCCGGAGGGCATGCTGCGCCACGAGGAGCAGGCTCGACGGATATCCGCGCAGGAAGCGCGGTTTCCATCGCTGCAGGAACTTCGCGTATTCGGCGATGGAGGCGTCGTCCATCTTGAAGACGGAGAAGTACGCCCAGTTGCGTAGCCGGTCCATGCGGATCGACGGCTCGCCCGGCTTCGGCGCGTAGCTGCGGAAGATCGCGATCCGGTCGCGGAAGTTGTAGTCCGCCCACTTCCACTGGCGCCACACCGTCGCCTGCTCGATCACCCATTGATCCGGGCTGGTGTATGCGACGAGGGGTTCGCCGGTCGTGCCCGACGTGGCCAGCTTCATCGACTTCGCCGCGACGCCGGGAACGCAGAAGTCCGCGTGATTCTCGCGGACCTCGGCCTTCGTCAGCACGGGCAGCTTGGCGAGCTCGGCGAACGGGTCGGATCCGTCCGCTCGCACGCCGTGGGCGCGGAAGCGCGCGGAGTACCAGGGGACGTTCGCGTGCGCATGGCGCAGCAGGGCACCGAGCCATTCTGACTGCTTCCGGCGAATCTCCTCCGCCGAGGCCCTGTCGGACGTCCGGAGGAAGTTCTGGTAGGCGCGGATGCCGCGCAGCGTGAGCAGTGCGTCGGAAAGCGGGTTCATGCGGTTCCGTTTCTCGGGAAGCCGAGTGTATCGGTCGAATCAGGGATGGCACGACAGCGAACCTGCGCCGGTTATGCGCCAGCGGCCCGAGCCGTGGGAATTCACGTTGCCATCATCGGTTTGCCGTAGTGTGGCCTGTCGGAAGTGTCGATAGAAGCGCGCTTTCCCGCCCGGCGGATGGCCGCCAGACCAGAGGTTCCCAG
Organism: Planctomycetaceae bacterium; assembly: GCA_021297795.1. Taxonomy (GTDB): domain Bacteria; phylum Planctomycetota; class Phycisphaerae; order Phycisphaerales; family SM1A02; genus QWPT01. Next base: position 16,638 of record JAJTGL010000036.1, read on the forward strand.
TGAAGCAGATCCTTCAGTCGCTCAAGAACGGCAAGACCGAAGTCGCCGAGGTTCCCTGTCCCGCCGTCAAGCGCGGACACCTCCTCATCCGGTCGTCCCGCACGCTGGTCTCGGTCGGAACCGAGCGCATGCTCGTCGACTTCGGCAAGGCCGGCTGGATCGAGAAGGCGCGCCAGCAGCCCGACAAGGTGCGCATGGTGCTCGACAAGATCAAGACCGACGGCCTCATGCCCACCATCGAGTCGGTGCTGAACAAGCTCGATCAGCCGCTCCCGCTCGGATACTGCAACGTCGGTCGCGTGCTCGAGGCCGGTTCCGGCCTCGTCGGCTACGCACCCGGCGACCGCATCGTGTCGAACGGCAAGCACGCCGAGGCCGTGTGCGTCCCGGTCAATCTCACCGCGCGCGTTCCGGACAACGTGTCCGACGACGAGGCGGCCTTCACCGTGCTCGGCGCGATCGCGCTGCAGGGAATCCGGCTCGTCGGCCCCACGCTCGGCGAGACCGTCGTCGTCACCGGACTCGGCCTCATCGGACTCGTCACCGTGCAGCTCCTCCGCTCGCATGGATGCCGCGTGCTGGGGCTCGACTTCGATCCCGAGAAGCTGGCGCTCGCGCGGAAATTCGGCGCGGAAACCGTGAATCTCGCCGCCGGCGAGGATCCCGTGAAGGCCGCGCAGGCCTTCTCGCGCGGTCGCGGCGTCGACGGCGTCATCATCACCGCCGCCACCAAGTCGAACGAACCGATGCACCAGGCGGCGCTCATGTGCCGCAAGCGCGGCCGCATCGTCCTCGTCGGCGTGACGGGCCTCGAGCTCTCTCGCGCGGACTTCTTCGAGAAGGAGATCACCTTCCAGGTCTCCTGCTCGTACGGCCCGGGCCGCTACGACCCGAACTACGAGGAGAAGGGCAACGACTATCCGGTCGGCTTCGTCCGCTGGACCGAGCAGCGCAACTTCGAGGCGGTGCTCGACATGATGTCGGACGGCCGGCTCGACGTGAAGCCGCTGATCTCGCACCGCTTCGCGATCGAGGAGGCCGAGAAGGCCTACGACCTCGTCGGCGGCGCCGGTCCGTCGCTCGGCATCCTGCTCGAGTATCCGGCGGCGGCCGCGAAGACCGATGCCGCGGTGCGTCAGTCGACCGTCGACATCCCCGCGGCCGATGCCCGCACGGCGCCCTCGGTGCCGGGAGCGTCGATCGGCCTCGTCGGCAGTGGCAACTACGCGACCGCCGTCCTGATCCCGGCGTTCAAGGCCGCAGGCGCGCGACTGCGCACGGTCGCGAGCTCCGCCGGCGTGAGCGGCCTGCACGCGGGCCGCAAGTACGGCTTCGAGCAGACGACCACCGATTCGGACGCGGTCTTCGCCGATTCCTCCGTCAACGCGCTCGTCGTCGCCACGCGCCATGACAACCACGCGTCGATGGTGATCAAGGCGCTGCGCGCGGGCAAGCACATCTTCGTCGAGAAGCCGATCGCGCTCACCGAGGCCGAGCTCTCCGAGATCGAGGCCGCGCACGCGGATGCCGCGGCGAGCGGCCGCGCGCCGCTCGTGATGGTCGGCTTCAACCGCCGGTTCGCCTCGCAGGTCGTCAAGATGAAGTCGCTGATGGCGGGCGCGCGCGGGCCGAAGGCCTTCGTGATGACCGTGAACGCGGGCGCGATTCCCGCCGAGCACTGGACGCAGGACCGCGAGGTCGGCGGCGGCCGCATCGTCGGCGAGGGCTGCCACTTCATCGATCTCCTGCGCTTCCTCGCGGGCGAGCGGATCACCGCCGTCCGCACCAACACGATGGAGTGCCCGTCGGCCGACTCGGTCTCGATCGAGCTCCGCTTCGCGGATGGTTCGATCGGTACGGTGCACTACCTCGCGAATGGCAGCAAGAGCTTCCCGAAGGAGCGACTCGAAGTCTTCGCGCAGGGACGCGTGCTGCAACTGGACAACTACCGCCGCCTCACCGGCTTCGGCTGGCCGGGCTTCAAGAAGATGAACCTCTGGCGCCAGGACAAGGGTCAGTCGGGCTGCGCGGCGGCGTTCGTGCAGGCGGTCGCGAAGGGCGGCCCGTCGCCGATCCCGTTCGAGGAACTGATCGAGGTCGGGCGCGCGACCATCCTCGCCGCCGACCTTGCGAGGGCCAAGTGATGAGCAACGTCATGAGCACCGCGGACGGAACCATCCTCGTCGACATCATTGCGGGCGCACGCCCGAACTTCATGAAGATCGCGCCGATCATCCACGCGATCCAGGCGCGCGAGAAGGCGGGCGGACGCCTGCGCTTCCGGCTCGTCCACACCGGACAGCACTACGACGAGAAGATGTCGGGCGACTTCTTCCGCCAGCTCGGAATCCCCGCGCCCGATGTCAATCTCGAGGTCGGCTCGGGCTCGCACGCCGAGCAGACCGCGTCGATCATGACGCGCTACGAGAAGCTGCTGCTCGAGAAGAAGCCCGCGCTCTGCCTCGTCGTCGGCGACGTGACGAGCACCATGGCCTGCGCGATCGCGGCGCAGAAGCTGTGGGTGAAGGTCGCGCACGTCGAGGCGGGCATCCGCTCGGGCGACTGGACCATGCCGGAGGAGATCAACCGGATGGTCACCGACGCGATCACGAACTACTTCTTCACGACGAGCGAGCACGCGAACCGGAACCTCCGCGGCGCGGGGATCCCGGACGACCGGGTCTTCTTCGTCGGGAACACGATGATCGACACGCTGCTCGCGAACATGCCGCGGCTCGCGAAGCCCGCGTTCTTCGACGAGCTCGGCCTCAAGCCCGGCGCCTACTTCGTGATGACCATGCACCGCCCGGCGAACGTCGACTCGGGCAGCAAGTTCACGAAGCTGCTCGACGCGATCATCGCCGGCACGCGCGGCGAGCCGGTGGTCTTCCCGGTGCATCCGCGCACGGCGAAGACGATGCGCGAGTTCAGCGCGATCCCGGACAGCCTCAAGCTCGTCGATCCGCAGCCGTATCTCGAGTTCAACTGGCTCGTGAAGCACGCGAAGGCGGTCATCACCGACTCGGGCGGTATCACCGAGGAGACGACCGTGATGGGCGTGCCGTGCATGACGCTGCGCGACAACACCGAGCGACCCGAGACCTGCGAGATCGGCACGAACGACCTGCTCGGCACCGACCCGGCGGCACTGAAGCCCGCGCTCGATCGCCTCTTCGCCGGACACTGGAAGAAGGGCGGCATTCCTCCGCTGTGGGACGGGAAGACGAGCGAGCGCATCGTCGCGCATCTCGAGAAGCTGCTCGCCTGAGCGCACGGTTCCGATCACGGGGAACGCTCGAGGGGCGTTTCCGCGCCGCATGGCGGCCAACTTGCCCGCACCGATGGACAAGCTCGCGAAACTCTCCCGCCTCTGGCACACCGTGCGGCATCTCCGCGCGGTGCAGGTGCGCGAGCGGGTGCACCAGGCGCTCCTGCAGCGGCTCGGATATCCGAAACCCGACCGCCGGCCCGCGCCGTCCCGCCGTGCGGCGACCGGTGCGTTCGTCGAGGTCGCGCATCGGCGCGCGAGCATGACCGGTCCGACGCGGTTCGTGTTCCTCAACGAGGAGCGCGATCTCGAGGACCACGGCTGGGACGACTCGGGCGTCGCGATCCTCTGGCGCTACAACCTGCACTACTTCGACGATCTCTGCGCGCAGGGCGCGGCGGCGCGCGACGCGTGGCACCGTGCGCTGATCGCGCGATGGATCCGCGACAACCCACCGCCGAGGCGGAAGACGGCATGGTCGCCGTATCCGACGTCGATGCGCATCGTGAACTGGATCAAGTGGATCCTCGCCGGCAACGAGCCTGTTCCCGGCATGGTCGACAGCCTCGCCGTGCAGGCGCGCTGGCTCGAGCGAAAGCTCGAGCGGCATCTGATGGGCAACCATCTCTTCGTCAACGCGAAGGCCCTCGTCCTCGCCGGGCTCTTCTTCGAGGGTCCCGAAGCGGATCGCTGGCTCTCGACGGGCATCTCGATCCTCCGCGAGGAGATCGACGAGCAGATCCTTCCCGACGGCGCGCAGTTCGAGCGCTCGCCGATGTACCACGCGCTGGCCGTCGAGGACATGCTCGATCTCGCAAACGTCGCGCGTGCGTTTCCCGGTGTGCTTGCCGAACGCGATCGCCGTGCGATCCACGAGCGGGTGCGTCCCATGCGCCGATACCTCGCGGCGATGTGCCATCCCGATGGCGAGGTGTCGTTCTTCAACGACAGCGCGATCGGAATCGCGCCGAGTCCGTCGGAACTCGATGCGTACGCCGCGCGGCTCGGCTTTGGCGGACCGGTCGAACTCCCCGACGGCGTGATGCACTTCGTCGATGCGGGCTTCATTCGCGTCGCGATGGGGCGCGCGGTCGCGATCCTCGACGTCGGCCCGGTTGGACCCGACTATCTTCCGGGACATGCGCACGCCGACACGCTGTCGTTCGAGCTTTCGCTCGATGGACGCCGCGTCGTCGTCAACTCGGGAACGGGCGAGTACGGCACCGGACCGGAGCGCGCCCGGCAGCGGGGGACCGCCGCCCACAGCACGCTCGCGATCGATGGACAGGATTCCTCGGAGGTCTGGGGCGGCTTCCGCTGCGCCCGTCGCGCCCGGCCCTTCGGACTCCGCATCGTGGATGACGGGCGACGCATCGAGGTGACCTGCAGCCACGACGGCTACCGCCGCCTCGCGGGGAGCCCCGTGCACACCCGCACCTGGATCTTCGACGCCCGGGGCGTCACGGTGCGCGATGCGGTCGAGGCTTCCTCGATGGTCGATCATCGCGCGGTTGCGCACTTCCATCTGGCGGTGGATGTCTCGCTCGAGTCGACCACGGCCGACCCGGAGGCTTCGCCATCCGAAGCCGGGCGGCAGGCGGTCCTGCTCGGCGTCGAGGCAGCCGACGCGACCCATCTTCCGCGCCGGAATCCCTGCGCGATGCCACATCCGGCTGCGCAGCCGCCCGACGCGGCTGGCTCCCACATCGTCCCAAAGCCAGGCGCCGCAAGGCTTTCAACCTGCGGAGCCCACCTGTCCCTCGAGCCCACAACCTTTCATCCGGAGTTCGGACTTGTCCGATATCACCGGAAGATCGTTGCGGTGCTCGAGACCCGTTCCTGTATCACCCGCATCGACTGGTAGGTCAGAAGTAGGTCCACGTGCACGTCCTCTTTCTCACCGACAACTTCCCGCCAGAGGTGAACGCTCCCGCGAGCCGCACCTTCGAGCACTGCCGCGAATGGGTGAAGGCCGGCCACAAGGTCACCGTGATCACCTGTGCGCCGAACTTCCCGAAGGGCAAGGTGTTCGACGGCTACCGCAACCGGCTGTGGCAGCGCGAGACGATGGAGGGAATCGAGGTCGTCCGAGTCTGGTCGTACATCACGGCGAACGAAGGCTTCGTGCGCCGCATCCTCGACTACCAGAGCTACATGGTGTCGGCGATCGTCGCGAGCCTGTTCATCCGCCGGGTCGACGTGATCGTCGGCACGAGCCCGCAGTTCTTCACCGCGTGCGCCGCGTACGTGGCGAGCCGGCTGAAGTTCCGTCCGTATGTGTTCGAGCTGCGTGATCTCTGGCCCGAGACCATCAAGGCCGTCGGTGCGATGAAGAACGCGCGTGCGATCGAGTGGCTCGAGAAGCTCGAGCTCTTCCTCTACCGGAAGGCCGCGAAGGTGATCTCGGTCACCAAGAGCTTCAAGAAGAACCTGATCTCGCGCGGGATCGACGGCTCGAAGATCGAGATCGTCACCAACGGCGTCGACATCTCGCAGTTCACGCCGCGGCCGAAGGACGCCGCGCTGACGAAGGAGCTCGGGCTCGAGGGCAAGTTCGTCGCCGGCTACATCGGCACGCACGGGCTCTGCCACGGCCTCGAGACGCTCGTCGCCGCCGCCGAGCACCTGCGCGGCACCGGCATCGTCTTCCTCTTCCTCGGCGACGGCGCGCGCAAGCAGTTCCTGCGCGACATGGCCGCCGAGAAGCAGCTCGACAACGTGGTCTTCATCGACAGCGTCAAGAAGGCCGAGGTCCCGCGGTACTGGTCGATCCTCGACGTCTCGGTGATCCACCTCCAGAAGGCGGAGCTCTTCACCACCGTCATTCCGTCGAAGCTCTTCGAGTCGATGGGCATGGGCCTTCCGGTCCTGCACGGCGTCGAGGGCGAGAGCGCCGACATCGTGCGCGACGAGCACGCGGGCATCCCCTTCGAGCCGGAGAACGTCGACGAACTCGTCGCCGCGCTGCGTCGGCTGAAGGAGAACCCCGCGGAACTCGATCAGTTCCGCGCCTCGTGCCTGAAGGGTGCGCAGAACTACGACCGCACGAACCTCGCGCTCAAGATGATGCGCATCCTCGAGAGCGTCGCCGCGCGGCGGTAACGGGCGGCGCGGACGGACGGCGCGGACTACTTCGCGCAGGGTCCCCACATATCGAGAAGCAGGGTGAGGTCGGCGCCCCCGACCGTTCCGTCGCCATCGAGGTCGGTCAGCGAGGCGTCGGTTCCGAAGGTCGCGAGCAGGGCGCTGAGATCCGAAGCACCGACGTCTCCGTCGCAGTCGACGTCGGCGATGCAGGCGGGGCATGTCGGTTCGTAGGCGTTACCGCCGCCGTCGACGAATCCGAACGGCGGAAAGACCTGGCAGCACTCGGCAAAAGAGCAGTTCTCGAGGACGAAGAGCGCGGGCGTGAACGTGGTCCCGTAGATCGAGCGGCCCGAGGGCGACCAGTTTCCCTCGAAGAAGCAGTCGCGCACCGTCAGCGAACCCGGAGGAAACCTCCGTACATGGAGGCCCACTGCACGCGCAGCGCGCCGTTTCGAACGGCCGAGTTCCCCTCGAAGCGCGTTCGCCGAATGACACCAGTCCCGAGGAATCCGCTTCGAATCGCCATGAAGAGGCCTCCGGCCTCGCTCAGCGAACCCGAGAAGTCCGAGGCGTTTCCGATGAACTGGCAATCCTCGACGATGCCGCCCTCGAGGTACGCGGCGCCGCCCCAGCCGTGAGACGTGTTTCCTTCGAAGGTGCAGTCGCGAAGCGTGACGGCGACGGCGCTGGCGAAAAGGGCACCTGCCGCGCCACTTGGCGGCGAGGCTGCGTTCGCGGTGAAGGAGCAGCCAGTGAATGATGCGGCGCGTTGTGGTCGCTGGGATTCCGAGGTGTCGACCCCGAGCGCGACTGCGCCGCCATTGCGGGCGGTGCAATGATCGAAGTCGCAGTTCGTGAATGTCGGCGTCAACGCGCCGGTCGAGAGGACCGCGCCGCCCCAGAGCGACTCGTGCGAGTCGCCTCTCAGGATCGCGCAGCGGCGGGAGAGCTGACCGTCGATCACGACGCTTGCCCCAGCGTCCGCGCGAAGCTCGATGGACTTCCGATTGATCTCCAGCACGGCGGCGCCGGTGCCGGTGTAGGTGCCCGCACGTACGGTGATGATCGCGCGTCCGTGGCAGGGCACCGCGTCGATCGCCGACTGGATTGTCGAGAAGTTCGCAGGCCCGTTGTCATCGACCGTGTACTGCAGCGTCGCGGTCGGCGGGCACGCATCGGTCAACCCATCGAGGTCGCAGTCGGTCGCCGGCACGAGCGCGACGGCGACGGTCGACCCGTAGGCGAACTCCTTCGCCGGGAAGAACGCATTTCCGATGCAGGAGGGCAATGTCGACAGCATCGAGGACCCCCAGCCTGCGATCGAGCCGTCGGAACGGAGCGCGACACCACCTCCCACACGCGCGGCAACGCGCACGAATGGTCGCGATGGGTCGGCGACCGGCCCCGTGGATGGTCCGTCACCCCAGCAGACGACGGCGCCATCTGCGCGAAGCGCGGCCGCATAGGAGCTATACATGTTCCGGCCGCAGGAGATCTCGTTGACCGGTATCGATGGATCGCGCGCGGCCAACGGCACCGCGTGTAGTGAGTCGTTCATTGGTCCGAACACGGTGACGGTGCCATCGGTGAGCACGCAGCAGCCGTGCAGGACGCCGGACGCAATCTTCGCTACGTGGCCTTGGATCATCGCGGGCACGTGGCTCGTCGTCAGCGACCCCCATGCGACGAGTGAGAGATCCTGCCGAAGCGCAAGCATGTGTCCCCATTCCTGCCCGCCGCCGGCGCTGATGGCGATGACCGGATTGTCCGGATCCTGCGCGGCGGGAGGGACGGTCGTCTGTCCGGAGATGAAGTTGTCTCCCCAAACGCGGATTACCGCATCCTCGGTCAGTGCGGCGCAGATGCCGAAGCCTCCGTCGCCGCCGGATGCGGTCACCGCGATCGATCGCGTCGAGCCGTCGCGAAGGTCCTTGGGCACATTGCACTGTCCTGTTGCATTCGAGCCGAAACACTCGACGCGCCCGTCGTTTCGTAACAGGAGCGCATGCCGTCCGCCCGCCTGGACCGCGGTCACAACGTTGAGCGGGCCCAGCGCATCGGCGGACGGCGGGTTGCCCGTGAAGCCGCCACGCAGCACCGAGTACTGCGCGGAAGCCATGCCGCTGGCAAAGAGGAGAGAAGCGAGCAGGCCGAGCGTCTTGGAGGCGTTCATGGTGAAGTACGAGTTGCCGCGGAAGGTGTTCTGCAAGGGCATCGAAGCCCAGTCGAAGGATCTCCCGAAACGGGAGTCGATGCGCCTCGATGCCCGGCTCTTTTCGTTCGAATGCCGAAATCAACGCGGCTGAACAGCTGTTATCCGCCGAAGTACTTCGTGTACAGCTTGTCCGTCGTGCCCGACTCGGTGAGCTCGACGAGCGCGATGTTCAGCCGGTGCCGCAGCGGGCTGCCCATCGTGAGGCCGATCCCGTAGCGGCGCTTGTCGAAGATCGGACCGACCTCGGTGATCGGGAGCTTCGGGTTGGCATAGTCGTACGCCTCGAGCGCGAGACCGTCGGCGACAACCGCGCCGACATCGTGGGCGATGAGCGCCTCGACGGCCTTCTCGAGCGTGGGATAGGAGGTCGACTCGAGTCCGCTCGATCGGCAGTACTGCTCGCCAAGCGACCCCGTGATCACTCCGACGTTCCGCCCGTTGAGATCTGCCACCGAGTTGATGGTGCCGCGCAACGCCTGCTTCGTCATCACCGACGTGATGCTCGACGTGATGTACGCGACGATGCTCACGCCGACCACAAGCCACGCCGCGGCAAAGACCTTCGTATGCCACGTCGATACCGAGGTGACCTTGGTCTTGCCGCTCATGGTGACGGCCACGAGGCGATAGAGGCTCTCCGCGAACGCATCGAGCGGCTTCTGCGGGAAATCCTTGTCGACGTGCCGCCAGAAGAAGGCGAGCGGGATCGCGAGCGCGATCACGATGAGGGCGCCCCAGCCGAGGATCCGCGCGTGACCGTCATGGACGAGGTCGTTCCAGATCGCCTCGAGCCGCGACTCGCGCTCGGTCGAGACCATGACGCGCAGGCCGCCGTCGGCGATCGGATGGGTGAACTCCATCCGTCGCTCGCGGTCGCTGGTGATGAACATGTCGGTGACCGCGATGTCGATCTTTCCGGCGATGACGGCGTCGAGAAGCTCCGCGAACGTCGCGAACTCCTGCGGCACCGACTTGATCTCGAGGCGACGCTCGGCCGCCGAATAGAGCTCCCACGCGTAGCCCGAGTACTCGCCCTTCGCATCCTTCGTCACGAACGGAGGACTGACGAAGATGCCGACGCGGTAGGGGGCGGGGGCAGGCGCGGGTGCGGACGCCGTGGCAGTCGCTTGAGACGCGTGTGCGGTCGCGACGACCGAGGAAAAGGCCGCAAGGGCGACGAATGCGGCGGTCACGATGCTGCGAAGCGATCGTTGCATGTGCATTGGACGAAACGGGACGGGCATGGACTTACTCCGCGCGGCGCATCGAGATTTCAATCACCTGTGGCTTCGGTTCCGCCTCCGGGTTCTTCGGATCCTTCACCGGGCGTGACTCGATGCGGAGGGTGAGTGCCTCCGTGCCATCGGCCGCGGTCGTGCGTGCATACGTCACGTTCGCGAGGTCGCCCGCGTGCGACTTCGATCCCTCACCGAACTCGCCATCTGCGATCGGGACGAAGGTGGCAGAGTCGCCTTCGACCTTCGCAAGTTTCAGGAACATCGGTTCCTTGCGGCGTTCGTCGATGTCGAACTGTCCGTGAAGGTGCACCTGACGGAGAATCACAGCGTCCTTGGTCGCGACGACTTGCGTGAACTCGAAGAACGCCGGGTTTCCGTCGGGCCGCGTCTGTCGGAAACTGCCCAGCATCGACTTGCCGCGCACCGGCATCCACATCTCCTCGCTCACCATGCCGTTCGGGAGCATCGTCGTCCAGTGGCCAGCGAGGAAGGCGAGCGGCGCAAGCGCGGCGTCCGGTGCGGCGGGTTCGCGCTTCGCCGGAACCGCGGGCTTCGCGGGCGTGGATGGCGCCGTGGTCGGCGCTGTGGTAGGCGCAGGCTCGGCCTGCGGCGCCGTGGCGGACTGCGGGGGCTGGTCGATCGCGTGGAGCGGTGCCGCGAAAGACGCGTGGATGAGAATCGTCGCGGCGAGAAGCGTTGGCCGCACGAAGAACCGAGAGGTCGTTGGCATCACTGCAAGGTAGCAGCCGCCCGGCTGCCTGCACGGCGTTCCTACCGTGTGGCGCCCAATCCCAGGGCCACGAGGAACGTCAATCCAAGCCAACCG